>JBHHYV010000005.1:0-64563 GCA_046757685.1 Myxococcota bacterium
AGCAGCTGGGCCATCTCGGCCTGGAAGCGCAGCGTCGAGAAGACCCAGAAGATGATTCCACCGACGACGGTCGTCGCCGTGAACGTGACCGCCATTCCTGTCGTGCGAATCGCGCGGCGAATGGCCAGGTCGATGTCGCCGCCGTTCGCGGCGACCTCCTGGCGGATCCGGTCGACGACGTAGATCGCGTAGTCCACGCCGATCCCAACACCCACCGCCTGTACCGGGAGCGTATTGATGTTGAGCCCCAGCCCACGAACCGCCATGTAGGCGAGAGAGAGCAGCGTCGCCGTGGCGAGCTGCAGCAGCAGGATGCCCCCGCTCGCCAGCGACCGATAGGTGAGCGAGTGGAGCACGAAGATGACGAAGAGGATCAGCGTGATGTTTGCGAGGTGACTCCGCTCCACCTCGTCGTTGACGGCGGCCAGGGTGCCCATCACGCCCCCGGCCATCACCAGCTGGACTCCGCGCGTCCAGGTTCCGGTGGCCTGGAACTGTGGCTCGGGATCGCGCGCGCGCAGATCCTCTACGAGCAGGGAGCGGGTGTCGACCGAGAGCGCACGAATTCCCAGCTCGGGATCGTCCCACCACTGCTCCACGTCTCCCCCGTCCCAGTCCGCGAGACCGTCCGGCCAGGTGAAGACCTCGCTCTCGCGGACGTGGGCGCGCGTCTCGCGGTAGGTGGCGAGGGCGGCCTTGCGAAAGTCCTCGAACCAGCCGGGCAACCCCACCTGCGCGACGCTCTGCACCGGGACCTCGCGATAGCCGCCGGGAACGCGGATGCGTACCTGCAGGCTGTGCTGGCGTACCGGGAGCAGGGGGCCCAGGGTGTAGTAGAGCAGGTCCTCGAGCCGTTCGATGTCGTACCAGGGAGCTCCCGGGGACCCATGATTCTCGTCGAGCCGTACGCTCACCTGGCCCAGTGGGTGCGCCCGGATGTACCTCTCCGAGGCGCTCACCGCGCGACGGATCGTCTCGCCGCGATGATCGGGATAGAAGACCATCATGCTCGTCGCGCGACCGCTGTTCGTGAGCAGCTGGCCGAGGGCGCCCGGCGGAGCGTTGGTTCGGATCCGGAAGATCAGCCCTCGCACGCCGGCTCCCCCGGGGACCTCCTCGAACTTGGGATCTCCGTAGCGCAGTCCCCGGTTGACGCTGCGCACCAGGGGAACCAGGGACACCGCTCCCTGTGCCCCGCTCTCGATCTCCAGGGTCCGATCGAGCGACTCGAGCTGGTGCAGCACCGCAGCGTCGATCGCCGAGTTGTCGCGGTCCCCGTCGGCGTAGACGATCAGTGCGTCGGCGCCCCCGAAACGCCGGCTGATCTCGGCGGCTGCCACGTTGAAGGGATGGTCGGGCCAGAAGAGGGGGGTTCCGGCGCTCGCCTCTCCGATCTGTGAACGGGTGAAGGTGAGGAAGGCCGATCCCGCGAAGAGGGCGACCGCGGTGCCGGCGATCCACCACTTGCCCCGGGGGTGGGTGGTCGCGATTCCCAGCACCCGGGTCGCCCGGATCATGAAGCGCGGCACGTAGTGCTTGGACTCACGGGGGGGCGGCAGCAGGCAGATCAGGATAGGATGGAGGATCTCGACCGTCACGGCGATGGACGCGACCCAGAACGCCCCGAAGAGCCCCAGGTTGCGCATCTGGGGAATGGTCGTGAGCATGATCACGAGCAGTCCTGCGACATCGGTGATGATCCCGAGGGTTCCGGGGACGATGAGCTCGCTCATGGCTCGAGCCGCGGCCTCCCGCTTGGCCTCCTCGGGATCGTCGTGCTCCGCCGAGATCGACTCGAAGTCCTCGAAGAAGCGCTCGGCCATCTGGACGGTGTGGGAGACGGCGCGCGCCGTGATGATCATCGGAATCACGAGGATCAGCGGATCGAAGGGGATCGCCAGCCAGCCCGTGAAGCCGACCCCCCAGATCACCGTGACGATCGCGCAGACCACGGGAATGAGCACCCCGTGCCCGCGCCGGAAGTAGAGCCAGAGCAGAGCAAAGACCGTGACCGCCGCGAGCAGGACGAAGACGACGATCTGCCAGGCATCCTTCAGGATCCAGCCGGTCAGGATCGGGACGCCGACCACGAAGAGCCGATGTTCGGAATCCGACTCGCGCTCGACGATGGCCTGGACGTGGTCGAAGACTGCGCGGAAGATCTCACGCCGGTCCAGGCGATCGGTCACGAAGCCGGCCGTGATCAGGGCGGCGCGCTCGTCGCGGCTCACGAGCCGGCCGTACACCCAGGGGATCAGCTCGCGCACCCGGGCCCGAACCCGGTCCGCCTCGTCCTGGGTCTCGGGGAGCTCCTCCATCAGGTAGTCGCCGGTCACCCCGCCGACCGGATCCATCTCGACCACGCGCGTCGTGTGGTGGGTGATTCCCCGGACCAGATCGTGGTTGACCGGATAGGGCGGGTAGCGGCGATCCAGCTCCTCGCGGATCTCGCCGCGTGAGAGCAGGCCGCGGTCCTCGAGCTCGATCTGCAGGGCGCGGCGATCCTCGACGTGCGACTCGTAGTCCCAGCCGTCGAGCGACTTGGTGATGCGATCGATCCTGGCAAGCGTCTGCGGCGTGAAGATCGTTCCCTTCGAGACCTCGACCGCGATGGCGACGGTGGTGGAGTTTCCGAACTTGCCAGCGAACTTGTCCTGCGCGCGGATGAAGGGATGGTCCGGGAAGAGGTCCCGGGCGCGGCTGTCGACGCGAACGACGGGACCCGGAAGCCGTTGCCCGAGCGCGTCGAGGACCGCGTTCAGGCTGGGAAAGGCGAAGAAGAGGGTGACGCCGACCAGGCCGACCGCCAGCGGAGTGCGCCGCCGAACGACCCAGCGGGCGAAGCGCAGTGTTCTTCGCTCGGAGCTCGGTCTCGTCTGGGGGGGCAAAAGGGGGGGGTCGGTCATCGGGTCCTCGTCGGCGGGCGGGAGTCTAGCAGCCTGCACGCGCGAGCATGGCCAGGCGTGGCCGACTAGAAGTCCTCCGAGACCTGGCCTAGTCTGCGGTCTTCACCTCGAGCTTCGATCCGCTCCCAGGGGGAACTTTTGGCAGCACGTAAGAAGGCCGCACCCAAGAGAGCCCGTCGCGGGAAGACGGCCCGCAAGAAGACGGCCCGCAAGAAGGCCGCGAGTGCCGGGCGAAGCACCCGCAAGAAGACGGCCCGCAAGGGACCGGCGCGCAAGAAGCCTGCGGCCAAGAAGAGTCTGCGGCGAAAGACGGCGCGCAAGAAGGCGACCTCGCGCAAGAGCCCATCGAGGAAGCGCACCCCCCGAAAGACGACCCGCAAGAAGACGGTGTCCGGAGCGAAGGCGCGCGCGAGGGCCACCGCGAGCAAGACGGTCCGCAAGAAGGCCGTCGGCACCGGGCATCGAGGCGCTCGAGCCGTGCCCGGCGTGGCCAGCTCCGGGATCCGAGCCCGCGAGGGAGACGCGGCCGTGCCCGATCCGATCCGAGCGGCGCTCCAGCGTCGTCGGTGGGCGATGCTGGAGCGCTAGCTCGGCCCGATCGACAAGGCGGATCTTCAGGCCTCGGCGAGCAGACCCCGGATATCCTCGAGCTCCTCGCGAAGCCTTGCGAGATCCCTGCGATCGGACGCCGAGGGGGAGCCGGGGTCGGCGCCACGCTGCAGCTCCGCGAGACGCTTGCGGGCCCCCTCGATCGTGAAGCGCTCCTGGTAGAGCAGGTGCTTGATTCGCAGGATCGTCTCGATGTCGCGCCGGCGGTACATGCGCTGGCGGGAGCGGGACTTGGGCGGAATCATCGCCTTGAACTCCGTCTCCCAGTAGCGCAGCACGTAGGGTTTGACGCCCGTCAGCTTCGCGACCTCTCCGATCCGGAAGTAGCTCTTCTCCGGGACCGACCGCATCGAGCTCTCGACGGTGTCCATGCTCGCCCTCCCCGCTTCGCGATCCGGCTACTGGTTTAGCGCGTTCTTCAGCACGAGGCTCGGCTTGAAGGTCAGCACGCGCCTCGCCTCGAGCTGGATCTCCTCGCCGGTCTGCGGGTTGCGGCCCTTGCGCGCGTTCTTCTCGCGCACGATGAAGTTCCCGAAGCCCGAGAACTTGACCTTGCGGCCCTCGATCAGCGACTCCTTGATCGAGTCGAAGACCGTCTCGACGAGCTCTGCCGACTCCTTCTTCGAGAAGCCGACCCGCTGATAGATGGTCTCGACGATGTCTGCCTTCGTCACCTTGCCACTCCTCCATTCGCGGCCGAGCGCCGCGCCCCCTGAAAGCGCTTCTCCAGCATCCCCTCGATCCGACCGATGAACCGGGCGACCTCGTCCTCGGTCAATGTCCGGTCTGGACGCTGGAAGATGAGCCGGAACGCCAGGCTCACCCGGCCCTCGCCGACGGCCTCCCCCCCGTATCGGTCGAAGAGGTCGACGGACACGAGGCTCGAGCCGCCGGCCTTGCGGATCCCGGCGAGAATGTCCCCCGCCGCGCAGTCCGCATCGAAGACCCAGGCCAGATCGCGGCGTACGGCGGGGTGCCTCGAGACCTCGCGGTAGCGCGGCGGGCGCGTGGCGAGCTGGGGCACACTCTCGAGGTCCAGCTCCAGCACCGCACACGGGGCCTCGATCCCGAACGCCTCGGCGGTCTCGGGATGAAGCTCGCCCAGCGCCCCCAGGCGATGCTTGCCGCAGCGGATCTCGCACGAGACCCGCGGGTGCAGATAGGGCTCGGTAGAGCCGGCCTCGAAGACCCCGTCGAGCGAGAGATCCTCGAGGAGCCGCTCCGCGACGCCCTTGAGCTCGAAGAAGCCGGCGGGGCGGGGGTCGGGCTCCCAGGGCGACTTGCGATCGCCCTGGATCCACACGGCCACCAGCGCCTCTCGCTCCGCGGGCAGCTCCTGGGAGCCGGCCCGTAGGAAGACCGGCCCGACCTCGAAGAGCCGCACCTCGTCGACCTGTCGCGCCAGGTTCATCGAAGCCGCCCGAAGCACCGCGGGCAGCAGGCTCGTGCGCAGGCGGTCCTCGTCCTCGACCAGGGGGTTGAGAAGCGCCAGCGCGGGCCGCCGGGGATCGTCGGCAGCGAGCCGCAGGGCGTCCGCATCCCGGCGATGGCTCACCGGAAGGCTGAGGATCTCGAAGGCTCCGGACGCCCACAGGCTGTCGCGCGCGCGCTCGATCGTGGGCATCAGGGGCGGAAGCGTCGCCCCACAGAGCGGCGCCTCGGGCACCGTCGTGGGGATCCGATCGTAGCCGTGGATCCGGGCCACCTCCTCGACCAGGTCGACGCCGATCTGCAGGTCGTTGCGCCAGCTCGGAACCTGGAAGTGCGCCCGGCCGGGGACGTTCGCCGGCAGCCCCTCGATTCCGAGCCGAGAGAGAACCCCGCGGATCTCGCTCTCCGACAGCTGGGTTCCGAGCAGCCGGTTGACGACGTCGAACTCCAGCTCGATCGGCCCGGCTGCCGGAGCGGGGTCGCCCTCGGCGGAGACCCGGCCAGGGGCGACCTGACCTCCGGCCAGATCGGCGATCAGCCGTGCGGCACGGTCCAGGGCGCGCTCGATCCCCTCGCGGTCGATTCCCCGCTCGAAGCGGTACGAGGACTCGGTCTGAACTCCCAGGCGCCGCGCGGTGCGCCGGATTCGAGAGGGATCGAAGTGCGCGCTCTCGAGCAGCACATCGCAGGTGCCCGGACGCACCTCGGTCTCGGCGCCCCCCAGGATGCCGGCGATCGCGACGGCGCGTTCGCGGTCCGCGATGACCAGGTCGCCGGGAAGCAGGCTGCGGGTCTCGCCGTCGAGCGTCGCGATCTTCTCGTCGGGCCGCGCGGAACGAACCTCCACCTCTGCGCCGCGTATGCTCGCCAGATCGAAGGCGTGCAGCGGCTGGCCCCACTCCGCCAGCACCAGGTTCGTCACGTCGACCACGTTGTTGATCGAACGGTGCCCCGCCGCCTCGAGGCGGGCGCGGAGGGCCTCGGGCGAGGGTCCGACGCGGACCCCGCGGACGACGCGGGCCGCGTAGCGGGGGCAGCCGGCGCGGTCGGAGATCCGCACACCGATCGCCTGCGCGGCGGGAGCTCCCTGCTCGACCTCGGGAGCGATCTCGGGAAGGCGGAGCTCCCCCCCGAAGAGCGCCTGGACCTCGCGGGCGATCCCGAGCATCGACGCGCAGTCGCCCCGGTTCGGGGTGATCGCGACGTCGAGAACGGTGTCGCCGCACTCGATGGCCTCTGCGAGCGGTGCGCCGACCGTGGCATCGGCGTCCAGCACGCGGATCCCGGACTGGTCCTCGCCGAGCCCGAGCTCCCGGTCCGAGCAGATCATCCCCTCCGAGACCTGTCCGCGAATCCTGGCTCGCTTGAGCCGCGTGCCGTCCGGCAGGCGCTGGCCGGCGGGGACGAAGGCGATGAGCTGGCCCGCGGCGACGTTCGGCGCTCCACAGACGACGTGCGCTGGCTCCGCCTGGCCCCAGTCGACCTCGCAGACGCGCAGCCGGTCGGCGTCGGGATGGGCCCGACAGTCGACGACGCGTCCCACGACGATTCCCGAGAGGTCGGGGCCGCTGCGCTCGAGCGCCTCGACCTCGAGGCCCGCGAGCGTGAGGGTCTCGGCGAGGCGGTCGGGGGACGGAAGGTCCACCCACTCCGCCAGCCAGCCAAGGGAGACCCTCACCGCACCTGCTCCAGGACCCGGATGTCCGGGTCGAAGAGCATCCGGATGTTCGGGATCGCCAGACGCTGCATCGCGATCCGGTCGATCCCCATGCCGAAGGCGAATCCCTGCCAGCGCTGCGGATCGATCCCGCAGTTCTCGAGGACCCGGGGATGGATCATCCCGCAGCCCCCCCACTCCAGCCAGCCCTCCTGCCAGGGGAAGTCCATCTCCGCGGAGGGCTCGGTGAAGGGGAAGTAGCTGGCGCGGAAGCGGAGCTGGATCTGGGGTCCCATGAGGTGGCGTGCGAAGTCGTAGAGGAGGCCCTTCAGATCGCCGAAGGTCACCCGATCGTCGACGAGGAAGCCCTCGATCTGGTGGAACATGGGGTAGTGGGTCGCGTCGCTGTCATGGCGGTAGACCCGCCCGGGCGCGATGAAGCGGAACGGCGGCTCCCGCTGGCTCATGGCCCGGATCTGGACCGGCGAGGTATGGGTGCGCAGCACGTGCCCGCCCTCGACGAAGAAGGTATCGTGCATGTCTCGCGCGGGATGATCCTCGGGAAAGTTCAGCGCGCCGAAGTTGTTCCAGTCGGTCTCGACCTGTGGACCCGTCTCGATCGAGAAGCCGCGCACCCGGAAGAAGTCCGACATCTCGCGCATGAGCTTCGACATCGGGTGCAGTCCGCCCCGCGGGGGCCGCGCCCCCGGGAGGGAGACGTCGAGGCGGCTCTCGGCCAGACTCGACTGGCGCGCCGCGTCGCGCAGCTCGGCCCTGCGGTCGGCCACCCACGACTCGATCCGCGCCTTGGAGGCATTGGCGGCTTTTCCCACGGCCGAGCGCTTCGAGGCATCGAGGCGGCCGATCGACCGCAGACACGCAGAGACGCTGCCCTTGCGACCCAGGAAACGGGCGCGGACCTCGATCAGCGCCTGCGGCGTCGCCGCCTGCGCGATCGCGGCTCGCGCTTCCTCTTCGAGAGCCTGGAGCGGCTCGACCCCCGCCGTCACGGGCGGCCCCCGCTAGGCCGCGGCCGCCCGCGCTCGCTCGGCCAGCTCGGCGAAGGCCTCCGGCTCCGCGACCGCCAGCTCCGCGAGGATCTTGCGATCGATCTCGAGCCCCGCCCTCTTCAGTCCGAACATGAAGCGGCTGTACGAGAGACCGTGCTCTCGCGCGGCTGCATTGATGCGCACGATCCACAGACGATGGATCTGGCGCTTCCGCTGCCGCCGGTCGCGATAGGCGAACTTGTAGCTGCGCTCCACGGCCAGGCGGGCGGTCCGGACCAGGCGTCCGCGGGAGCCCCGGAAGCCCTTCGCGGCGCGCAGGATCTTGCGGTGCCGACGGTGGCGGCTCTGTCCTCTCTTTACCCTCACGCTCGATTCCTCCGAGCTAGATCAGCTTGCGAATGCGGCTTCGATCGGCAGCCGACACGACGCTGCCCTGCCGGAGCTGGCGCTTCCGCTTGGTGGTCTTCTTGGTCAGGATGTGATTCAGGTTCGCCTTGCTCCGGAGGATCTTTCCAGAGGCGCTGCGCTTGAAGCGCTTCGCGGCGCCCCGATGGGTCTTCATCTTGGGCACGTTCGATGTCTCCCGCGGGCGACCCTACTCGAGCACTTCAGCGCTCTCGGGCTCGCTCGCCTCGCTGCCCTCCGCCTCATCGCTTCGGGCTTCCGTCCCGTTCTCTCCCTCGGCACGCGCCGACTTCTCTTCCTGCTTCTTGAGCCGCTCGATGGCCGGGCGGATGGGCGCCAGCGTCATGGCCATGGCTCTTCCCTCGAGCTTCGGAGACTGCTCGAGGGTCGCGATCTCCTTCATCATGTCTGCAACCCGCATCAAGAGCTCCCGACCCAGGTTCGTATACACGATCTCCCGACCCCGGAACATCACGATGCACTTCACCTTGTCGCCGTCGAAGAGGAACTTGCGCGCGTTTCGGAGCTTGAAGCCCAGATCGTGATCGCTGATCTGCGGTCTGAACTTCACCTCCTTGACCTGGGTCTGGTGCTGGGTCTTCCTGGCCTCGCTGGCCTTCTTCTTCTGCTCGAACTTGTACCGGCCGTAGTCCATGATCTTGCAGACCGGGGGCTGGCCGTTGGGCGAGATCTCCACCAGGTCGAGCCCGGAGCGCTCCGCAATATCGAGGGCGGCGTCGGTCGGCATGACTCCGAGCTGTCTCCCGTCCTCGTTGACGACCCGCACCTCCGGGACCCGAATCCGCTTGTTGACCCGGATCTTCTCTTCTTCCGGCCGGAGGTCGCGCCACCGGCGCCTACGAAATCCCACGCGTTCGAACCTCTTCCCTCATCTCGCTCCTGAAGTCGTCCGTGTTCATCGACTTCTGCTCTCGCTGGTGGCGCCGCCGGACGTTTACGGTGCCTGCCGACTGCTCGCGGTCGCCGACGACCGCGATGCAGGGAACCTTCTGTCTTTCGGCCTCTCGAATGCGATACCCAAGCGTCTCGTTGCGCAGGTCGGCCTCGACGCGAAGCCCGTCGCCGACGAGCGCCTCGGCCACCTTGCGCGCGTACTCGCCGTGCCGCTCCGCGACGGGGAGCACCGCGACCTGCAGCGGAGAGAGCCAGAATGGGAAATCCCCGCCGGTGTGCTCGAGGTAGATGGCGATGAAGCGCTCCAAGGAGCCGAGTATGGCACGGTGCAGCATTTCTGGCTGGTGCTCGGCTCCGTCCCGACCAATATAGCGGAGTCCGAATCGACCCGGCATGGCCGTGTCGATCTGCAGGGTGGCCAGGGTCCAGGCGCGTCCGAGCACATCGACGAAGTCGAACTCGACCTTGGGACCGTAGAAGGCCCCCTGCCCCGTCTTGATTCCGCACTCGTAGCCCGCGTCCCGGACGGCGGCGGTCAGCGTCTGCTCGCCACGCTCCCAGTCGTCCGGCTCGCCGATGAACGCGTCGGGCCGCGTGGACACCGAGACGCGAACGCCCGAGAGGCCGAGGTCGCGATAGACCTCGCCGGTCATCTCGAAGAAGCGCTCGACCTCGCGGGCCACCTGGTCGGGCTCGCAGTAGATGTGGGCATCGTCCTGGGCCATCGAGCGTACCCGGGTCAGTCCCTGCAGCGTGCCCGAGCGTTCGTTGCGGTGAAGCCGCGAGAACTCCGCGAGCCGCAGCGGCAGCTCGCGGTAGGAGCGCTTCTGGGAGCGGAAGAGCAGACAGTGCCCGGGGCAGTTCATCGGCTTGACGAAGAGCTCCTCCTCTTCCTCGTTGACGATGCGGAACATCTCGCCCCGGAACTTCTGGTAGTGGCCCGAGACCTTGAAGAGCGCTGCGTCGAAGATCTGCGGGCAGATCACCTCCTGGTAGCCGTAGCGGCGGTAGAGGCCTCGCATGTAGCTCTCCAGCCCCTGGTAGAGCACCAGCCCTCGGGGCAGGTAGAAGGGGGAGCCCTGGGCCCACTCGTGGAACTGGAAGAGACCGAGCTCGGGCCCCACCCTCCGGTGGTCGCGGCGCCGGGCCTCCTCGACGCGCGCCAGGTGCTCGTCGAGCTGGCGGCGACTTGCGAAGGCGGTGCCGTAGATCCGCTGCAGCATCTCGTTGCGCTCATCGCCCCGCCAGTAAGACCCCGCCACCTCGAGCAGCTTGTGCGCCCCGATCTGGCCGGTTCGCTGCACGTGGGGTCCGCGACAGACGTCCACGAAGTCGCCGTGCCCGAAGACCGTGATCGGCTCATCGTCGGGAATGTCCTCGAGGCGTGCGAGCTTGAGCGTCTCGCCACGGGCCTCGAGCAGCGCTCGAACCTGCTCGCGGGTCTGGACGTCGCGCGTGAAGGGCGCATCCCGATCGATGATGCGCTGCATCTCCGCCTCGATGCGCGGAAAGTCCTCCGGGGTCACGCGCTCGGGAATCCGGAAGTCGTACTGGAACTTCTCGCTGTGATCCGAGCGCCCGACATCGATCTGGGTGCCGGGCCAGAGCCGCTGCACCGCGTCGGCCATCACGTGCTCGGCGGAGTGGCGAATCACCTCGCCCGCCTCGGGGTCGCGGGTCGTGAGAATCCGGCAGGTTCCGGAGTGGGGAATCGGCTCGCGCAGGTCGACCCAGCCATCGTCGAGCTTGGCCGCCACGGCTGCGCGGGCCAGCCCGGGGCCGATCTCTCGCGCGAGGTCGAGCGGAGTCGCTCCCCGCTCGAGCGTCCGCCGACTGCCGTCCGGAAGGACGATCTCGATCTCCGAGGCTTGCATGTCCGGGTCCCGTCCGCCTGCCGGCTCTGGTGTAAGCAGGCGGATTTCATAACAATTCGGCCGCTTCAGGTCCACACCTTCAGCCCGGTCCCCCGGCCTCGGGTCCCGCCTGGCCCCCGGAGTCGGGCTTGGATGGAGCCCCCCGGGCGAGGGCCTCCCGCACGGCGGGCCAGAGGGCCTCCTTGGCGATGGCCAGGACCGGCACCGCGACCAGCATTCCGACCAGGCCTGCGAGCTGATGGGCGGCGAGGAGGCCGAGCACCACCGCCAGCGGATGGAGCCCGAGCCGGTCCCCGACGATCTTGGGCGTGATCAGGCTTCCCTCGAGCGCCTGGACGGCGCCGAAGCCGATCGCCGTCCAGACCATGGGCATCCCGATCCCGCCCTCGAACGCGACCAGCAGCTCTGCCAGGGCCAGGCCGAGGGCCGGCCCGGCGTAGGGAATCAGCGTGAGAGCGCCCGCGAGGATGCCCACCAGGATTGCGAAGGGAACTCCCGCAAGGTGGAAGGCGCCCGCGTAGAGGGCGCCTACGACGATGCAGACCGTCAGCTGCCCCCGGAGGTACGCCGAGACGATCCGATCGACCTGACGGGCCGTCTCGAGCACGCGGGGCCTCACGTCGGCCGGGATCACCGAGGCGGCCGCGGCGCGAATGCGTGGCGCGTCCCGGAGCAGGTGGAAGCAGAGGAGCGGAACCAGGGCCAGCTGCACGAGCACGCCGACGATGCCGGCCGTCGTCGAGAAGAGCTGCGAGGCCACCGCCGCGAAGGGGGTCCCGAGGGACTCCGGCTGGATCTGCTCCACCACGCCGCGCCAGGCGCGCAGGTCGAGGACGGCCTCGGGCCAGGGGGAGTGGGCCTGGAGCCAGGGCAGCCACTCGCCCACCAGCCGATCCGCCAGGGGTGGGACGAGCTGGACCAGCTCGCCCAGCTCGGTCCACAGGAAGGGCCCGAGCCAGAGCGCGGCGGCCAGGGGGACCAGGACCGCACAGCCCACCGCGGCTCCCGCGCCGACCCAGCGGTCGACCCCTCGTCGCTCGAGGGTGTTCACCAGCGGCCCCATGAGGTAGGCGACGAAGCCAGAGAGCGAGAGCGCCAGCAGGACTCCCTGGAGGGCCCACCCCAGCGCCGCCAGCAGCAGGCCCGCGAGCAGGACGAGGCCGGCGTCCCTGCGGTTCATGGGCTCACCGGCCGGGATCTGCCCGAGCGCCGGTGCCGGCCGCCGGCGCGGGTGCCGTGGCAGAGGCCCCGCTCGCATCCGGGAGACTCGCGACGGGGATCAGCCGCAGCTCCACGCTCTTGGAGAGCACGCCTCGTTTCTCGAGCCTGAAGCCCGGGAAGCTGGAGGCGGCCAGGCGCTCGGCCAGCGCCCCGGGCGAGAGCGTGCCCTCGACCTCGAGGACGGCCCGTCCCGGGGCCAGGCGCTCGATCGAGGCGCGCTTTGCCCCGAGGCTTCGGAGCAGGGCTCGCTGAACCGCCTCGACCTGTGCCAGGCCGGCGACGTCGGCGAGCCGCACCTCCAAGGGTCCCACGGGCCCCGCGAGGGTCGTCCAGTTCCCGCGGAGCTGCTGGACCACGTTGTCGGCCACCTGGCTCTGGAGTGCGGCCAACGCGCGGCGCTGAGCCTCCGAGAGGCGCGTGTGGTACGCCGGCGCGTCGAATCGAGACGACGCCAGCAGCGAGCCGTCGCGCGTGCGTCGCGCTCGAACGCTCACCTCCAGGCTGCCCCCGACGAGGCTCTGACCGACGGTGCGCGCGATCCAGCGAAGGTCGGCATCGAGGGCGACGTCGCTCCCGAGCTCCTTCCCGACCTCCAGGGCGCTCCGCGGAGGGGACACCGGACTCGCGGACGGAGGAGGGGGAAGCACGATGTAGCCCGCCTCGCCGAGGCGCTGGCTCAACGCCTGGGTCAGGAGTCGAGGCAGCGAAGGGTCGATCTCGGACTCTCCCGGGACGACCTGCGCTACGACGACCACCGAGGGTCGGTCCGGGGAGGGGCCGAGCCAGCCTGCGGCGGTCAGGAGCTTGCGCACCTGGCTGCCATCGAGGGTCGCGAGCACCGTGACGGCATACTCCGAGCGCGACGGGTCGCCCGCGACGGGGCGCGGACCCGCACCCGGCTCGATCCGGTAGGTCACCAGGGCTTCGGCAGCGCGGGGCGCGAGGGCGGCGCGGAGCGCCTCGGTCTCCTCCGGCCCCAGCTCTCGCCCGAGCTGGGTGCGCGCCACCTGCAGGACGGCCTCGACCACCGCCGCTCGAAAGGCCCGTTCCCGGCCGGGCTGGCTCTCGTCGGCTCCGAGAGGCGCGATGCCCTCGGCTCGAACAGAGACCGGCCCGATGGCGAATCCGAGCCGGGGCGCCCAGGCGCCAGCGACCAGTCCGAGCAGGAGGATCCCGCGAGCGATACGACCCCGTGTCAAAGCGCAGCCCGGCACTCGACCGACGCCGGTCCGAAGAGACCCTCGATCTCGGATACGAGCTCCGCAGTCACGCGGACGCGATGTTGCGCGAGAGAGAGCACGGCCTCGACCGTCCCGAGGCCGAGCTCGATCCGGATCGGGATCTCCCCCGGCGCCGGATCGAGGAGCGCCCGCAGCCTCTCGAGACGCTCCCGGGTCGCGCGCTTGGCGGGGACGCGAATGCACAGCTCACGCGTCCGCCAGCCCCAGGCCTCCTCGAGACGAACCACCTCGTCCACCATCAGCTCCGGACGCTCCGTCTCGATCTGGAGGGTGCCCTCGACGAGCAGGGGCTCGGCGGAGCGCAGCACCTCGGCGTGCTGCTCCCAGACGGCGGGGAAGAGCACCACGGGGACGACCCCCGAGAGGTCCTCGAGGATGCCCCGAGCCATCAGCTGGCCTCGCCGCGTCTTGGTGGTCTGGATCGCCTGCAGGAGACCTCCCATCCGGACGCGCTGTCCCCGGAGACCCTCGTGGATCTCCCCGGGTCTCACGCTGCACAGGCGTCCCAGGGTGTCATCGTGCACCTGCAGGGGATGCCCGGTCACGTAGAAGCCCAGGATCTCCTTTTCGCCCGCCAGGCACTGCTCTCGCGGCCACTCCCCCCGATCCTCGGGAACCGGCTCCGGTGAGGCCAGGTCCCCCGCGAAGAGCGACCCCTGGCCCGAGGTTCGCTCCCGCTCGGCTCGCTGCCCGCGCTCGAGCGCGGGTCCGACGGCGCTCCAGAGCGACGCGCGAGTGGCCCCGAAGACATCGAACGCGCCGCAGCGCACCAGGCTCTCGACCACGCGTCGATTCACGCGTCCTCCCTCGACGCGCTCGCAGAAGTCGTAGAGGCCACGGAAGGCCCCGCCCTCCGCGCGCGCCTTGAGGATCGACTCGACCGCCCCTTCCCCCACGTTCTTGCACCCACCCAGCCCGAAGCGGATCGCCCGGCCGTCTTGGGCCACGCTGAAGTCGGCGTCGCTCTCGTTCACGCAGGGCGGAAGCACCCGGATCCCGCGCGCCGCGGCGTCGCGCATGTAGCGGTCCAGCTTGTCGTGCTCCCGCCACTCCGCAGTCATCATGGCCGCGACGAACTCGGCCGGGTAGTGGGCCTTCAGGTAAGCCGTCTGGTGGGTCAGCAGGGCGTAGGCCGCGGAGTGCGCCTTGTTGAAGCCATAGCCCGCGAACTCGTAGATCTGGTCGAAGAGAGCCTCGACCGGCTTGCGGGGGTACCCGTTCTGGACGCAGCCCTCGATGAAGTCCTTGCGCTGGCTCTCCATCTCGCTGGCGATCTTCTTGCCCATCGCGCGCCGGAGAAGATCGCCCTTGCCCAGCGAGAACCCCGCCAGCCGGTTCGCGATCTGGAGCACCTGGTCCTGGTAGAGGATCACCCCGCAGGTCTCGCCCAGGATCTCCTCGAGCTCCGGCAGCAGGTAGCGTACGGGCTTGTTTCCCTGCCGCCGCTCCGCGAAGTCGTCGGCCATTCCCGACTGCAGGGGCCCGGGGCGGTAGAGCGCCACCAGCGGGATCAGGTCCCGAAAGTGGCGCGGCCTGCACTTCACCACGCGATCGGTCATGCCGCTCGACTCGAGCTGGAAGACGCCATCGGTGTCTCCGCGGCAGAGCATGTCGTAGGTGTCGGGATCATCGAGGGGCGCGGCCTCGATGTCGAAGTCGGGATCGCCACGCGCGCGGATTCCGCGGACGGCATGATCGATGATCGTCAGGGTGCGCAGCCCGAGGAAGTCGAACTTCACCAGGCCCATGGCCTCGGCGGCACGATAGTCGAACTGGGTGACGACCTCCTTGGTCCGCGAGTCCCGGTAGAGCGGCACGCTCTCCAGCAGCGGGCGCTGCGAGATCACGATTCCGGCGGGGTGCTTTCCGGGGTTGCGGATCTGGCCCTCGAGCGAGCGGGCGAGCTCGAAGACCTCGCGCGCCTGGGTGTCCCGCGCGAGCAGCACCTGGAGCTCCTTCGAGGCCCTGCGCGCTTCGTCGAGGGTGATGCCGAGCACGTTCGGTACGCACTTGGCCAGGCGATCCGCCTCGCCGAAGGACAGGCCCTTGACCCGGGCCACGTCGCGCAGGGCCGCCTTGGCCTGCATGGTCCCGAAGGTCACGATCCCGGCGACGCGTCGCCCCTCCTCTCCCTCGCCGTTGTAGCGCTGCTCGACGTAGCGGATCACCTCGGAGCGGCGGTTCATGCAGAAGTCGATGTCGAAGTCGGGCATCGACACCCGCTCGGGGTTCAGGAAGCGCTCGAAGGGAATCCGGTACTCGACCGGATCGATCTCGACGATGCGCAGGGCCCAGGCGGTAAGGCTGCCCGCGCCCGAGCCCCTCCCGGGTCCGACGGGAATGCCCCGCTCGCGGGCGAAGCGGATGAAGTCCCAGACGATCAGGAAGTAGCCCGAGAACCCGCAGCTCCGAATCACCTCGAGCTCGTAGGAGAGCCTCTCCAGGTAGGGACGATGGCGGGGCTCCGAGTCCAGGGGCGCGTCCGGATCTCCGCAGAGCCGCTCGGCGAGCCCCCGCCGCGCGGTTCGGGCCAGGTAGGAGTCGGGCGAGCTCCCGGGCGGGAGGGGGAACTCGGGGAGCTGGGTCCGGCCCATCTCGAGCTCGAAGCGGCAGCGCTCGGCGACCTCGAGAGTGTTCGAGACCGCCTCGGGAAGGTCGTGGAAGACCTCGAGCATTTCGGAGGCGTCCTTCACGTAGAAGCCCTTGCCGGTGAACTGAAAGCGGTCCGGGTCGTCGAGCGTCTTGCCGGTCTGGACGCAGAGCAGGGTCTCGTGGGGGTGCGCGTCGGCCGCCTCGAGGTAGTGGGCGTCGTTGGTGGCCACCAGTGGAATCCCCAGGTCCCGATGCATGCGCAGCAGCTCGGCGTTCACCTCGTCCTGGGCCGGAATCCCATGGCGCTGCAGCTCGAGATAGAAGCGGTCGCCGAAGATCTTCCGGAACTCCTCCAGACGCTCCCAGGCCTCACGCTTCTCGCCCCGCAGGATGGCTCGCGGGACCTGGGCCGAGAGGCATCCGGAGGTCGCGATCAACCCTTCGGAGTGCGCGCGGAGCAGCTCCATGTCGATGCGCGGCTTGTAGTAGAACCCCTCCAGGAAGCCGCGCGAGACCAGCTGGACCAGGTTCCGGTAGCCCTCCTCGTTCATCGCGAGCAGCAGCAGGTGGTTGATGCCGTTGAACCCACCGGTCTCCCGGTCCTTCTGGAAGCGCGACCCCTGCGCCAGGTAGGTCTCGCAGCCCAGGATCGAGCGCACGCCGGCCTCGGCCGCGGCCCGCTGGAACTGCACCGCGCCGAAGAGGTTGCCGTGGTCCGTCATGGCGACCGCCGACATGCCCGAGGCCCGCGCGCGCTGCATCAGGGGGCGGACGCCGATGGCTCCGTCGAGGATCGAGTACTGGGTGTGCAGGTGCAGGTGAGCGAACTCAGCCATCGGGGAGGTCCAGGGAGACGGGATGCCGACGCCGCGCGCCCGCCACCCTCACTCCCACTCGATCGTCGCGGGCGGCTTGCTCGAGATGTCGTAGACGACGCGATTGACTCCCCGCACCTCGTTGATGATGCGGCCGGAGATGCGCGCGAGCAATTCTGCGGGAAGGCGTGCCCAGTCCGCGGTCATCGCATCATCGGACTCCACGCAGCGAAGGCAGATGGCGTGCTCGTAGGTCCGCGCGTCGCCCATCACTCCGACCGAGCGGAGCGGGAGGAAGACGCAGAACGCCTGCCACAGGCGCGAGTCCCAGCCGGCGGCCCGGATCTCCTCGAGCGCGATCCGATCGGCCGCGCGCAGCCGCTCGAGCCGGCTCGGAGTGACCTCGCCGACGATGCGAACCGCCAATCCCGGTCCCGGAAAGGGCTGACGCATGTAGAGGGCCTCGGGGATCCCGAGGGTCGCCGCCAGCCGGCGGACCTCGTCCTTGAAGAGCGCGCGCAGCGGCTCGACCAGCTCCAGGTGCATCCGCTCCGGCAGGCCGCCCACGTTGTGATGGGTCTTGATGGTCGCCGAGGGGCCGTGGACCGAGAGCGACTCGATCACGTCGGGATAGAGGGTTCCCTGCGCCAGGAAGCGCGCGTCGGGGTGACGCCGCGCCGCGCGCTCGAAGACCTCGATGAACGTGTGGCCGATCACGACGCGCTTCTTCTCCGGATCCTCGACCCCGGAGAGCCGTTCCAGGAAGAGCCCCGCCGCGTCGAGGGTCTCGAGCGGGATGCCCAGCTCGCCCTCGAAGGCCCGCTCGACGGCCTCGACCTCGCCGGTTCGAAGCAGCCCGTTGTCGATGAAGATGCAGTGCAGGCGCGGTCCCAGGGCTCGCTCGCAGAGCGCGGCCACCACGCTGGAGTCCACACCTCCGGAGACCCCGCAGAGCACGCTGGCGTCGCCGACTCGAGACTGGATCTCGCGGGTCTGCCGCTCGATGAAGTCCTCCATAGTCCAGGTCGCCGAGAGACCCGCGATCCTTATGAGGAAGTTCCGGAGGATCCGCAGGCCCTCGCGGGTGTGGGCGACCTCGGGATGGAACTGCAACCCGAAGATCGGCCGCTCGCGGTGGCGTATCGCGGCGAAGGGGCTGTTCTCCGAGGTGCCCACGGCCAGGAGCTCCCCCGGCAGCCCGCTGACCCGGTCACCATGGCTCATCCAGACCCGGGTCGGACTCGCCACTCCCTCGAAGAGCGGCTCGCCAGCGGCGAGGTCGAGATCGGCGCGCCCGTACTCGTGAGCCGCAGCCCTCTCGACGCGGCCGCCGAAGTGCTCGACCAAGAGCTGCTGCCCGTAGCAGATCCCGAGCACCGGGACCTGGAGCGCGAGGAGCTCGGCGAGAAGCTCCGTGGCGGCTTCCTCGACCACGCTCCCCGGGCCGCCCGAGAGCACGACGGCCGACGGCTGGAACGCGCGCACCCACTCGAGGTCGACCCAGGGAGGCACGATCTCGCAGTAGACCTCGAGCTCGCGAACCCGACGCGCGATCAGCTGGGTGTACTGGGAGCCATAGTCGACGACCAGGACCTGCTCTCGGTCCATGGGATCAGCTATCGATCCAGTAGTTCGGCGGCTCTTCGGTGATCACCACGTCGTGGGGGTGCGACTCGCGCAGGCCTGCGTCGGTGACGCGAACGAAGCGCGCCCGCTCACGAAGCGCGGAGAGGGTCGCCGCGCCGACCAGCCCCATGCCCGCCCGCAGGCCACCCCGGAGCTGATACAGGCTGTGGCTGAGCGGTCCGCGGTGGGGCACCCGTCCCTCGACGCCCTCCGGAACCAGCTTGGCGGTCGACTCGATCCCACTCTGGAAGTAGCGATCGCCGCGGCCGCCGCGCATGGCGCCGATCGAGCCCATTCCGCGGTAGACCTTGTAGCTCCGGCCCTGGTGCAGGACCAGCTCGCCCGGGCTCTCGTCGGTGCCTGCGAAGAGCGACCCGATCATGACGCTCGAGGCTCCCGCGGCGAGTGCCTTGACGACGTCCCCGGAGTACTTGACCCCTCCGTCGGCGATCAGCGGCACTCCGTGGCGCTGGCAGATCGGAGCGGAGTCGAGGATCGCCGTCAGCTGGGGCACGCCGACCCCCGCGATGACGCGCGTGGTGCAGATCGAGGCCGGGCCCACACCCAGGCGGACCGCGCCGGCTCCGGCCTTGATCAGGGCCTCGCTGCCCTCGGCGGTCGCCACGTTGCCGCCAATGAACTCGACGTCCGGGAAGGTCTGGTGCAGCTCGGTCAGCGCCTCGAGGACCTCGCGGGCATGGCCGTGGGAGCTGTCGACCAGCAGGACGTCGACGCCTGCGGCGATCAGCGCCTCGGCCCGCTCGAGCCGGTCACGCGTCACCCCGATCGCCGCCCCCACGCGCAGGCGACCGAGGCCGTCCTTGCTGGCACGGGGGAACTTGAGGGCCTTCTCGATGTCCTTGATGGTGATCAGCCCCCGCAGGTTCCCGGCGGGGTCCGTGACCAGGAGCTTCTCGATCCGGTTCGCGTGCAGCAGCTCCTTGGCGCGTTCCAGGTGAACTCCCAACGGCACGGTGATCAGCCCCTCGGCGGTCATCACGCTCGAGACGGGTCGCTCGAGATCCTTGACGAAGCGCAGGTCTCGATTGGTGACGATGCCGACCAGGCGCTCGCCGCGCACCACGGGCAGACCCGAGATGTGGTGGCGGTGCATGATGTCGAGCGCCTCGGCGATCGAGTGATCGGGCTCGAGCGTGATCGGGTCGACGATCATCCCCGACTCGGAGCGCTTGACCTTGGCGACCTCGGCCGCCTGGTCGGTGAGCGTGAGGCTCTTGTGGATGAACCCGATCCCTCCCTCCTGGGCCATGCAGATCGCCGTGCGATGCTCGGTGACCGTATCCATCGGAGAGGACACGAGGGGCATCTGCAGCTGGATGCGGGCCGTCAGCTCCGAGGAGAGATCGACCTCCGTCGGGTGCACGGATGAGGCGCGAGGCACGAGAAGGACATCGTCGAACGTCAGCCCGTCTCTGATCTGGGCTCGAGACACCCGCGCCTCCCGGTTGGCGGCGCAAATTAGTCGCTGATCTGGGCTCCGTCAAGCTCCGCCGTCGGAGAGTCGGCTCCGCGCGTCAGCAATGCCTCGACGGCGCGCGAGAAGTCCCGGAGGATCGCCTCCTGTAGCGAGAGCGCGATCTCCGGTGCGTCGCTCCGCAGCCGGTGGTACGAGGGTCGATCGAGGATCCACAGCACGCAGGGCTCCTCGGCACGCGCGCTGACCGGCCTGCGTCCGATGACCGAGAGCGAGAGCGCTCCGAGCGTCTCGCCCTTTCCAAAGCTCCCGAGCGCCTCGCCGTCCCTCTCGAGCCGGAGCCGACCCTCGCGGATCAGGACCATGAAGTCGGCCTCATCGCCGGGCTGGTAGAGCTGCGTCTCGGCCTCGAGGGTCCTCTCCTCGAGGTGCTCGCCCAGCTGCGCGCGATCCGCCTCGGAGAGCTCCCTGAGCAGCGGGAAGGCGTCAAGCGAGCTCACGGGACCAGCCTTGCAAAGGCGTTCTGGAGCGCCCCACGCCTGCCCGCCGGATCCGCGGGAAGCGCCAGGAGAGGAGTCGCATCGAGCTCGGGAATCCCGCTGCGCAACCTCCCGGACTCGGCCGCTCGCCGCGCCTGGAGCGTGGTGGCGAGCGGCACGATCGGTCGGCCCGAACCTCGGATCAGGCTCGAGATCGCCGCCCCCAGCGTCCGCGCCGACTCGTCCGGAGAGCCGTCGAGAACCGCCAGCCCACCGAGGGCCCCGTGACTCGCCACGTCGAGCAGCGGCGCGAAGAGCGGGTCGGCCGAGACACCCACCAGACGCAGGCACAGCTCTTCTCCGAGGGGCAGCTCCGCGAGGGTTCCGACCTGGGCCAGGGTCGAGCCCGAGGGGTCGCGCGCGGGGCGGCGCCGGGCGAGGCCACCCTCCGCCTCGAGTGCGTCCATCAGGCAGGCGAGTGCCGTCTCGGACGAGGGAAGCACCAGCACCTTGAGCTCGCGGCCCGGGCGCGTGCGCTGCGAGTCCATCCAGTCGCCGATGCGACGCACCTGCTTGGGAGTGAGCAGCTCCGCGGGCGCGGGGGTGGTGTCTCGCACCTCGGGCGCCGGGCTCACCACCGCGAGCGCTCCGCGCGCCATCAGGTCCTGGATCGCCCGCAGGACCTGGTAGTCCGGGGCCGGACAGCGATCGACGATGCTCGAGAGCGGCGCGTCGCTCGCGGCGGTATCCAGGACCTGCCGCCAGAGCGGATGGACGATATCGGGAAGCCTGGAGCGCGAGATCCGGAGCCGCAGGCGTGCGGCCTGGGGTGGGAGCTTCGGGCGCAGCCGGTCCCACTCGTCCAGCTGTCGCGCCCCTTCGAGCAGGAGGGCGCGGGTGGAGCGCTCGATCCGCTGCTCGACCTCGACGGGAGTGGGCGAGAACTCGAAGTGTCCGGTGCGCCAGCTGAGCAGGCGGAAGAGGGCCTTCTCTCCGGTCAGCGACAGGCCCTCGGCGGTGCGCACACTCGCCGAGACGACCTGACCCGCGTCCAGGGCCAGGCTTCCGGCTCCCGCGTCGGAGGCCCCGGAGACCGCCAGGAGGCCCGTGCGACGGCTCCCCAGGAAGAGCTGGAGCAGGTCCGGGAGAGAGAGCTGCTCGAGACTTCCCGCGACCTCGCTCTGCGCGCGCGACGGCAGGGGATCGGGCGCGGGATCTCGCATGCGCTCGAGCTGGTCGCCGAGCTCCGCGTCGCCCCAGGGCGGCTCGAGGACTCCGTCCCGGACGTCCATCCCGACCGGCGTCTCGAGCACGTCGTCGACGAGGAAGAGGAAGCGCGCGTCGCGGGTGCGGGGATTGCCACGGAGGATCTCCGCGAGTCGTGCACCGTCGATGATGGGCAGATCGATCGGACACACGATCAGCGCGGGCACGCGCTCGAGAGCCATCTCGAGCGCCGCAGCCCCGTGAACCGCCCGGTCGATGATGTGGCCGCCCGCGGCGCAGGCCTCGGAGAGGCGCTTGCCTCGGCCCGGGTCGTCGTCGGCGAGCAGGATTCGCATGGTGGCCTAGCGCCCCATCCCGAGCCCGACCTCGGCGCGCAGCCGAAACGCCAGGTGTTCGACCAGAGCGGGATCCGAGGCGTGGAAGAGCCGGCGCTGGCCGTCCGCCTCGGGCGGTCCGGCGATCAGCGCATAGCCCGGAGCCTCACCGAAGCGGACGATCCAGCTGACGCTGGGATCGACACCGGTCGGGGGCGACAGGGCGTGCAGGTTCGGTCCCGAGGGCAGGGTGTCGCCGTCCACGGCTACGAAGACCTCGGTCGCGGCCTCGACCGCCCCGAGCGCCGCCAGGGGTGCCAGGAAGCCCGCCCGCTCCGCACCCGGCGAGAGGAAGAGCATCCCCGAGTCGCCGGGTCGGCTGACCAGCTCCGAGATCAGGATCTCCGCCGCGGAGCAGACCAGCTCCGCAGGAGCCGGCGCGCCGTGCTGGATCAGGCGGTCACAGAGCTCGGGCAGGGGCGCTGCGAGGTCGAGGCCGAGCTTGCGCAGCAAGCTGTGACGGTCTGCCTCCGCCCGCTGGCGTGCCCCATCGAGCAGCTCCTCGATGCTCGAGCCGTCCACCGGAAAGCTGGCGCTCCCGAGGCACGCGCCGAGGCCGGCGGTCCGGGTTTGCGCCTCGGAGTGCCGGGTCCCGATCCGGCTCGCGATGCGCCGCTTCAGGATCGTGCCTCCCAGTGGATCGGCCTCGGCCACCAGGATCCAGAGCTCCTCGCCCTGGCCGCGCGTCAGCAGGTCGGTCGAACGCATGCAGCTGCGCACCGCGTCCTCGAGCGCCACGCGCGAAGAGACCTCGCACTCGCTCGCATCCACGCACAGCAGACCCAGGCTGCGGCCGAAGCGCTGCGCCTTGTGCAGCTCGAGCTGGGCGACCGCCTTCAGGAAGGCGAGGTCCGGAAGAGGCGGCTCGCCCGGGCTCTGGCCGGAAGGCTCGGAGCTGGGAGCCTCCAGCTCGCGGAGCGTGGGCTCCTCGATGCGCACGAGACGTTCGAGGGCCAGTGCGCCGAGCTCTCCGAGTCGAGCGCAGGTGCGCTCGGCCGTCCGCGGATCGCGCGTGCTGACCGGGTCCGCCGCCGCCATGTGCAGGACGGCCACGGCGAAGAGCACTCCTCCCCGCACACAGGGTGCGAGCAGCCGCATGCCCTCGTCTCCACGCGGACCCAGTGCCGTCGGCTCCCCGGCCCGCGCCCGGGCCAGCAACGAGGGCGGGAGCTCCGGGTCGACGCGCGAGGAGCCTTCGGGCAGCACCGCGGCGCGGCGAGGCAGCCCGGTCTCGGGATGGATCAGCCAGATCGCGCCGTCGCTCGCTCCCGCCTCGATCGTGTAGAGCTCGAGCAGCTTGCGGGCGACCGCATCGGGATCGCCCAGGGTGAACATGGCGGTCGCGCGCTCGTAGAGCGAGAGCTGACCCATGAACTCGAGGTTCTCGGAGACCAGGCGCGCATGCTCCTCGCGCAGGCGACGCTGGCGGAGGACTCCTTCGATGGCGGCGATCAGGCCGTCGGAGTCGATGGGCTTGAGCAGGTAGTCGGCGGCCCCGCAGCGCATGGCCGCGACGGCGGAACGAACGTCCCCGACGGCCGTGATGACCACGATCTCCTGGTCGGGCCAGCGCTCCCGAACGCGCTGGACCACCTCGACCCCGTTCATGTCAGGCATGACCAGGTCGGTCAGCACCACGTCGAAGCGCTCTCGCTCGAGCGTCGCGAGCGCCTCGGGACCGCTCGCGGCGAGAGTGACGCCGTAGCCCGCCGCGGAGAGCACCTCCTCGAGGTGCGAGCGAAAGTAGAGCTGGTCGTCGACCGCCAGAATCCGCGCCTCTGGAGTCATGCCTCTCCTGGGCCGCGGGGGGGGAGGCCCGCTGACAGCCTACATCTTGTACTTGCCGAAATCCCCAGGATCCATCTCCCGGAGCCGGCGCTTCCATCCCTCTTTGTCGGTAGGCGCGGCGATTTCTTGCGCCTCCGGGTCGGCCCGGGCGAGCACCTTCGAATCGACACGAATTGGGGCCTCGAGGCGGACGGCCAGCGCGATGGCGTCGGAGGGCCGCGCGTCGAGGCGTTGCTCGACGCCGGCCGCGTCGCGCAGGACGAGCTCCGCGTAGTAGGTGTCGTCCCGCAGGTCGACGATCTCGACCGCTTCCAGCTCGGCCGAGAGCGTGCGCACGACGTCGCGCAGCAGATCGTGGGTGAGAGGCCGGGGAAACCGAGTTCCCTGGAGCTCACGGGCGATCGCGGCGGCCTCGACCATGCCGATCGCGATCGCCAGGTGAGGCCCCTCGTCGGACTCGAGAACGAGCACCGCCCCCTGGCGCTCGGCATCGACCGTGAGCCCTGCAATCGTCATCGTGAGCCGCATGGCATCCCTACCCTACCGATCCCTACCTTACCGAATGGTTACCGAATCGGGGCGGCCTCCGTTGGCCGGCTCCGAGCGCGACCGAGCAGGGAGTGGGGCGTCGCACCGGTGATCTCGACCTCGAGGAGCTCCCCCGGCGCGGCGGCCCCGCACGCGCTGAAGTTCACGATCCGGTTGTAGGGGCAGCGTCCCGAGACCTGCGGGGGGCCGTGGCGGCTCGGACCCTCCACCAGGACGGTCGCCCGCTCTCCCACCCGGGACCGGTGGGCGGCGAGCGTCAGCTCCGCCTGGAGCTCCTGAAGCTCGCTCAGCCGCTGTGCGGCGACCCGGGCCGGCACCTCCAGGGCCTTGCGGCGCAGCGCGGCAGTGCCCGGCCGGGGGGAGTACTTGAACGAGAAGCTATCGACGAAGCCCACCCTCCGGCAGAGGCTCAGGGTCTGCTCGAAATCCGAGTCCGACTCGCCCGGAAAGCCCACGATCCAGTCCGTGGTGATGCAGAGGTCCGGTCGTGCGAGGCGCAGCTGGTCGATCAGGGACAGGTAGGTCTCCCGGGTGTAGCGGCGATTCATCGCCCGGAGCACCGCCGACGATCCCGACTGGACGGGCAGGTGCAGGTGGGGGCAGAGCTCGGGGATCTCGCGGTAGGCGCGAATCAGGCTCTCGTCCATGAAGGCGGGATGGGGGCTGGTAAAGCGGACCCGCTCGATCCCGGGCACGCCGGCCACCCGCCGGAGCAGCTCGCTGAAGCCCACCTCCCCGCTCGTCCGCCCGGGCCTGGGCCGGCCGTAGGCATTCACGGTCTGCCCGAGCAGCGTGACCTCGCGAACCCCGCGTGCGGCCAGACGCCGCACCTCGTCCTCGATCTCGTGGCTGGGCCTGGATACCTCGCGTCCGCGGGTCCGGGGCACCACGCAGAAGCTGCAGAAGAGGTCGCAGCCCTCCATCACGGTCACGAAGGCCCTGCCCGGCGAGAGCGGGGGGAACTCGGGATGCCGCTCCGGCAGCTCGAAGCGCGCGGTCGGGTCGTCGCCCCAGTCGACCCGCTGGGTCCGGACGCGGCCCCGGGCGGCCCGGATCATCGCGGGCACGTGGCGGAGGTTCTGGGAGCCGAAGACGAAGTCCAGGGCGGGGAAGCGCCGCAGCAGCTCCGCGCCCTCCTGCTGGGCGACGCAGCCACCGACGCCGATCACCAGGTCGGGGCGTTCCCGCTTGCGCTCACACAGCCCCCCGAGCTCGGAGTAGAGCTTGTGCTCGGCCCGGTCGCGCACCGAGCAGGTATGGACCAGGTACACGTCCGCGGAGGCAGGGTCCGCCGCCGGGCGGAGCCCCTCGTGCCAGAGGAGGTTCTCGATCTTCTCTGCGTCGTGCTGGTTCATCTGGCAGCCGAAGACGCGCAGGTGGAAGGAGCCGCTCATCCCGGCCACAAGCTAACAGAGGCCCCGGAGACCGCCTCCCGGCATCGATCTCCAGTGGGTCGAAGATGCCGAAAACGCTTGAAAACGAGGGACTTCGGCCGATAGATCGAAGCGGTCACCCGAGGGGATCCTCAAGCTTTGCTTGAAGTCCAGGGGCCGCCGGCGCCCGGTTTGACATCCGTGCACGAGGGTGCATAATGAGCCTACCAAGTCCTATGGAGAAGGCGGCGGAGACGGCATTTCTTGTTTGAAATGTCCAACCTCTCACCCCCCACAAGTCGCCGCCGCCCTCTCCGACCCATCTGACGGCCCCCGGTGGACGCACCGGGGGCCGTTCGACGTTCGCGATCCCCGTGCGAGCGGTGCAACGGCTCCGCGGCTCCGCCCTCGGGGCGCCGGGAGACGACCGCTCAGAGGATCAGGCGATCGACCAGGCGGGTCAGCTGCTTCAGGTTGCGGCACTCCTCGGCGACATCGGTGTAGGGCACGTACTTGTCCATGACGCTGTCGCCGAAGCCCCAGGCCCCGGGGGACTCGGGGTTGATCCAGATGACGTTCTTGGCCTTCCGGTGGATCTCGCGCAGGCACCAGGTGCGCGGGTCGTTGTAGTTGTTCCGAGCGTCTCCGATCACGACCACGGTGGTGCGGTTGTCGACCGCGGAGAGGTAGTCCCGCCAGAAGGTATGGAAGGCCATCCCGAAGTTGGAGCGCGTGTACACGTTGATCACGTCCCCGCCCTCGAGGGCCTCGTCGATCGCGATCTGGACGTCGTGGTCCCGGAAGAGCTGGGTCACCTCGCCCAGCTCCGCCACGAAGACGAAGCTGCGGACCTTGGTGAAGCACTCCTGCAGGCTGTAGACGAACTGCAGCATGAACCGGCAGACGTTCGCAACCGAGCTGGAAATGTCACAAATGACGACCAGCTTCGGGCGTTCCTTCCTTCGATGCTTGAAGATCAGGTCGAAAGGGACGCCGCCGTGCCCCAGGTTCCGGCGCAGGGTCTGCTTGAGGTCGAACTTGCCCCGGCGCTCCCGCTTGCGCCGTAGGGACACGATGTTCTTGAGCTTCTGCGCGAGCCGGGTCACCAGGTCGCGCATCCTGCGGATGTCCTCCTCCGTCAGGTTGTAGAAGCTCTTCTCCTTGAGGCTCTCTCGGCGGAAGCGCTCGAGGTAGTCGTGGTTCTGCTTGTCGAGCTCCTGCTCCGCGTAGCGGCGGATCGAGCGCCGCAGGGCCTCCTGGACCGCCTTCATCAGGTTCTCGAGCTGCTCGATCTCCTCGTCGCCCATCCCCTGCTCGCGCAGCCGCTCCACCAGGCTCTCGAGGTCGCCGGACGCCTGGTCCAGACCCATCTGCTCGAGCATCCGGCGCGAGAAGAAGCCGATCTGGAGCATGTTCTGGATCCGCTCGATGCCGGCCTCCTCGCCCGCCTGCCGGATCAGCTGCTCGAGCAGGTTCGAGTCCATCGAGAGCATGGCCTGGGCCAGCTCGGAGAGGTCGACGTCCATGTTCTCGAGCATCTCGCGGAGGGCCTCGAGCAGCGCGTCGAGGTCGCCTTCGCCGCCCATCCCCGCCACCGCCTGGGCCAGCTGCTCGTTCAGGACATCGTGGAACCCCGACCAGAACAGGTCGAAGAGCCGGTCGTAGGTGGGGATGTCGTCGCCCCGCTTGACCATCGAGGTGCGCAGCGCGTCCCGGAAGAGCTCGCGGTCCTCGAGAGGCAGCTCGTCGAGGGACCGGAAGGCGTCGATCGCCTCCGAGACCGAGACCCGGACACCCGACTTTCGGAGCAGATTCGTGAACTCGACGATCTTCTTCTGCATGCGGCGCCCCGAGCTAGTGGAGCACGCTCTTCTTGACGCCCGAGGGGGTCGCCGGCGGCGCGACGACGGGCCGGCGCGCGGCCTCCTCGGCGCTCTTCTTCGCGAGCAGCTTCGACAGCTCCGCCTGGGCCTTGTGGATGTCGCCCTCGTACTTGAGGATGATGTTCATCGTTCCGGCCACGAGCTCCGCCTCGAGGTGGTCCGCGTTCAGCGTCATCAGCGCGCGGGCCCAGTCGAGCGTCTCCGAGATCGAGGGACTCTTCTTGAGATCCAGGTCCCGGATCCGCTGCACCAGCTGCACGATCTCCTCGGCCAGTCGCCCGTCGATGCCCGGCACCTTCGTGTTCAGGATCTGGATCTCGAGCTCCTCGCTGGGGTAGTCGATCCAGAGGTGCAGGCAGCGACGCTTGAGGGCGTCGGTCATCTCGCGCGCCTCGTTCGAGGTCAGGAAGACGAGCGGAATGTGACGCGCCTCGACGGTCCCGATCTCGGGCACGCTGACCGTGAAGTCGGAGAGGATCTCGAGCAGGAAGGCCTCGAACTCGGGGTCCGACTTGTCGACCTCGTCCACCAGCAGCAGGATCGGCTCCGGAGAGGTGATCGCCTTCATCAGCGGTCGGGGGACGATGAAGCGCTCGCTGAAGAAGACGTCGTCCTGGGCGGCGATCCGCTCGGAGGCCTCCTTCATGCTTCCGGCGCCTAAGATCACCTCGCCGATCTTGTCGCGCAGCATCTGGGTGTAAAGCAGCTGCTTGGAGTACTCCCACTCGTAGAGGGCCTTGGACTCGTCCAGTCCCTCGTAACACTGGAGCCGGATCAGCGGCCGTCCCAGGGCGCTCGAGACCACCTTGGCGAGCTCCGTCTTGCCGACGCCCGCGGGCCCCTCGACCAGGACCGGCTTCTGCAGCCGGTTGGCCAGGAACACGACCGTGGCGATCTTCTTGTCACAGACGTAGCCCTCTTCCCCGAGCCGCTTCTCGACGTCCTGTACCGAATCAAACATGGTTGCTCCTCACTGCCTGGATTTTGTCTGGGCGTGCATCGAGGTCCTGGCGGGGCACGCGCTCCTCGTTGTGCGCCATGAGGTCGAGGAGCCAGTCTCGCCACAGGCGTTGATACCGGATCCCGAACTCCACCACCATCCGGCGGAAGGGATCGACGGTCCCCTCCTCGAGCGTCTCGAGCACGCGCTCGAGGTCGGAGAGCCGGCGCTCGACCTCGCGGAGACGCTGCTCCCCGAGCATCCCGACCTCGTCCGGCTCGAGCTGCGAGAGGAACGAGCACTTCTGGAGGAACTCGTTGCGGAGCAGGAAGTCGTAGCGGACGGGCCGGCCCCCCGGATAGGCGCGCCGGAGCCAGTCCCGAAAGGCCCGGCGGCCGGTCGCGGTCGGGCGGTAGAGATGCCGGGCTGGGCTCGACTTCTGGGGAACGACGGTCTTCTGGATCCAGCCGCGCGACTCCAGGCGCGCGAGCGCGGGGTAGAGCTGGCCGTCATTGAGGCCGAAGTCCTCGGAGTAGCTTCGGGCGAGCTGCTTCTTGATCGAGTAGCCGTGGGAGGGGGACTCGATCAGGACGCCCAGGATCGTGAACTCGACCGACACGTCAGCTCATCAGGCTCAACAGGTGCCCCAGCTTGTCGCGCTTGGTCCTGAGGTAGTGCAGGTTCTTCTCGTTCGGTCGGACCTCGAGCGGCACCCGCTCGACGATGTGGAGGCCGTAGCCCTCGAGGCCCGCGCGCTTGGCCGGGTTGTTGGTGAGCAGCCGGATCTTGCGGACGCCCAGGTTGACGAGGATCTGGGCCCCGACGCCGTAGTCGCGAAGATCGGCCTGGAATCCGAGTCGCTCGTTGGCCTGGACCGTGTCGAGCCCCTCCTCGTCCTGCAGGGCGTAGGCTCGGATCTTGTTCGCGATTCCGATTCCCCGCCCTTCCTGCCGCAGGTAGACCAGTACTCCCGTCCCGGCCTCCTGGATCATCTTGAGGGCGGTCTGCAGCTGGTCTCCGCAGTCGCAGCGAATCGAGCCGAAGGCGTCGCCGGTGAGGCACTCGCTGTGCATTCGAACCAGCGTGGGCTCATCGGGCTGGACGGTACCGCGGATCAGCGCCACGTGATCGATGTGGTCGATCTCGTTCTTGAAGACGATGGTCCGGAAGTCGCCAAACTCGGAGGGCAGGTTCGACTCGGCCGCCCGGTGCACCAGGCTCTCGGTGTGGAGCCGGTACTTGATCAGGTCGGCGATCGAGAGAATCCGCAGGCCGTGCTTCTGGGCGAAGGCCCGCAGGTCCGGCATCCGCGCCATCGTGCCGTCCTCGTTCATGATCTCGCAGATCAGGCCGGCGGGCTTGAGACCCGCCAGGCGCGCGAGGTCGACGCTGCCCTCGGTCTGCCCCGAGCGCCGCAGCACGCCCCCGGGCTTGGCGATCAAGGGGAAGACGTGGCCGGGCCGCACCAGGTCGGTCGGCCGGGTCATGGAGCCGATCGCCACGGAGACCGTCCGGGCCCGGTCCGCCGCCGAGATGCCGGTCGTGACTCCCTCGCGCGCCTCGATCGAGACCGTGAATGCGGTGCCGAAAGGGGTCTGGTTCTGGGCATCGGGCACCATCATGGGAAGCTCGAGCTCCCGGGCCCGTTCCGGCGTCAGGGCAAGACAGACCAGCCCACGGCCGTGGGTCGCCATGAAGTTGACCGCCTCGGGAGTGACCTTCTCCGCCGCCATGCACAGGTCGCCCTCGTTCTCGCGATCCTCGTCGTCGACCAGGATCACCATCCTGCCGGCGCGGATGTCCTCGATGGCGTCGAGCACGGCGCTCGAGAACGCGTGGATCTCCTCCGCCTGCACCGCCTGCGTCTGCCGACTGCTCATGGGTGGGAACGACTCCAGCCTTCGATGGGTACCTAGAGCTTAGGTACGCCGCGCGGACGGTACCTTCTGCCCCGGGGAGCGGTCAAGTCGGCGGGCGCCCGCGGCCGATACCCAGGGTGGACCGAACCCAGGACCCTAGAAGCCACGGGGCGCAACGTGCCGCAGCTCAATCTCGAGACCCGCGAGATTACACTCAAGATCGTCTACTACGGGCCGGCCCTCTCCGGCAAGACGACGAACCTGCAGCAGCTCCACTCGCTGCTCGGCCGGCAGGTCCGCGGCAAGATGGTCACTCTCGATACCCAGGACGACCGGACGCTCTACTTCGACTTCCTGCCGGTCGAGTTCGGGTCCGGGGACTACCGGATCCGCCTCAAGCTCTTCACGGTCCCCGGCCAGGTCATGCACCGCTCGACCCGGCGGGTGGTGCTCGCGGGTGCGGACGCAGTCGTCTTCGTCTGCGACTCCCAGCGCAGCGCCGCCTCCGCCAACGCCTACTCCTACCGGGACCTCGGCACCAATCTCAAGGCGAACGGGCTCGATCTCGAGACGCTCCCGCGAGTGATCCAGTTCAACAAGCGGGACGTTCCCGACGTGAAGCCGCTGGCGGAGATCCGCGAGGCGTGGAAGGACAGCGACGTCCCCGTGGTGCCAGCGGTCGCGGTCTCGGGCGAGGGAGTGATCGAGACCTTCCGCCTGCTGCTCGAGCGTCTCTACGCCGATCTGGATCGGCGGCATGGCTTCGGCCGTCAGTTCGGCCTCTCTGCGGAGGCCTTCCTGGAAGGGGTGCTCGGGGACCTGCCGCCGAAGCCCGAGGAGCCGCCGCTCGCCTGAAGCGGGCGAAGCTCAGCGGATCTGGAGCTTCTCGAGCAGCTCCGCCGCGGCCCGCATCGGGGTGACTCGCCCCTCCCCCACCGACTGCTCCAGCGCTCGCAAGCGCTCGTGCAGTCGCGGATCCCGGTCGAATCGAGCGCGCACGCCCTCCTCGACGAGCCGCCAGAGCCAGCTGCGCGCCTGGCGGGAGCGGCTCTCGCGCCGCTCGCCGCTCGCCTCCTGGATCCGTCGGTGCTCGAGAACCTGCTCCCAGAACTCGCGAACGCCCTCGCCGGTCTGCGCGCTCGCGGACAGGACCTTCGGTCGCCAGTGGCGGGAAGGCGGCCGCAGCAGCTGCAGGGCGTGCTCGTAGTCCCGGCGGGTGCGAGCGGCGAGCTCCACCTGCTCGCCGTCGCACTTGTTGACGACCAGCAGGTCCGCCAGCTCCAGGACGCCCCGCTTGATCCCCTGCAGCTCGTCTCCCGCCCCGGGCTGGAGGAGCACGCAGAAGAGGTCGACCATCGAGGAGACCGCGAGCTCGGACTGCCCGACCCCGACCGTCTCGATCAGCACCACGTCGTAGCCCGCCGCCTCGCAGACGATCACGGCCTCGCGGGTCCGCTCTGCGACGCCCCCGAGCGCACCGCCCGAGGGCGAGGGCCGGATGAAGGCGCGCGGCTCTCGAGCGAGCTTCTCCATCCGAGTCTTGTCTCCAAGGATGCTTCCGCCGCTCACGGGACTCGAGGGATCGACCGCCAGCACCGCGACGCGGTGGCCCCCCTGCACGAGCGAGAGGCCGAGCGTCTCGATGAACGAGCTCTTCCCGACGCCGGGGGAGCCCGTCAGGCCCACGCGCTGGGCTCCGCCGGCATGAGCGCCCAGCGCGTCCAGGATCTCGGCGGCCTGCTCCCGGTGCTCGGGCCGCTGGCTCTCGAGCAGGGTAATGGCCCGGGCGACCCCGCGACGCTCCCCTGCGAGCACGCGGCGGCAGAGATCGGCCGCGTCCTCGAACGAGCCGCTCATGCGCGGCGCGCGCGCACTGCCTCGAGCACCCCGCTCGCGGCCTCGGGAATCGGCGTTCCCGGACCGAAGACCCGCGCCACGCCCAGCGCCTGCAGACGCGCGTGATCCCGCGAGGGAATGACCCCGCCGCAGATCACGACGATGTCTCCCGCCCCCTCCGCGCGCAGCGCGTCGATCAGCTGGGGTACCAGCGTCCGGTGGCCCGCGGCCAGGGTCGAGACCCCGACCACGTGCACGTCGTTCTCCACCGCCTGGCGCGCCGCCTCCTCGGGGGTCTGGAAGAGGGGGCCGATGTCGACGTCGAAGCCGAGATCGGCGAAGGCGCTGGCGATGATCCGCGCCCCCCGGTCGTGGCCGTCCTGGCCGAGCTTGACCACCAGCATTCGCGGGCGCCGGCCCTCGTCGCGTTCGAAGGCCTCCACCTCCTTCTGGATTCGCTCCAGCGCCTCGTCGTCGCCGAACTCGGCGCGGTAGACACCCGAGACACCCCGCGTCTCGGCCCGGTGGCGGCCGAAGACGTCCTCGAGCGCCTGGGAGATCTCGCCGACCGTCGCCCGCGCGCGCGCCGCCTCGAGGGCGGCCTCGAGCAGGTTGGCCTCGCCGCGTGCCGCGTCTCGAAGCGCGTCGAGCGAGCGTCGCCAACGCTCTGCATCCCGGCGAGCGCGTACCTCGTGGAGCCTGCGAATCTGGGCCTCGCGTACCGCGCGGTTGTCGATGTCGAGCACCTCGACCGGCTCGTCGCTCTCGGGCGCATAGCGGTTCACGCCCACGATCACCTCCTCGCCTCGATCGATGCGCGCCTGCCTGCGGGCGGCAGACTCCTCGATTCGCATCTTCGGCATTCCCGACTCGATCGCCGCGGTCATGCCGCCCTGCGCCTCGATCTCGTCGATCAGCTGCTGCGCCGCGTGCGCGAGCGAGTGGGTCAGGCTCTCGACGTAGTAGCTTCCACCGAGGGGGTCGATCACCGAGGGGATCCAGGTCTCCTCGGCCAGGATCAGCTGGGTGTTCCGCGCGATGCGCGCGGAGAAGGGCGTGGGCAGGGCCAACGCCTCGTCGAAGGAGTTGGTATGCAGCGACTGCGTCCCTCCCAGCACGGCGGCCAGCGCCTCGAGCGTCGTGCGGACGATGTTGTTGTAGGGGTCGCGCGCCGTCAGGCTGACCCCGGAGGTCTGGCAGTGGGTGCGCAGCATCGAGGAGCGCGGGTCGCGCGGCCCGAAAGGCTCGATCAGCCGGGACCAGAGCAGGCGGGCCGCGCGCAGCTTCGCGATCTCCATGAAGAAGTTCATGCCGATCCCGAAGAAGAACGAGAGCCGGGGTGCGAAGGCATCGATCTCGAGCCCGCGGCCCAGAGCCGCCCGGACGTACTCGAGCCCGTCCGCCAGCGTGAAGGCCAGCTCCTGGACCGCGGTCGCGCCGGCCTCCTGGATGTGGTAGCCCGAGATCGAGATCGAGTTGTAACGGGGCATGTGCGCGGCGGTGTACTCGATGATGTCCGCCACGATCCGCAGGCTGGGGGAAGGCGGGTAGATGTAGGTGTTGCGGACCATGAACTCCTTGAGGATGTCGTTCTGGATGGTCCCCGAGAGCTGCTCCTGCGGCACGCCCTGCTCCTCGGCTGCCACCACGTAGCAGGCGAGCGTGGGAAGCACCGCCCCGTTCATGGTCATCGAGACCGACATCTGGTCGAGGGGGATGCCGTCGAAGAGCATCTTCATGTCCTCGACCGAGTCGATGGCGACGCCCGCGGCGCCGACGTCGCCCTCGACGCGCGGATGGTCCGAGTCGTACCCCCGGTGGGTGGCCAGGTCGAACGCCACCGAGAGCCCCTTCTGGCCCGCCTCGAGGTTCTTGCGGTAGAAGGCGTTCGACTCCTCGGCGGTCGAGAACCCGGCGTACTGCCGCACCGTCCAGGGCCGGTTGGCGTACATCGTGGCGCGAGGACCCCGCACGAAGGGAGCGAGCCCGGGAAAGGTATCCAGGTCCTCGAGGCCCTCGAGATCGGCCTCGGTGTAGAGGGGCCGGATCCGGAACCCCTCGGGCATCTCGCGCTCGAGAGCTTCCAGGCTCCGCCCGCGCAGCTCCCTCTCCGCCTGCTTGCGCCAGGCCTCCCCGTCGGTCTGGGGGTGGGTGGTCTGGGGGTGGGTGGTCTGGGGGTGGGTCCCGTCTCGCTTCGTCATCGGTAGCCTCCGCTCCCTACATGGCCCGACGATAGCGCCCGCCGGCTTCGAAGAGCGCTTCGGTGATCTGTCCGAGGCTCGCGACCTTGACCGTCTCCATCAGCTCCTCGAAGACGTTGCCCCCCGCGAGCGCCACCGCTCGCAGGCGCGCCAGTGCTGCGGGGGCCTCGTCGCGATGGCGCCTCTGGAAGGCGCGCACACCCTCCAGCTGAGCGCGCTTCTCGTCCAGGCTCGCGCGCACCAACGTCTGCGGCGTCTCGGCGCGAGGCTCCGGGTGGGCGCGGACGAAGGTGTTCACCCCCACCACGGGCAGCTCTCCAGAGTGCTTGAGCGACTCGTAGTGCAGGCTCTCGTCCTGGATGCGGCCGCGCTGGTACATGGTCTCCATCGCCCCCAGCACCCCCCCACGCTCGGCGAGGCGGTCGAACTCCTCGAGGACGGCCTCCTCGACCCGGTCCGTCAGGATGCGGGTCAGGATGGCTCCCTGGAGGGGGTTCTCGTTCTTGAGCGTCCCGAACTCGCGGGTCAGGATCAGCTGGATCGCGAGGGCGCGGCGTACGGACTCCTCGGTCGGTGTCGTGACGGCCTCGTCGAAGGCGTTGGTGTGCAGGCTGTTGCAGCGGTCGCAGAGTGCCGTGAACGCCTGGATCGTGGTGCGGATGTCGTTGAAGCTCATCTCCTGGGCGTGCAGGGAGCGACCGGAGGTCTGGATGTGGTACTTCAGCTTCTGGCTACGCGTCGCGGCGCCGTAGCGCTCGCGCATCGCGATCGCCCAGATGCGCCGCGCCACCCTGCCGATCACGGCATACTCGGCGTCGAGGCCATTCGAGAAGAAGAACGAGAAGCTCGGCGCAAAGGTGTCGATCTCGAGGCCGCGCGCGAGGTAGTACTCGCAGTAGGTGAACCCGTTCGCGAGCGTGAAGGCGAGCTGGGTCAGCGGGTTCGCACCGGCCTCGGCGATGTGGTAGCCGGAGACCGAGACCGAGTAGAAGTTGCGGACGTCGTGGGCGCAGAAGTACTCCTGCACGTCCCCCATCAGGCGCAGCGAGAACTCCGTCGAGAAGATGCAGGTGTTCTGCGCCTGGTCCTCCTTCAGGATGTCGGCCTGCACGGTGCCGCGGACCCGCGCCAGGGCGTCGGCCCGGATGCGCGAGTAGGTCTCCGGGTCCACGACGCGATCGCCGCGGGTGCCGAGCAGGGCCAGGCCGAGCCCGTCGTGCCCCTGCGGGAGGGGTCCGAGGTAGCGGGGCCTCGAGCTCTCGCCCTCCCGATCCAGGCGGGCCCGGACGCCTTCCAGACGGCCGCTCTCGGCCAGGTGCCGCTCCACGGCCTGGTCGATGGCGGTGTTCAGGAAGAAGGCCAGGATCACGGCGGCGGGCCCGTTGATCGTCATCGAGACCGAGGTGCTCGGATCGAGCAGGTCGAAGCCGGAGTAGAGCTTCTTCGCGTCGTCGAGCGAGCACACCGAGACTCCCGAGGTCCCCACCTTGCCGAACACATCCGGACGCTCCTCGGGATCGCGGCCGTAGAGGGTGACGCTGTCGAATGCCGTCGAGAGCCGGACGGAGGGCTGGCCGCTCGAGAGCAGGTGAAAGCGCCGGTTCGTGCGCTCGGGCGGGCCCTCGCCCGCGAACATCCGGGTCGGATCCTCCCGACCGGTGCGGCGGAACGGGAAGACCCCGGCGGTGAAGGGAAAGAAGCCCGGCAGGTTCTCCTCGCGCAGGAAGCGGATCCGCTCCCCCCAGTCGGGAAGCTCCGGGGCCGCTACCCGCGGAAGGGCGAGACCCGAGAGGGTCTCGAAGCGGTTGCTCACCTCGATCTCCCGGTCGCGAACGCGGTAGCTCTGGCGCTCGCGGCGATAGCGCGCCAGCGTCTCCGGCCAGGCCTCGATCCGCTCGCGGTCGGCGGGGTCGAGCGCCGCGAGCGCCTCTCGGGCCTGCTCCCGGAGGCGCTCGGGAGGCTCGCGCAGCAGCTCGATCGCCCGTGCGAGCGCCTGCGCGTCCCGGGCGCGCTCGACCGCGTCCCGGGTTCGCTCCCGGTAGAGGCGAACGCTCTGGGCGATCTCGGCCAGGTAGCGGACGCGCGCCGCCGGGATCAGGGGAGGCGCGACCTCGGGCGCGGGGCCGGTGGAGGCGGCAGGCACGAAGCCCTGGAAGCCCGCCTCTGCGAGCCGTCCCGCGAGCGCCCGGTAGACCCGGTCGGTTCCCCGGTCGGCGTAGCGGCTCGCGACCGCCGGAAAGATCGGCAGCTCCTCGTCGGGAGTCTCGGTCGCGTCGTGGCTGCGACGCCACTGGCGGCGCACGTCGCGCAGCGCGTCGCTCGCCCCCGCACGATCGAATTTGTTGAGCACCGTGAGATCGGCGAGCTCGAGCATGTCGATCTTCTCGAGCTGTGAGGGGGCGCCGAACTCCGGGGTCATGACGTAGACGGAGAGGTCGGCGCGGTCGACGATCTCGGAGTCCGCCTGGCCGATGCCCGCAGTCTCGACCACGATCCAGTCGAAGCCCGCCGCCTGGACGACCCGGATCGCATCGTCGATCGCACCGGAGAGAGCCAGGTGGGCGCGGCGTGTCGCCATGGAGTGAACGAACACGCGGGGGGGCCGGATCGCGTTCATCCGAATGCGGTCGCCGAGCAGCGCGCCGCCGGAGCGCCGTCGGGTCGGGTCGACGGAAAGGATCGCGACGCTCCTCGAGGGGCTCTCGACCTGGAAGCGGCGAACACACTCGTCGACGAGCGTCGACTTTCCGGCCCCGCCCGTTCCGGTGACGCCGACGACCGGCGCCGGGGGCCCCTTGCGCCGAAGATCGAGCCGGCTACGCAGATCCGCGACGCGTCGCGCGTCCCCCGGCGCGCCCCGCTCGAAGAAGGAGATCAGACGGGCGATCGCGAGCGGCTCTTCGACGCAGAGTCGCTCGAGCTCGGCTTCGGGCTCGACCCGGGGCCGCTCCGAGCACTCCCGGACGATGCACTGCAGCATGCCGCGCAGGCCGAGCCGCTGGCCATCTTCCGGGCTGAAGATCCGGGCCACTCCGTAGCGCTGGAGCGCCTCGATCTCGTCGGGCACGATCGTGCCACCTCCGCCCCCGTAGATGCGGATGTGATCCGCCCCCCGCTCGCGCAGCTGGTCGACCAGGTAGCGGAAGAACTCGAGGTGCCCCCCCTGGTAGGAGCTGACCGCCACCGCGTCGGCGTCCTCCTGGAGCGCGGCCGTGACGATCTCGTCCACCGAGCGATCGTGACCCAGGTGAATCACCTCGCAGCCCAGCTCCTGGAGCAGCCGCCGCATGATGTGGATGGCCGCGTCGTGCCCATCGAAGAGCGCGGCCGCCGTCACGACCCGGATCGGGGAGTCGGGCGCAGGAGCCGGCTCGAGCAGGCGGGCGCGCGTCATGCGCGGAGTATGGGGTCCGCCGCATGTGCTCGCAATTCAAGGGGATTCTTCGAGCGCTTCGGCTGCGGCCCGGAGTGCACCCACGATGTGGTAGACGCTGGTCGCGCGCATCGAGCGGCTGCGGCCCGCCTCGTCGGGCTCGAGGTACTCGACCCAGCCTGCGTGCGCCCGGCTGCGGAAGCGCCCCACGCAGGTCTCCAGGGCCGCTCGAAGGGCCGGACGCGCTTCCGGGCTGCGCCGGACCGCGGCCGCGCGGGCATGGACGCGCTCCAGCTGGGGCCAGAGGCGAAGGGTGCGGTCCAGCGGGCGGCCGGCGCGATCGACCTCCGCGTAGACCCCGCCCGTCACAGCATCGACGCCGTAGCGCTCGCCGAAGTGTACGAGGCGCGCGCTCTCGCGCTCGACGGAGCCGGCGCGCGCGTCGGGGTCCCTCCTCTCGAAGCGCTCGAGCAGCCAGGCCCACTCGAATTGGTGCCCCGGCTCGATGGGGGCATCGGACGGCGTCCAGTCGGCGCGGAAGCGCTCTCCGATGGTCCCCGACTCGGGATCGATCAGCTTCCAGCGCGCCAGCTCGACCACGCCTCGCGCGCGCTCCAGGAACGTGCGCTCGCCCGTGGCGTCGTGGACCGCCAGGAACGCCTCGAGCAGGTGGAGATGAGGGTTCTGCTCGCGTACGCCAAGCTCGCCCTCGCGACTCAGGTAGCCCAGCCCCCCCGGGTCGAGCAGGCGCGCGTCGAGCAGATCGAGCGTGCGCTCGATCGCTCGACGGGCCTCCCCCTCGCCGCTGGCCGCCAGGTAGTGTGCGAGCCCGAGCAACACGAAGGCGAGCTCATAGCTGTCGGCCGACGCATCTCGCGGAGCCCCGTCCCGCGGGAGCGTCCGGTACCATCCGCCGCCGCCCGGGTGCCACCACGACTCGCAGAGCTCTCCGAAGGTCCGGTCTGCGGCCTCGCGAGCGAAGGAGCCGGCCCCCATCCGCACGCCTTCCGAGAAGGCGTAGAGCATCCGCGTCTGCACCCGGAGCCGCTTGAACTCGTCCCCCGTCGGAGACAGGTCCATTTCGAGCGCGTTCCAGAAGCCTCCCCGCCCGCGATCGCGGCCATGCTCCCACCACAGCGGGAGCAGCTCGTCGACCAGGTGCGAGCGCAGCGATCGCGCCGTCAGGTCCATCGCGCGCGAGTCTAGCGGACGGCTCCCCGGGGTCGCGCGTCAGGCCAGGTCTCAGACGGGCCAGACGCCGTGCTTCTTCCGCGGAGGCTCGTCTTCCGGGCGATCGCGGAGCAGCGCGAAGCGGCGCACGAGATCGGCACGCAGCCTCGTGAAGGGGACGACGTCATCGATCACCAGCTCGCTCGCGAGCCGCATCAGGTCCACGTCCTCGGAGTACTCGGCGCGCAGCCGCTCCACGAGCGCCGGGCGGTCCTCGGGCGGAGTGGCCTGGATGCGGTTGTAGAAGACCGCGTTGACGGCCGCCTCCGGGCCCATGACGGCGATCCGTGCGGAGGGGAGTGCCAGGCATGCATCGGGCGCGAAGCCGGGGCCGTTCATCGCGTAGAGGCCCGCCCCGTACGCCTTGCGCACGATGACACTGATCCGGGGAACGCTCGCCTCGGCCACGGCACTGATCATCTTGGCACCCGCACGGATGATGCCCTGCCGCTCGACCTGCTTCCCGATCATGAAGCCCGGCACGTCGGCCAGGTAGAGCAGCGGCAGGCTGAACGCATCGCAGAGCCAGATGAAGCGGGTTGCCTTGTCGGCCGAGTCCACGAAGAGCACGCCGCCCCGCTGGCGGGGCTGGTTCGCCACGACGCCCACCGGATGGCCGTCGATGCGCGCGAGGCCGGTCACCAGCTCGCGCGCGAAGAGGGGCTTGAGCTCGAAGAAGGACCCGGCGTCGACGACCCGTCGGATCACCTCGAACATGTCGAAGGGCCGATTCTCGTCGCCGGGAATCGCGGCCTCGAGGTCGTCGCAGGCCAGCTCGGGCTCGAGCGGACACTCGACGGGCGCCGCGGCGCCGGTGCGGCCGGGCAGGTACGACAGGTAGCGGCGCGCGGCAGCCAGCGCCTCGTCCTCATTGGCGCAGAGCAGGTCTCCGCAGCCGCTCACCGTGCAGTGCATGCGGGCGCCGCCCATCTCTTCGAGCGAGACCTTCTGGCCGATCACCATCTCGGCCATCCTGGGGGAGCCCAGGTACATGCTCGCGTGGCCCTCGACCATCAGGACGACGTCGCAGAAGGCCGGGATGTAGGCGCCCCCGGCCGCGGAGGGACCGAAGAGGCAGCAGACCTGCGGCACCAGGCCCGAGAGGCGCACCTGGCTGCGAAAGATCCGTCCCGCGCCTCGCCTTCCGGGGAACATCTGCACCTGGTCGGTGATGCGCGCGCCGGCCGAGTCGACCAGGTAGACCAGAGGCACGCGCAGGCGCTCGGCCGTCTCCTGGATCCGTAGGATCTTCTCGACGGTGCGCGCACCCCAGGACCCGGCCTTGACGGTCGAGTCGTTGGCCATCAGGCAGGCCGCTCGCCCGTCGATCCGGCCCGTCCCGATGACGACGCCATCGGCGGGAAGGTCGGGGGCGCTCACGTTTGCGAAGAGTGCGTCCTCGACGAAGGAGCCCGCATCGACGAGACGGTCGATCCGCTCGCGCGCAAAGAGCTTGCCCTGGCTCCTCGCCTTCTCGTGCGCGGCCGGAGCTCCACCTTGCCGGAGGCGGGCGATCTCATCGGAGAGCGACGACCGGGCCGTGGCGATTCCCCTCGAGCCTCTGGACCCTCTCGCCTGCGCTCAGTAGCTGAAGAAGCCGCGACCAGTCTTGGTCCCGAGCCAGCCCGCCTCCATGTGCTTCTTCAGCAGCGGACACGGGGCGTAGCGAGGGTCTCCCAGCTCGCGATGCAGCGAGTCCAGGATGGCGTAGACGATGTCGAGCCCGACGAGGTCTGCGAGCGCCAGCGGACCCATGGGATGGTTGCATCCGAGCTTCATGCACTCGTCGATCGTCACGGCGTCGGCGACTCCCTGCATGAGCGCCCAGATCGCCTCGTTGATCATCGGCATGACGACGCGATTGACGACGAAGCCGGCCAGGTCCCTCACCTCGAGCGGAATCTTGCCGAGCCTCTCTGCGAGCTCTCGGGCGCGGGCGACCGTCGCCTCCGAGGTCTCGAATCCGCGCACGACCTCGACCAGCTTCATCGCAGGAACGGGGTTGAAGAAGTGGAGCCCCACGAAGTGGGGGGCGCGACCCGAGTGGGCGGCCAGGCGGGTGATCGAGAGCGAGGAGGTATTCGAGGCGAAGATCACCGAGTTGGCACACAGCTCATCGAGCCGCGCATAGAGCGCACGCTTGATCTCGAAGTCCTCGGGCGCCGCCTCGATCACGATGTCGGCGGCCTTGAGCTCCTCGATCTGCACGACTCCATGCACTCTCGCGAGCACGGAGTCGTGCTCCTTCTGGCTGATCTTCTCGCGCTGCAGCAGCCGGCCCAGACCCTTTCGGACCCGCGTCAGCCCGCGATCCACAGAGTCCTGCTTGCGGTTCCAGAAGAGCACCTCGAGCTCCGCCTGGGCCGCGACCTGCGCGAGACCGCTCCCCATGGTTCCGGTTCCGAGAATCCCGATCGTCTTCATCGATTCACCTCTCCGCTCTCCGCACCCTGGACCCTGTCTCGCGTGACCTCGCTTCGCCGCCTCCGGCTGGAGCGAGGGCTCACAGCAGCTCCACGGCCATCGCCACCGCCTCGCCGCCACCGATGCACAGCGTCGCGATTCCCCGCTGCTTGCCGCGGTCGCGGAGGGCGTGGAGCAACGTCACCAGGATCCGAGCGCCCGAGCAGCCGATCGGGTGGCCGAGCGAGACCGCTCCGCCGTTCACGTTGACGGTCTCGGGGTCGAGACCGTGCTCCTTGATCGCCGCCAGGGTGACGCCCGAGAAGGCCTCGTTGATCTCGTAGAGGTCCCAGTCCGCCGGTCCGGACGACGTCCGCGCGTAGAGCTTCTGGAGAGCCTGGACCGGAGCGATCGTGAACCACTCCGGATCCAGCGCCGCGGTCGAGTCCGCCAGGATCCGGGCGATCCTCGGAAGTCCGAGGGCCTCCGCGCGCGCCTCGCTCGCCACCACCAGGGCCGCTGCCCCGTCGTTGATCGTCGAGGCGTTCGCCGCCGTGACCGTCCCGTCGCGGCCGAACGCGGGTCGCAGCGAGGAGAAGCGAGAGGCGTCTCCGCGCGCGGGCTCCTCGTCGGCATCGACCCGGATCGGGTCGCCGCGCCGCCGGGGCACCTCGACCGGGACGATCTCGTCCGAGAACTTGCCCTGCTCCTGCGCGAGCCGGGCGCGTCGATAGGACTCGGCTGCGAAGGCGTCCTGGTCCTCGCGCGTGAAGCCGTACTTCTCGGCCACCCGGTCCCCGCACGTGCCCATGTGCATGTTGCCGTAGGGATCCCAGAGGCCGTCGTGGATCAGTGTGTCGATGATCTCGCCGTTGCCCAGGCGGTAGCCGCTGCGGGCGTTCGGAAGCGCATAGGGAGCGTTGGTCATGCTCTCCATGCCTCCGGCGACGAGCAGCTCGGCCTCGCCCACCAGGACCTCGCGGCGCGCGAACATGACCGCCTGCAGACCCGAGCCGCAGACCTTGCTGATCGTGACCGCTCCGCACGACGTGGGCAGACCCGCCTTGATGGCCGCCTGGCGGGCCGGCGCTTGGCCGGCCGCGGCGGAGAGCACGTTGCCCATGTAGACGCGGTCGATCTGGTCCACGGGAGCGCCGGAGCGCTCGACCGCGGCGCGAATCGCGACGGCGCCCAGGTCCGAGGAGGAGAGCGACGCGAAGGCTCCCTGCAGGGAGCCGATCGGAGTGCGCGCGGCGCTACAGATGACGACGTCGGTCAAGGGAGGTCCTCCTGGAGTGAGCCAGCCGCCTGAGCGGACTGGGCGAGTGATGGGAAGCTGTGCACAGCCGTGCCGATCCGGGAGCGGGTGGGGCGGCCCAGGCTAACGGAACGTGTCGCTTCGCGTCAAGCAGATGTTTCCTTGTGATTTCAAGAGCTTAGCCGGAGAGATCCCTGGGCGCCCCGGGTCTCTCGAGCGGCCTCGGGCAGACCGGCATCGCCCCCGATCGCAGTCCAGGGCCGCACCTTCCGCAGCCAGCTCCCGGAGCCCGGCTGCGGATCGCAGCCCGTGTAGCGAGGCGGTCGGGCTCCGCTCCCCGGAGAGTCGGCGAGCAGCCGCCCGCGCGCCAACAGCTCGCGGAGCGCCGCACGCAGCTCGCTGGGAGGCGTGTCGAGCGCCGCCTGCAGCTCTGCGAACGAGAGCAGCGCGGGATGCTGGCGCAGATGCTCGAGCACCCGCAGAGCCAGCTCGGAGATCGCGGGCGCCGCCCTCGGGACCGGGTCCGGGACTGGGTCCGCGGGAGCCGGCGCTGGATCGGCGGCCTGGACCTCACAGGGAGTCCGAGGCTCCGGAGCCCCGGTCGAGGCGGCGCGGCCGCCCCCGACCCACCGCAGCGATCCTCCCGCGCCCACGACCCCCACCGCGTCGATTCCCCGGGAGGTGGATTGCAGGAGCGCGCTCAGCTGCGCCGTGGCCTCCGGCCCGATCGGGTGCAGAGCCAGGAGCTGAGTCTCGAGGTCCCGCGCCAGGTCCACCACGCGGTCGAGAGCCGTGGAGGTCGGGCACTCGCTCGCCTCGTCCTCTGCGCGGAGCAGCGCCGCGAGCGGATCGACGACGATCAGCGCGGGTGCGAGAGAGCGCGCGCGCTGGCGCACCTGCTCCAGCAGCCCGGCATCCACCCGGGCGTAGAGCACGTGAAGCTCGTCCTCGCAGCGAACCCCGAGCGAGCACAGGTCGGCGCGCAGCGGCGCCAACGGAGCCTCGATGTGGACATAGAGCACGGCACCCTGGAATGTCGCGGACCCGCGCCACGACTCCCCGCGTGCCACTGCCAGCGCCAGCTCCCGAGCCATGCGCGGCACGCAGGCGGCGTCGGGACCCACGAAGAGGCTCGCCCCGACCCGGGAGAGGTGCCCCTCCAGGAGCGCGCAGGGATTCTCACGCACTGAGCTCATCGCCCGCGGGAGCTTTCAAGGCCCGTGCCTGGGTGGGGGGACGCGACCGCGCTCGAAGCGCGTTCGGAGGTGAAGAGGCCTACCCTCGGTGGAAGAAGCCCGGACGAAGCTGCCGCCCCGTTGCCGCCGAGAGCGCGAGCCAACTCCTGCAACTCCTGGGACGCGACGCTACAGGTAGCCGAGCTCTCGCGCGCGCCCGAGGCGCCGGGTCCAGAAGCGGTCGGTCTTGACCCAGAGATTCAGGTGGACCGGCTTCTCGAGCTGAAGGCCGATTCGCCGCCGCGCCTCCGTACCGAGCCTCTTGAGTCCTCGCCCACCCTCTCCGACCACGATCCCCTTGTGCGCATCGCGCTCCACCAGCACGCTTGCACGGATTCGCACATCGCGCTCCGACTCCCGCCACTCGTCGATCTCGACCGCGATCGAGTAGGGCACCTCGTCTCGGTAGATCTCGAAGGCGACCTCGCGAATCACCTCGGCCGCCAGGAAGCGCATCGGGCGATCCGTCAGGAAGTCCTCGGGGTAGAGGGGCGGAGAGACGGGCAGCAGGTCGAGCATCCGCTCGACCAGCCGGTCCAGGCCCCATCCGGTGACCGCCGAGATCCGAAGGCAGTCCTCGAAGCGCGAGGTATCGACTGGCGACGTCTCCCGGGACCGGTCGCACTGGGTCCGCAGCAGGAGCGTCGGGGCCGCGATCGTCGAGAGACGCTCCTCGGGCTCGTCCCACGACGCCCGAGCGTCGAGGAGCAGCAGCCGAAGATCGGCGTCGCGCGCCGCCTCCACGGCGGCGTCGGTCATCGCGCGGTTGAAGCGTCGCTGTCCCCGGTGCACGCCGGGAGTGTCGATGAGCACGCCCTGACCGCCCGGACGATGGAGAACCCCGAGCACGCGGCTGCGCGTGGTCTGGGCGCGCGGACTGGTGATCGCGATCTTCTCCCCGAGCAGCGCGTTCAAGAGCGTGGACTTTCCGGAGTTGGGACGGCCGAGAAGAGCGACCACGCCGGCGCGATGCGCGATCGGGTTCGGCTCGCTCGGGCTCGCGGCGCTCACGGTGCCGACTCTCCGGAGTCCAGGCGTTCGAGCGCGCGCGCCGCAGCCCGCTGCTCGGCCAGCTGCTTCGAGGAGCCCGAGCCGCGCGCCGCGAGCATCCCCCGGAAGGAGACGCCAACCTCGAACTCCGGCCGGTGGGCCGGTCCACGAGAGGCCAGGAGCGCGTAGCTGGGATGCGGCTCGCCGCGCGCCTGCAGCCACTCGCTCAGGCGCGACTTGGCGTCCAGGCGGGAGGCTCCCGGCGACTCCAGGCCGGGGCCGACGACCCGTTCGATCAGCTGCCGGGCTGGCTCGAGTCCCCGGTCCGCGTACACGGCACCGACGACGGCTTCGAAGACGTCGGCCAGGATCGAGTCCTTGTCGGCCCCGCCGCTCTGGCGCTCGCCGCGGCTGAGCCGAACCTCCGCCCCGAGCGCGAGGGTCCGCGCGTGGCCTGCGAGCGCCTCGCGGTTGACCGCGTTCGCTCTCGCCCGGGTCAACTCGCCCTCGGGAGCCTCGGGTGCGAGACGCATCAGCAGATCGCTCACCACCAGCTCCAATACCGCATCTCCCAGGAACTCGAGCCGCTCATAGTGTGCGGCGGATCCGGCCCCGGTCTCGTGGGCGTAGGAGGGGTGGGTGAGCGCCTGGGCGAGGAGCCTGCGATCGCGAAACGCGTGGCCGATGCGCTGCTCCACGCGCTCCAGCACCGCGACCGGATCCTCAGGCCGCGTCAGCGATCCAGCCTCCGCCGAGCACACGGTCGTCGCCGGCGTCGTAGACCACCGCGGCCTGGCCCGGTGCGGCGGCGCGGATCGGTCGCTCGAAGTGCAGCGTCGCCCGCTCGCCGCGGTGGACCTCGAGCCGCGCCCGGGTCGCGCGCTGCCGGTGGCGCACCTGCGCGCAGACCTCACCGGCCGGGGGCGCGGGCGTCAGCCACGAGGTCCGAACGAGATCGATCGAGTCGCGCTCGACGTCGGAGCTGCGGCCGACCACCAGCCGGTTGCGCTCGGGCTCGACGCGGCGCACGAACCACGGCCCGCCCGACAGGCCCAGGCCGCGACGCTGACCGACCGTGTAGCCGACGGCTCCCGGGTGAGTTCCGAGGCGTCGACCTTGCGGGTCCACGATCTCTCCGGGGCCCCGCCGGGCCTCCGGCCGCAGCGCGTGGATGACCGGCCGGACGTCGCCCTCTGGGATGAAGCAGATGTCCTGGCTCTCGGGCTTGTCGGCGGTGGCGAGTCCGAGCTCGCGCGCCAGCGCGCGGACCTCGGACTTCGAGAGCTCCCCGAGCGGGAACGCGACCGCGTCGAGCAGGGCCCGGGGCAGGTCGAAGAGGAAGTAGGTCTGGTCCTTGTCTCGATCTCGAGGCCGGTAGAGCGCAGGTCCGCGATCGGGCCCGGGCGCCAGGCGGGCGTAGTGCCCCGTGGCGACGCCGCGCGCACCGAGCGAACGCGCCCTCGCGACGAGCCGGCCGAACTTGAGCATACGGTTGCAATCGATGCAGGGGATGGGCGTCTCGCCGCGGGCGTAGGCCTCGGCGAAGGGCTCCACGACGTCGCGCCGGAAGGCGTCGCGGTAGTTGACCACGTAGTGACGAATTCCGAGCGCCCGAGCGACGCTGCGTGCGTCCATCGCCTCGGAGTCTCCACAGCAGCGTGAGGTGCGCCGCGACGAGGCATCTGTGGACTCTTCGAGAGGGCTCCCGAGGTCCATCGTCACGCCCACCACCTCGGTCCCCTCGCGCGCGAGCAGGGCCGCGGCGACGGACGAGTCGACCCCCCCGCTCATGGCGACCAGCCAACGCTCCCTCATGGATGCGTCTCCTTGCGGACCCGTTCGACGATCCCCGGCAGGACCGCGAGCAGCCGCTCGACGTGGTCGGCGACGGTTCCGACGCCGAGGCTGATCCGGATCGAGCCTCCCCCGACCTCGGGGGAGAGACCCATCGCGAGCAGGACGTGCGAGGGCTCGAGCGAGCCTGAGGCGCAGGCGGCGCCGGCGGCGACTGCGATTCCCTCCATGTCGAGCGCCTGGACCAGCGCCTCTCCGTCCGCGCCGACGAACGAGACCGACAGGACATGCGGCAGCCGATGCGCGGGAGCGCCGTTCGCGATCGCGTCCGGAATCGTCTCCTGGATGCCCCGCCAGAGCCGGTCCCGGAGGGCTCCCAGCGTCCGGCGCCTCTCGTCCAGGTCTCGCATCGCCGCCACGCACGCGGCTCCAAACCCCACGATCCCAGGAACGTTCTCGGTCCCCGCCCGGCGCCTTCGCTCCTGGGGACCGCCGTGCAGCAGGGGCTGGACCCGAGCCCCGGCTCGCACGTAGAGCGCGCCGATCCCCTTCGGACCCCCCAGCTTGTGGGCGGAGAACGAGGCAAAGTCCACCGGCTCGCTCGCGAGCCGCAGCGGCAGCTTGCCCAGCACCTGGACGGCATCGCTATGGAAGGCGACCCCCGCGTCGCGGGCCCTTCCCGCAAGCTCGGGGATGGGCTGCAGCACGCCCGTCTCGTTGTTCGCCCACATGACCGACGCCAGCTGCGTCGGGCGCGTGAGGGCCTCGGAGAAGAGCTGCGGGTCGAGCCGGCCGTCCGCCTCCACGGGCAGGACCGTCACGGCCAGGCCCCCGCGGCGCAGCTCCCGGGCCGTGTCGAGCACCGAGGGATGCTCGGTCGCGCACGTGACGAGCTGGCGTGCGGGACTCGCCGCCAGGGCCCGTCGCGCGGCGTGCTGGAGCACCGTATTGCTCGCCTCGGTCGCCCCGCTCGTGAAGACGATGCACCCCGGGTCGCAGCCGACCGCGGCGGCCACCTGGCTGCGCGCGGCTTCGACCGCGTCGCGGGCCGCGCTGCCCGCCCAGTGAATGCTCGAGGGGTTCCCGAAGTCCTCCCGCAGGACCCGCATCATGGCGTCGACCACCTCGGGTCGCAGTGGCGTCGTCGCGTTGTGGTCCAGGTAGATGCGCTGCATTTCCGGTCTCCAGGCTAGCAGCTGCCCCGGGCTTCCGGGCGCCTCAGTCGCACGCGGGATCGTGGTCGCCGCTGTAGACCCAGGGCGCCAGGCGTGCAGCGAGCGTGGGGCCGATTCCGGGGACCCGCTCGAGGGCCTCCACGTCGCTGTACGGACCCCGACGCTCCCGCTCCCGCACGATGGCGCGCGCCCGAACGGCTCCGATGCCCGGCAGCTCGACCAGGTCCGCCACGCTCGCCCGGTCGAGCGAGAGTGGGAGGCCGAGCAGCCGGCGCGCCCGAGTGGGAAGCTCGTCACAGGGGCAGGTCGGGCCGGCGGTCGAGCGATCCAGGCGACAGCCCGCGGCCGTGGTCACCCACGCGAGAGGCGGCGTCGCGGCGGGGACCCTCGCGCGCAGCACCGCGAACATGGCGACGACCCCGAGGACGGCGAGTCGGGTGCGCCGCAGCGACGGAACCCGCGGGCCCACAGACTAGGGATCCTCCGCTCGAGCTCGCCCGGCACCGAGCTCGAAGGTGTCGTGCAGGGTCCGGCAGGCCAGCTCGGTGTGCTTCTCCTCGACCACGACCGAGATCTTGATCTCCGAGGTATTGATCATCTGGATGTTGATCCCGGCATCGGAGAGCGCCTCGAACATGCGACCCGCCACTCCCGCGTGGTCCTTCATGCCGAGCCCGACCACCGACACCTTCGCGACCTCGGCGTCGGCCGTGACGCCCTCGGCGCCCAGCTCGCGGGCGACCGCCTCCACGATCGGCAGGGCCCGAGGCAGGTCCCCGCGCGAGGTCGTGAAGGTGAGATCGGTAAAGCCGTCCCGGGAGACGTTCTGGACGATGACGTCGACGACGATTCCTGCATTCGAGATGGGAGCGAAGATCTTCGCGGCGATTCCGGGCACGTCTCGCACGCGAGCGAGGGTGATCTTGGCCTCGTCGCGGTTGTGGGTGACGGCGGATACGACGAGCCGCTCCATGACCTCCTCCTCGGGGACGACCCAGGTCCCCTCCTCTCGACTGAACGTACTGCGCACATGGATCCGCAGCCCGAAGTGCTGGCCGAGCTTGACCGAGCGGATCTGGAGCACGCGAGCGCCCAGGCTCGCCATCTCGACCATCTCGCCATACGAGATGCGGTCGAGCTTGCGCGCGTCGGGCACGACCCGGGGATCGCTCGTGAAGACTCCAGGCACATCGGTGTAGATCTCGACCCCGTCCGCCTCGAGCGCCACTGCGGTCGCCACCGCCGTCAGGTCGGACGCGCCGCGACCGAGGGTGGTGATGTCCCCGTTCGTGTCCAGCCCCTGGAAGCCCGGCAGGACGACGACCGCGCCACCCTCGAGCTCGGCTCGAATGCGCCGTGGATCGATCCGGCGGATGCGAGCGCGCGAGTGGGCGGCGTCGGTCTCGATCGGAACCTGCCAGCCGAGCAACGACCGGACCGCAACTCCGCGCGCACGGAGGGCGAGCGCCAGCAGACCCGTCGCGACCTGCTCTCCGGTCGAGAGGATCACGTCGACCTCGCGCGGCTCGGGGGCGGAGCTGACCTCGTGCACGAGATCCGAGAGCCGGTCGGTCTCTCCCGCCATCGCCGATACGACGGCCACCACGGAGTGGCCCGCGCTCCGGGTCGCGGCGATGCGCTCCGCGACGCTCGCGATGCGTTCCGGATCCTGGAGCGAGGTCCCTCCGAACTTCTGGACGATCAGCCCCATGTGCGTCGGACCTTCTCTGCAAGTGCCTGCGACCGCGGACCGACCGGATCGAGGTACAGGCGTCGCGCGCAGTCTGACGCAATCTCCAGCCGGATCCAGAGCCGGTCCCTTCCCAGGGCCTCGGGAAAGCGATCCGCCCACTCCACCACGACCACTCCGCGGCCGTCGAAGAGGTCGTCGAACCCGGCATCCCAGAGCCGCTGGAGCGACTCCACGCGGTAGAGATCGGCGTGGTGCAGCGGAGGATCGGTCGGGTACTCCGCCACCAGGGTGTAGGTCGGGCTCGTGACGGGCGCCGAGTCCTCGAGACCCAGGCCGCGCGCGAGTCCCTGGGCGAGCACGGTCTTTCCGACGCCGAGCGGACCGACGAGCCCTACGACGTCGCCGGCGCGCAGCAGCGATCCGAGGCTCCTCCCCAGGGCCCGCGTGGAGGCCGCGCTAGGGGAAGTCACGGACCAGGTCGTCACCCTGCGCCTCCCCCCGGGTGGGGTGCTCCGCCGCCAGGGCCCGCCACGCACTCGGAAGCCGCTCGGCGAGCTCTCCCGCCGTCCCGCCAACCCCGGGCCCGAGGTCGCCGGCCAGGCCGTGCAGGTAGGCGCCGAGGCCAGCCGCCTCGAGGGGGGACAGCCCCTGGCCGAGCAGCGCGGCGACGCACCCCGAGAGCACGTCTCCGCTCCCGCCGGCCGCCAGACCCGGTCCACCGGTGGGGTTGACGAGGACCTCGCCGTCGGGCGCGCAGGCGAGGCTGCGGGAGCCCTTCAGGAGCACCACCGCTCCGGTCGCGCGGGCCAGCGATCGCGCCGCGCCCACGCGGTCGCGCTGCACCGCGGCAACGTCCAGGCCCAGGAGTCGCGCCATCTCACCGGGGTGCGGCGTCAGCACCCGCACCGCGCGGGAGCGCAGGTCGGCGGGGCGACCCGCGAACCAGTTGAGGGCGTCCGCATCCACGACGGTGGGACGCTCGCAGCCTGCGAGCAGGCGCTCGAGGGCTCGGCCCGTCTCGGGGGCCGTTCCCAGCCCGGGACCGACCACCACCGCGCTGCGCTGTGCAGCCGCCTCGAGCAGGGCGCCGGCCGACCCCTCGGCCAGCATGCCACCTCCCGCATCGGCGACGGGGAGACTCATCGACTCGCGAGAGGCGGCCGCGAGAACCGGATCGAGGCTCGCGGCGGCAGCGAGTGTGACCAGCCCTGCCCCGCTGCGCAGGGCCCCCTCGCCCGCCAGCAGAAGCGCGCCGGTCTTGCCGGTCGAGCCGCCCACGACCAGCACGTGTCCATAGCTGCCCTTGTGGCTCCGGAGCGGGCGAGCCGGCAAGCGAGCGCGCGCCGCGCCGCGCGTCCAGAGGTGCTGGCGGACCGCCACGCGCTCGAGGCCTTCCCCCGGGAACCCCAGGTCGGCGACCACCACCTTCCCGGTGCTCGCTCGCAGGGCCTGTCCGAGCTTGGGAAGCCCCAGTGCCGCGATCAGCGCCGGCTCCAGGACGGGTCCCAGGAAGTCCCCGGTCTCGCACGACTGGCCCGAGGGCACGTCGAGGCAGGCCAGCGGCAGATCCGAGTCCGCCAGCCTCTCGAGGATTGCGCCGAACAGGCCCTCGACCGGACGCGCCAGCCCGACGCCGAGCAGCGCGTCCACCGCGAGGTCCGCGCCCCGGATCAGCGGCTCGAGGCCGCTCGCCTCCTTCAGCGCGACCACCTCGATCCCACAGGCTCCGAGCATGTCGCGATTGACGCGGGCCTCGGCGCTCTGGCGGTTCGGATCCCCCACGGCCACCACCACCGGTCGCACGCGGCGATCCCACTCGCGCAGCACTCGAGCCAGGGCAAACCCGTCGCCGCCGTTGTTGCCGGGGCCGCAGATCACCAGTGGGCGCTCGAACCCGCCCAGCTCGCGGCGCAGCGCGAACGCCGTCCCACGCGCCGCGTTCTCCATCAGCAGTCTCTCGGGAAGCCCCGCTCCCTCGATGGCAAAGCGATCGATCGCTCGCATCTCGTCGGCCGTCGGACAGGGCCAGCCCCGCTGCTCGAGCGTACTCGAATCCACGCCGCGAGAAGCTAGCAGGCCCCGACCGAAGCCACTCGAGCGAGACGAGCGAGACCTCCTCCGTGGGGAGGCCGACTCCCTCGCGCCTGCAGCCGGAGCCCGCCGCCGAGTCGGCGGCCCGGCGCGATCAGATCTCCTGGGGCCTCGACGTGCGCCGGGCGCCCGCCAGTGTGCCCGGCACCCACGCGATCGCCACCAGTCCGGCGAGCAGCGGGGCGAGCAGGTGTGCGAAGACCAAGTGGAGGGGATCCGAGATCCCGCAAGCCACGTGGCCCGGCAGGGCGACGAGCGCGGCGATGCCCACGACGCCCAGCACTGCGGTCGCGACAGGGCGCCGCGGGACCCCATGGCCGATGAAGCGCGTGACGAAGTAGGCGGGCAGCAGCGCCGGAACCAGGGTGAGCCCCAGGCAGGTCAGACCGCTCGCCAGGCCCGCGGCCGCGGGAGTGGGGAGCGCAACCAGGTAGACGGCGATCGCGACCGTGGCTGCCAGGCCGGCTCCGGCGATCGAGAGCCCGGCGCGCTCGAGCCGGATGCGGCCCGGCACACACGCGCCGAGAGCGGCCGCGAGAGCTCCGGCCGCCACGGCTCCGTGGCCCGCCACCGCCAGCCACGCGCCCGGGCGGCTCGGAGCCGAGCCGAACACACCCACCGCGACCGCGACCAGGCACGAGGCGGCGGCCGCCCCTACGGCCAGGGTGAGACCGAGCGCCGCCGCGCGGGAGAGCGGGGGCAGGATCTCGACCGGCCTCAGGTCCGCCGAGAGACGCTCGATCAGCTCGTCCGTGCTTGGACTCACTCTCTCTCCCTCTCTCCCAGGATCGCGCGGAGCGCCTTGTAGCCACGGTGGGCGCGAACGCGCAGCGCCCCGGGACTGATACCCGCCTTCTCTGCCGCCTCGGCGACCGTGAGCTCGTGGATCTGGATGGACTCCACGGCCTGGCGCTGGGCCGGAGGCAGCGACTCGAGGGCACGCCGGAGCGAAGGTGAGAGCGGAGCCCCGACCCTGGAGGTGAGCGAGGGCCGCTCGTCGATCTCGGCTGCCGCCGTGCTCTCGGCCACCGCCAGCTCGCGTCGAATCCGGCGCATCCGAGCGCGCTGAGCATCGATGACCGCGTTGCGCGCAATCGCACGGAGCCAGCCACCAAAGGGTCGCCCGCTCTGATAGGTGTGGCGCGCCCGGTGCACCGAGATCAGCACCTCCTGCACGACGTCCTCCACTCTCGACGAATCCCTGAGCCGGAACCCCACATAGGACCGCAGGACCGGAAGGACCTCGCGCAGGAGCTTCTCGTAAGCGGCCTGGTCACCCCGCTGAGCGGCCCTCATCAGCCCGCTCCAGCGCGCTTCCTCTCGCGCCCTGCGATCCTGCGTCTGATCCTCGCCGTCCATACGCACATCCCGGCGCTCGGGTTACACCGCCCCGACCGCCTCTGGATCAAACCACACTCGATCGAAGAGCGCGACTGCAGGTAACTCTCGCGCGCTCCACCACGTATCTGCCACACATGGCGGCAAGGGAGCGGAAGGCGTGAGGCGGGTCCCTACCTGGATGGCGCTCGTGCCTCTGCTGGCGCTCCTGTGGCCCGCCGGAGCGAACGCGAGCGCACCGAGGCTGAACGGCTTTCAGCTCGACCCTTCCGACGTACCGGTCGACGAGATCCTGCGGGGCGGTCCCCCTCGGGACGGAATCCCCGCACTCGACCACCCCGAGACGCTGCCCGCCGATCAGGCTCCGTGGCATCCCGAGGAGCTCGTCCTGGGGGTCGAGGTGTCGGGCGACGCGCGCGCCTACCCGATCGCGATCCTGAACTGGCACGAGCTGGTCAACGACACGGTCGGGGGAGAACCGATCCTGATCTCCTACTGCCCCCTGTGCGGCAGCGGGCTCGTGTTCGACCGCCGCATCGACGGGGTCGCCCGCAGCTTCGGTGTCTCGGGGCTCCTCTACCAGTCCGACCTGCTGCTCTACGATCGCGAGTCGGACAGCCTCTGGTCCCAGCTCGAGTCGAAGGCCGTCACGGGCCCGGCCCGCGGATCGCGGCTGCGGGTCCTCCGGTCGGCACTCGTCCCCTGGGGCACCTGGCGCAGCCGCCACCCCGACACCCGGGTACTCTCTCTCGACACGGGGTACGGGCGCGACTACACGCAGTCACCCTACGGCGGATACGCACGCTCCGATCGCCTCTACTTTCCGGCACACCTGGATCGGCGCTACCCGCCGAAGGCGCCCACCCTGGGCTTGCGGCTCGCCGACGGGACGGCGCGTGCGTTCCCGGCTCCAGAGATTCTGCGTGCCGGAGGTGAGATCGAGACGAAGTTTGCCAATCGACCCATCCGCGTGCGCTACGATGCCGCAGGGGGAACCTTCGATGTCACCGCGCCGCCCGACGTGGAGGTGATCGAGGCCTACTGGTTCGCCTGGTCGGCGTTCCACCCGAGCGCGAGCGTGTTCGTCGCGGTAGAGCCCGCGGCCGAAACCCATGGAGAGGAGACCTCTAGATGACCCGACCCCGACTCGTGCATGCCCTCGCCGCCTCGGCGATGGGCCTGGCCCTTCTCTGGGGCAGCTCGGCCGCGAGCGTGCAGGCTTCGGCGCTGCCGGCCCCCAGCACCTTGAACCCCTGTGCGGCCAAGACCCTGAATCCCTGCGCCGCCAAGACCCTCAACCCCTGTGCGGCGAAGACCCTGAATCCCTGTGCCGCCAAGACCCTCAACGCCGCTGCCGCCCGGACCCTGAACCCCTGTGCGGCCAAGACCCTGAATCCCTGCGCGGCCAAGACCCTCAACCCCTGTGCGGCGAAGACCCTGAATCCCTGTGCCGCCAAGACCCTCAACGCCGCTGCTGCCCGGACCCTGAACCCCTGCGCGGCCAAGACCCTCAACCCCTGCCTGGCTCGCAAGCTCAATCCCTGTGCCGCCAAGACGCTGAATCCCTGCGCTGCGAAGCATTCGAGCGGGGACGGGGCCAGCCTGCTCGATCCGCGGACTGCGCGGCACCTGGTGACTCAGCTCGAGGTGAAGCCCCGCAGCATGATCCGGACCGTTGCCGCACACTCGAATCCCTGCAACCCGTGCGCAATGAAGCGGAACCCGTGCAACCCCTGCGCGATGAAGCACAATCCGTGCAACCCCTGTGGCGCCAAGGGAAACCCCTGCAACCCGTGCGGAATGCGCAATCCCTGCAACCCCTGCGGAGGAGCGGCCCGCATCAACCCGTGCCAGTTCAAGCGTCCGACGGGGCTGTCGCTCGTGCGGGCCAGCCAGAAGGACCTCGTGGCCGAGGGCGAGAAGCTCTGGAACGACCGGTCGCTCGGCCGCAGCGGGCTGGCCTGCGCGAACTGTCACATCCAGAACTACATGCAGATGAACCCGACCTTCGGAAAGCCCTATCCGCACTACGTCGAGATGGTCCAGCAGCGCTCGGGTATCGACGAGGTCAGTGCCGACGAGATGGTGCAGTTCTGCATGATGGCCCCGATGGCCTCGAAGCCGCTGGGATGGCACTCGCGCGAGCTGGCCGCGCTGACCGCCTATGTCGAGCACATCCATCCCGGCTACCACCCCGTCGGAGGTGCCGGCGCCAACCCCTGCAACCCGTGCGGCATGAAGCACAACCCGTGCAACCCGTGTGGCATGAAGCACAACCCCTGCAATCCATGCTCGAAGAAGATGTGAGGATCCCGGCTCAGCGAAGGAGCTGGCGGATCTCGCGGAGCAGGTAGCCTGACTTCTCGATCCGCGACCTCGCGCGCTCGATCTCGGCGCGGGCTCGCGGGTCCCGCAGGGACGGCAGCAGCACCCGGTACATCTCGCGGTAGTAGTGATCGGGGTCGATCCACACGCGGGCGACCAGGGCGCGAGCCCGCGGGTGCCGGGGCCGCTCGTAGTCCAGACTCACCGTCTGCCCGGGCAGGACTCGCGTGTCGGAGCGTTCCCGCCCGGTCGACAGGTCTAGATCCCGCCCGATGAGAGCGTAGACCGACGTACCCTCGATCGGGTTTCCCGCCGAATCTTCCTGCTCGATCTCCAGACGGACCTGCGGAGTGACGTAGGTCGGGAACGCGTGTCCCACGTCGCGATTCCGGACGAGCAGCACGCTGGCATTCGGGCTCCGAGCCTGGAGCTCGATGTCGAGCGCCTGCCGAACCCAGTCGGCGTCGTGGATCCCTCGCCACAGGTGCGCGCGATCAGGCATGTGGCAGGTCTGGCAGGTGCGTCCCTCGCGTGCCTGGGGGCTGTCGCGCCACTCTGCCCAGGTGTTCTCGACCGGCTTGCCGGAGATTCCGGCATCATCGAAGAACTGGTGGCACTCGGCACAGAAACGGCTCTCCCCGAACTCCGGGTGGGCCACGAAGCCGGCGTGCGGAGCCGGGTCGGCCGGCGGACCGGCTCCAGCGCGACGGACGGGGCCATGGCGTCGGTGCGCACGCACGTGGCAGCCGGCGCACACCAGACCTTGCGCGCGCAGCGCGGGGTCGAAGTCCGGGTTCGCGTCGAGCGTGGCGGTGTAGGGGATCTGCTCTGCGAGCGGTGTGTGGCAGGTGTGGCAGCTCCGAGCCTGGGCGGGGTGGGAGAGCGATCCCTCGATCAGCTGGCCTTCGAGCCCGGGCGTCCAGCTGTGGGCGTGAACCGATGTCTGCCACTGTGCGAGCTGCAGCGGATGGCACGCGCCACATGTCGCCGGCTCGAGCGACGCCTCCGGAGCGCTGAACGAGCGTGGGGGGGGGCCCTGGGGAGGTACAGGCAGCGACCAGTAGCGCGCCAGGAAGGGTCCGAGTGTGCTCTCGCGGTCGAGACCCACCCCGGCCCCCGGGGCGAGCGTGCTCTGCATCGGGGACATCGCGCCCGTATCCAGGTCCGGTGGCAACGACGGCGGCTCCGGCGAGCGGCCACACCCGAGGGCGAGGAGCGCGAGCCCCGACCCCCATAGGTGCATGTGCGACGATCTCGGGGCACGCATCTCGAGCAGAGGGTAGCCATCCTGGAAGCACGACGTCGCGGATCCGCTCGCGTGCACCCGCGAACGCAAGGAGCGTAGGATTCGAGCAATGGGAATCTCTTCGCGCATCCATGGCATCGGGCTCTCGCTGGCGTGGGCCGTCTTGCTCCTCGTAGGCATCACCTGCGCCGGAACTCTCTCGGGGGGCGCGGATCCTCAACACTACCGGCTCTCCGGGAGCTCCGACTGGCAGGTCGTGGGCTCCGACCGGGTTCTCGACGACCTCAGCGAGCGCTACCCGGAGTTCTTCGCCCTGGTCCTCGATCCGGATCGCCGCGAGGACATCGACCTGCGCGCGATTCGCGACGATCTGGAGCACCAGCCCGCGGACCGGCGCAACTACGACGCACTGAACGCCACGGCCATCGCCTACTTCGTGATGAACGAGCGCGCGGAGGAGGAGCGAGGCGGCGAGCTCTACTTCGTCCACTCCTTCCGGGCCGCCAAGCTGGTCGCCGTCCCCTGGCAGGCGTACGGACGTGTCGCGGACCCGGAGCTGCGCGACTCGATCCTGGACTTCTTCGAAGACATCGCCAGCGGCAGCAAGCACTACTCGGCTCGCACCGCGAGCCGGCTGCACCGCGTCGTCTCCTCGCTGGCCCGCAAGGAAGACGATGCGGCGAGGCTGGAGAGGATTCGCGCGCTCAGCGAGCGCCTGGCTCCTCCGGAGCCGGGCCGCTGAGCGCTCCCTCGAGACCGGCATCGATGCGCACCCGTGCGGGGGGGAGGCAGCTTCGCTCGTTGCACGCCTGGTAGCGTACGTAGAGCGGACCCGGAGCCTGCACGGGGGCGTCGAGGGTCACCTGGCCCGAGTAGACCCGAAGGGTCACGTCGGCGAACTCGGGCCGGAAGTCATGGCCCGGGGGGTAGCGGACTCCCGCGATCGCATCGGCCGCGGCGTTCTCGATCTGGGTGGGGATCAGGTAGGGGAGCGAGGCGGGGTTGGCGTTCACGTGCCAGCCCGCGGTGATGTGCAGTCGCACCCGCCGGCGCTCTGCGGAGGGCGGCGTCGATGCTCCGCTCGGCCCGGAGAGAACCTCGATGCGCACGCGATCCTCGCTGCGGGGAAGCCGTGTGGGGGCCGAAGGCGCCTGCGAGCCGCGCGCGACTCTCTGGGGTCGCTCCTGAAGGGCCAGCACCAGGCTTGCGAGAGCCGAAGGGGCGCGCGAGATCGGCTCGGAGAGGGCGGACGCCGCGCGGGTCCGCGCCTCGGCGTAGCGGGGATCGTCGGTCCGTGCGGCCAGCTCGGCGAGCACCCGGAGCGCAACCCCGCTCCCGGAAGGAAGCGCCCCGTCCTCGAGGGGCTGCGGGCGGAAGAGCAGACCATCGTTGCGCCGCGTGAGGTAGAAGCCGCCGAGCTCCGGATCCTGGAAGAGGCTCAGCATCTCGTCGGCCAGGCTCCGGGCCTGCTCGAGCCAGCGGGCGTCACCCGTGGCGGAGTGCAGCGCGAGAAGACCGTCCGCGAGATCGGCATAGTCGTCCAGCACTGCGCGCTCGCGTACCTGGCCGGCGATGTAGTCGCGGGCGAGTCCTCCCTCGGGCCGCCGGAGCCGCTGCAGCACGAAGCTCGCAGCGTCGGCTGCCAGCCGGACCCACTCGGGATGGTCCAGGCGCAGACCCGCATCGACGAGTCCGCGGATGGCCAGCCCATTCCAGCCGGCGACCACCTTGTCGTCGCGCCGCACCTGCGGTCGCGCGCGCCGGCGCTGTAGCAGGCTCGCGCGCGCGGGGGCCTGTGACTCGATCCCTTCGAAGGAGGCCGTGGGGAGCCGGACCCGCAACACCCCCCGGCCCAGGTCGTCGCCCCCTCGGGTCGGCATCGGAGTCAGGGCGTAGACCGCGAGAAAGCGCTCGGCGCGCTCGGCCCCGAGAACCTGGCGGATCTCGGCCTCGGTCCACAGGTAGGACGCCCCCTCGACGTGACCGACCTCGGCGTCGAGCGCCGAGTAGAAGCCTCCCTCCGGATCGCGCATCTCGCCCTGCAGCCAGCGCACGATGTCCTCGCAGACTGCGCGATAGAGGGGGCGCCGCGTTCGCTCCCAGGCCCGCGCATAGACGGAGAGGAGCTGGGCGTTGTCGTAGAGCATCTTCTCGAAGTGTGGAACGGACCAGCTGGGCTCGGTGGAGTAGCGGTGGAAACCGCCACCGAGCGCGTCGTGAATCCCGCCGAACGCCATCTCGTCGAGGGTGTGGGTGAGGCGCTCGAGATCCCCGGTCTCGCCGCCCAGGAGCAGCATCAGCTGGCTGGGACGGGGAAACTTGACGCGACGCGAGAAGCCACCGTGCAGCGGCTCGTACTGGTCGGCCAGCTCCCGACGGGCGCGCGCGAGCAGCGCGGCGGGGTCGAGTGCGACCGAGGATGTGCCCGCGCGGCTCGCCGGTCCGCCGCGGCCCAGGACGCCCGCGATCCGCGCGGCGACCCGACGAACGCGGTCGGGATCGTCGCGCCAGACCCGCGCCACCTGCTCCAGGACCCTCGGAAAGCCGGGTCGGCCGGGCCGGTCTGTCGGCGGAAAGTAGGTCCCGGCGAAGAAGGGCTCTCCCTCGGGCGTCAGGAAGAGGTTGTTGGGCCAGCCGCCCTGGCCGGTCAGCGCCTGGGTCGCCGCCATGTACACCCGGTCGAGGTCGGGCCGTTCCTCGCGGTCCACCTTGATGCTGACGAAGGAGCGATTCATCTGCGCAGCGATCTCGGGATTCGAGAAGACCTCGCGCTCCATCACGTGGCACCAGTAGCAGGTGCTGTAGCCGATCGAGACGAAGATCGGCCGGTTCTCGCGCCTGGCCCGCTGGAGCGCCTCCTCGCCCCAGGGGTACCAGTCGACGGGGTTGTCGGCGTGGAGCTGGAGGTAGGGGCTCGCCTCCCGAGCCAGGCGGTTGCGCGCCGCGGCGCCGGGGCTCCAGCCGGCCAGCACCGCGATTGCGGCCAGGAGCGCCCCCGCGACAGGGCGACGCGACCCCCTCGCCGCCTCGGTCGAATCAGGAATGATTCTCAAATCTCCGCTAGCATAGCGCCCGTGGCCTCCGCGCTCCCCCAGCGTCGACACCGGACTCGCCAGCGCGAGCAGATCCTCGCGACCCTGCGCGCGACCGCGCGGCATCCGAGTGCTCGGGAGCTTCACCGCGAGCTGCAGCGCGACTGCCCACGGCTGGCGCTCGGGACCGTCTACCGAAACCTCGAGATCCTGGTGGCCGAGGGCCAGGTCCGCGAGGTCCCGACCGCAGGTCGGGCCTCGCGCTACGACGGCAACCCGCTCCCGCACCATCACTTCATCTGCGAGTCGTGCGGCGAGATCCACGACCTGGACGTCCGGGTGCCCTCGGGTCTCATGGCTCGCGTCCAGGCGCGCTACGGGCTGCGCACGCGCCGCCTGCGCATCGACTTCTTCGGCCTGTGCCCCTCCTGTGGCGGCGCAGGGCCGAGGCGGACCCGTCGAACCAGCAACCACGCGGGAGTGACCCGCACAGAGGAGAGGAGCCATGGCTGATCTCAAGGGCACGAAGACCCACCAGAACCTGAAGGATGCCTTCGCAGGCGAGTCGCAGGCCAACCGCAGGTATCTCTACTTTGCGAAGGCCGCCGACATCGAGGGATACCCCGAGGTCGCGGGTCTCTTCAAGAACACCGCCGACGCCGAGACGGGTCACGCGCACGGGCACCTCGACTACCTGAAGCAGGTCGGCGACCCGGCCACCGACAAGCCGATCGGCGATACCTCGCTGAACCTGGTGGCCGCCGTGGCGGGCGAGACCTATGAGTACACGGAGATGTACCCGGGAATGGCCCGCGCGGCGCGGGACGAGGGCTTCAGCGATGTAGCGGAGTGGTTCGAAATGCTCGCCAAAGCCGAGAAGTCCCACGCCGGCCGCTTCCAGAAGGCGCTCGACACGCTCGACGACTGAGCCGCTCCGGCGCGGCGGGGGCCGGTGATGCACGCGCCCTCGCCGCCCGGAGGCGAGCGTCCCTCCTTCAGCCCTTCTCCCAGAGCGAGGCCCATGACCGACCTGCCGCCGTCGCCCGCCTCCGAGGTCTCGATCCCACGCGCGACCGACCCCGGCTACCGCGACCCCCGCGCCCTCGAGGTCGAGCTCCGGCGGGTCTTTGCAAAGTGCCAGGACTGCCGGCGCTGTCTTCCGCTCTGCCCCTCGTTCCCCACCCTCTTCCAGGCCCTCGATCGCCACGACGGAGATGCCGATCGGCTCGAGGCGGACGAGATGTGCTCCGTCATCGATCTCTGCTACCAGTGCAAGCTCTGCTACAACCACTGCCCCTACCATCCGCCTCACTCCTGGATGCTCGACTTTCCCAGACTGATGACACGCGCGAAGGTCGTCCGCGCGAGCGAGGAGGGGATTCCCTGGGCCGACCGGCTCGGAGCGCGCCAGGACCTGATGGGGCTCGTGTCGTGCCAGACGGCGGCGCTCACGAATACGGCGTTCCGGAGCCGCGCCCTCCGGCTGCTGATGGAGAAGGCCACTGGGATCGATCGACGCTGGCCGATGCCCCGCTACGAGCGCAGACCGATCTCGCGCTGGCTCGCCCAGCGTTCCCGCCCCGCCCATGCGCGTGAGGTGCTGCTCTTCACGACCTGCTTCGTGGAGTACTCCGAGGCCAGGACCGCGCGCGCGCTGGTGCAGGTGCTCGAGCACAACGGAATCGGGGTGCGCGACGGCTACGAGGCCTGCTGCGGAGCACCCTTTCTGCACGCAGGCGACCTGGAGAGCGCGACGCGGAACGCGGAACGCGTCGTCGCCGCCCTCGCGCCCCAGGTCCGCGACGGGATCCCGATCGTCGTCCCGGGACCGACCTGCTCCTATCAGCTCAAGCGCGAGTACCCCGATCTGCTCGACAGCGAGGACGCGAGACGCGTCGCGGAGAGCGCCCTCGACATCGGAGAGTTCCTGTGGGCCCTGAAGGGGGAGGACGCCCTCTCCCGCGAGTTCCCCAGGCCCCTGGGCACGGTTGCCTACCACCTCCCCTGCCACCTGAAGTCGCAGAACATCGGCTTTCGGTCGCGCCAGCTGCTGCGACTCGCGGGTGCCGAGGTCCAGATGCTCGATCACTGCTCGGGGGTCGACGGGACCTGGGGCATGAAGGCTCGATTCTATGACCGGAGCCAGCGCGTCGCCGACCGGCTCGTCGACGCGATCCAGGCGATGCGCGCCGACACTGTCGCCACCGACTGCCCGCTGGCCGCGTTGCGAATCCAGGAACGGACCGGCCGCGACGCCGTTCACCCCGTCGTTCTGCTACGCGACGCCTACGGGCTTCCGGAGCTCGGATGAGGCGGCTCGAGGCGGGTGAGATCCTGGACCTCACGGCGTACGAGAAGGTTCGCGACGCGTTCCGCTCCCGGATCATCGCACTCAAGAACGATCGTCGGGTCGCGGTGGGCGATCGGCTGAGCTTTCTGTTCGAGAACCGGGACACGGTCTCGCTCCAGGTCCACGAGATGATCCGGACGGAACGACTCGTCGACCCCGAGGCGATTGCGCAGGAGCTCGAGATCTACAACGAGCTGATTCCCAAAGATGGGGAGCTCTCGGCGACCCTGATGATCGAGATTCCCGATGCGGGGGACATCCGGACGCAGCTCGATCGCCTGATCGGAATCGATGAGCACGTGCATCTCGATATCGGTGCCGAGTCCGTGCAGGCCACCTTCGATCCCAAGCAGTTCGAGGAGGACCGGATCTCGGCGGTCCAGTACGTGCGCTTCCCGCTCGGACCGAGGCTGGCGAGGGACTTCGTGGACCCTCGGATCGAGATCCGGCTTCGCGTCGCACATCCGGCCTACGTCGCCTCGACGACGCTCGGCGAGGCGACCCGCCGCGCGCTCGCGCGCGACCTGCTCCCCGAGGGCTGAGAGGGCTCGTTCACGCCCTCGCTCCCCCTCGGGAAGCACATCGGTCTACACTTCCGACACAATCCTGGGAGGACACATGGCAGGACCCCTGACGGGAATCCGGGTGATCGAGCTCCAGGGCATCGGGCCCGGACCCTTCTGCGGAATGATGCTGGCCGACATGGGGGCGGAGATCTTGCGGATCGATCGCGCATCGAGCGTTCCCTCGCAGCCGCCCGAGGGCAGGCGCGCCGACATTCTCGGCCGAGGTCGCCGCAGCGTCGCCGTGGACCTCAAGCGCGCAGACGGGGTCGAGACGGTCCTGCGCCTGGTCGAGCGTGCCGATGTGATCTACGAGGGCTTCCGGCCCGGGGTCGCGGAGCGCCTGGGCGTGGGGCCCCAGGTCTGCCTGGAGCGCAACCCGCGCATCGTCTACGGCCGCATGACGGGCTGGGGGCAGGAGGGTCCGCTGGCGCAGGCCGCAGGGCACGACATCAACTACATCGCGCTGAGCGGCGCGCTCCACGCGATCGGCCGGGCCGGAGAACGTCCCGTTCCACCGCTCAACCTCGTCGGTGACTTCGGAGGCGGGGGGATGCTCCTCGCCTACGGCATCGTCTGCGCGCTCGTCGAGCGGGCGACCTCGGGCCGGGGTCAGGTCGTCGATGCGGCGATGGTCGACGGCTCGGCGGCCCTGATGGCGATCATCTATGGAATGGCCAGCCTCGGCTTGTGGCGCGACGAGCGGGGAGTGAACCTGCTCGACACCGGTGCCCACTTCTACGACACCTACGAGACGCGCGACGGCAAGTACGTCTCGATCGGATCCATCGAGCCGCAGTTCTACGCCCTTCTCCTGCAGCTCACGGGCCTCGAGGGCGAGGATCTGCCGCGCCAGAACGACCGCACCGCGTGGCCCGCGATGCACGAGCGCCTGGCCGAGATCTTCCGGACCAAGACGCGCGACGAGTGGTGCGAGATCATGGAGGGCACCGACGTCTGCTTCGCGCCCGTACTCTCCCTCTCCGAGGCGCCCCAGTCGGCCCACGCCCGGGCTCGCAACACCTTCCGCGAGATCGACGGCGTCATCCAGCCGGCACCGGCCCCTCGATTCAGCCGCACGCGTCCCGAGCTGGACCGCCCGCCGGCCTACCCGGGGGAGCACACGGAGCCCGCGCTGCTCGAGTGGGGCTTCGAGCCCCACGAGATCGAACGCCTCCGGGAGGCCAAGGCCATCGTCTGATCCAGGACGGCTACTTCGTGTCGCGCTCCCGCACGAACTCGACCAGTCCGCGCACCAGCGCGCTCTGGCTGGCTCCGCCGAAGACCTGCTTCAGATCTTCGTAGAGCGTCGGGTCGTTGATCAACGCGCCCACCGTGCCGTCTCCGCGGTCGATCTTCGCCAGGATGCTGTTCAGTCGGGCCAGCGCGGGCTCCTGTCCCTTCTCGGAGTAGACGAGCCCGTGCAGGACCCCGTGCCCGTTCTGGACCTCCTCGACCAGGCTCCGCAGACCCTCGGCGGTTCCCCGGAGCTCTCGGATCACCTCCGCGCCCGACTCGTCGTAGAAGAGCGCGTGCACCAGCCCGTCCTCTTCCTCGACGCTGCGAACCAGGCGGTCCATTGCCGCGATCAGACGAGCCAGGCTCTCGCTTCCCATCTCGCGATCGAAGGTCTCGGCGATCCGATCCGCCGTGCTCGTCAGCTGCACCAGGTTGTCCAGCAGCGCGCGGCCCTTGCTCGCCAGCTCCGAGAAGGTCGCCGCTTCCTGGGTCTGGATCCGGCTGCCCGGCGGCAGCCCGGGAGCGTCCAGCGTGCCGATCGAGATCTCGACGTATTTGTCCCCGAGCAGGCCGATCGTCCCGATCAGGGCGGTGGAGTCCGAGCGGATTCGCGACTGGACCGACGCATCCAGCTCCATGGCGACGCGAATCGGTCGCGGCGCACCGGGCTGGAGAAACTCGATCGAGCGAACCCGCCCCACGTTGTTGCCCGCCAGATGCACCGGCGCGTTCACGGTCAGTCCCTCGATGTTCGTGAACTCCGCGTAGAGCGTATAGCGGGGCGAGAAGAGCCCCCCCTGCTGGGACAACAGAAGAACCGCCGTGGCTCCGGCCACCAGCACCGCGAGCGTGAAGAAGCCCGCTCGAAGCTGGACCCTGCGTTCCGCGTCCACGTTCGCCCTCCCCTTCTCCGCCCGTCGATCCGGGCGTTCAGCTCGGTGACGATCGCCTGGATCTCCTCCATCAGCGCGGGGTGCGCCGC
>JBHHYV010000006.1:0-64440 GCA_046757685.1 Myxococcota bacterium
AGGGCATGAACGAGGCGTTCTCGACCGGGTCCCAGAACCACCAGCCGCCCCAGCCCAGCTCGTAGTAGGACCAGCCGCTCCCGAGCGCGATTCCGAGCGTGAGCACGGACCAGGCGGCGGTCGTCCAGGGCCGGGACCAGCGCGCCCAGGTCGCGTCCATGCGGCCGTCGAGCAGCGCCGCGATCGCGAAGGCGAAGGCGACCGAGGTACCGACGTAGCCCATGTAGAGCATGGGGGGATGGATCACGAGCCCGGGATCCTGGAGGAGCGGGTTGAGGTCGCGCCCGTCGGCGGCCGCGGGGATCAAGCGCTCGAAGGGGTTGGAGGTGAAGAGCATGAAGAGCAGGAAGCCGACCGAGACCAGTCCGAGCACGGCGACCACGCGCGCCGCCATCGGGTCGGGAAGGTGACGCCGGAAGGTCCCGACCGCAGCCGTCCAGCCGCAGAGCATGAGCGCCCAGAGCAGCAGCGACCCCTCGTGCCCTCCCCACACGGCCGCGATCCGGTAGTGGAGGGGGAGGGCGGAGTTCGAGTGCTCCGCGACGTAGAGCACCGAGAAGTCGTTGACCACGAACGCGTAGGTGAGGCAGCCGAAGGCGAGCGCCACGAAGGCGAGCTGGCCGAGGGAGGCGGGGCGCGCGAGTCCCATCCAGACCGCATCGCCGCGCGCGGCCCCCACCAGGGGCAGCGTGCTCTGCACTGCCGCCAGGCAGAGCGCCAGGATCAACGCCAGGTGGCCGACTTCGGGAATCACGGCGAGCCTCCGGCTAGTTCGTGACGAGGGACGACTGCGGCCAGCCCGAGGGGGGGGCCTGGTGACGATCGCCGAGGGCCGCGGCGACCTCGGGGGGCATGTAGGTCTCGTCGTGCTTGGCCAGCACCTGGGTGGCCCGGAACACGCCGTCCTTGCGCAGCCGGCCCTGGACCACGGCGCCCTGTCCCTCGGTGAAGAGGTCCGGCAGGATCCCCGTGTACGACACCTCGACCCGCTCCTTCAGGTCGGTCACCACGAAGTGCACGGTGAGCCCGTCGGACTCTCGCTTCAGGCTGCCCGGCTCGACCAGCCCGCCCACGCGGTAGGCGCGGCCCTGCGGCGCCTTGCCCTGGGCGATGTCGGAGGGCGTGATGAAGAAGACCAGGTTGCTCTGGAAGGCATTGAGCACAAGGGCCGTCGTGAGCGCGAGGGCGACCAGGCCCACTCCGACGAACGCGAGCCTCCTTCGGCGAGGCGTCATCGGGAGTCCACCTTTCGCTCGTGCGCGTGTTGGGCGCGACGCAGATCCGCCCGGCGTCGCGACCGGAGCTGCAGCAGCTCGACGGTCAATGCCAGGGCCACGACGCCATAGGCGCCCCACACGTAGAACGCATAGCCCCCCATCGAGAGGAAGTGGGCCAGGCTCACGAGGCATCTCCCAGGAGATCGCGCACCCACTCGGTGTGGCGCTCGCGTTCGAGGATCACGCAGCGGACGCGCAGAAGCACGGTGACGAAGCTGTGAAGCCAGAAGGCCAGCGTCATGATCAGCATCGCGGTGAGCATGACCTGGGCCATGCGCTGCGGCCCGCTCACGCTGATCGAAGCCCCCTGGTGCAGGGTGTTCCACCAGCGCACCGAGAAGAAGATGATCGGCACGTTGACGACCCCGACCAGGGCCAAGAGCCCCGTCGCGCGATCGGCGCGCCGCGGGTCGTCGATCGCCGCGCGCAGCGCCATCACCCCCAGGTAGAGGAAGAGCAGCACCAGCTCCGAGGTCATGCGCGCGTCCCAGGCCCACCAGGTGCCCCAGACCGGCCGCCCCCAGAGCGATCCCGTCCAGAGTGCCAGGAAGGTGAAGAGCGCCCCGGTCGGGGCGAGGGCAGTGGCCATCATCGAGGAGAGCCGCGTGCGGAAGACCAGCCCCAGGCCCGCGTAGAAGGCCATGCACAGGTAGAGCCAGAGAGACATCCAGGCGGCAGGCACGTGCACGAAGATGATCCGGTACGCATCGCCCTGGCGGAAGTCGGGGGGCGCGATGTAGAGACCCAGGACGAGGCCGACGACCGCGAGCAGCGTGGCCGGGATCGCGAACCAGGGAATCAGCCTTCCCGCCAAGGGGTAGAAGTATGCGGGCGCGGCGTATCGCGACCAGCGTGTCGGCGCGGGCGGGGACATCGTGGCTCGTCTTCCTCTCATCGGCTGTGGTCGGCCCGTCAGTCTCAGTCGAGCGAGATCCGGAGTGCCGCCGCCGTGGCCACCGGAGTGAACGAGAGCGCCGCGACCCAGAAGGCCGCGAGCAGCGACAGCTGCCCCTGCGCTCCCAGACCGGAGATCTCGGCCTGCACGGCCCCGGCGCCAAAGATCAGGACCGGGACGTACAACGGTAGCACCAGGATCGAGACCAGCACTCCGCCTCCCCGAAGCCCCAGGGTCAGGGCGGCCGCGATCGCCCCGACCGCGCTCAGCACCGGTGTGCCCAGCAGCAGCGACAGGGCCAGCACGCCGAGGCTCTCGGGGGGCAGCCCGTACTGGAGGGCCAGCAGCGGGGCGATCGCCACCAGCGGGGCGCCGGTCGCGATCCAGTGGGCGACGACCTTTGCCAGGACCAGGAGCGCGAGCGACTGGGGAGCGACGAGCATCTGCTCGAGGGTGCCGTCCGCGTGGTCGCTCGCAAAGAGCCGCCCCAGCGCGAGCATCTGGGCGAGCAGGGCCGCGACCCAGAGCACTCCGGGGCCGAGCACGCGCAGGGTCTCCATCTCGGGACCGACCCCGAGGGGAAAGAGGCTGGCGACGATCACGAAGAAGAAGAGCGACGAGAGCACGTCGGAGCGGCGGCGCAGGGCCAGGGTCAGGTCGCGCCGGACCAGGCTGCCGGTGGCGCCGAGCGTCGCTCCGAGGAGGGTGCCCGCGCTCATGGGCCGAGGTCGAGGACCTTCGCGAGGCCCGCCTGGAGTGTCACCGAGCGATGGCTGGCGAGCAGCACCCGGCCTCCCCGGGACAGGTGCTCGGCGACCGTCGCGCGCACCGTCTCGAGGGCATCGGAGTCCAGCGCGTTGAAGGGCTCATCGAGGATCCAGAGCGGGGCCGGCGAGACCAGCAGCCGGCAGAGCGCGGCGCGGCGCCGCTGGCCCTGGGACAGGAGCTTGGTCGGAAGCTCCTCGCAGGCCGCCAGGCCGAGGCGCTCGAGCGCGAGCGACAGCTCCTTGGCCGTGACGGTCGCGCGGGCCAGGCTTGCGGCGAAGCGCAGGTTCTCCCGGCAGGTGAGCTCCGCCTGGAGCGCGTCGAAGTGGCCGATGTAGCACAGCTGCGCCCGGAACTCCTCGCCGAGCGCCCCGATCCGCGATCCGCGCCAGCGAACCTCTCCCCGCGTGGGCCGGACGAGGCCGCAGACCGTGCGCAGGAGGGTCGTCTTGCCGCAGCCGTTGGGGCCGCGCACGTGGATCCACTCGCCCTCTCCCAGCTGGAAGTCGATCCCCGAGAAGAGCCGTCGCTCGCCGCGGTCGCAGGTCAGTCCATCGGCCTCGAGCACGGGCGTGAGGGTGTGCTTCTCGGGCCCGATCCGCACGCGCCGGGCCGGCTGGCTGCGGCCGCCGCGGGCTCTCTCCACCCGCTGCGGCGACGCGCGGGCGGACCGCCCCCTTGCCTTGTCCGCATCGGTGACGAGAGTAGGGGTGATCCAGGAGAAAGGAGGTAGCCATCATGATGAGACGTTCCCTCATTCCGTGGCACCGCCGCTCGAAGCCGGTGCCGATCCATCGCGAGATGAGCCCGTTCCTCTCGCTGCGCCGCGAGCTGGACGACGTCTTCGGAGAGTTCCTGCGCGACTTCGATCTCGCGCCCTCCCTGTGGGGCTTCGGAGCGCAGGCCTTCGAGCCCTCGCTCGACGTCCACGAGACGGAGGACGAGATCCAGGTGAGCGTCGAGCTCCCCGGCGTCGAGGAGAAGGACATCGAGGTCAGCGTCTCCGAGGAGGCGCTCACGATCCGCGGCCAGAAGAGCCAGGAGCGAGAGCACTCCGAGAGGGGGGCGCAGTGGCAGGAGCGATCCTACGGGTCGTTCGAGCGCACGCTCCCGCTGCCGCCGGGAGTGGAGGTCGGCAAGGCCGAGGCCCGCTTCCAGCGCGGCGTGCTGACCGTGACGCTGCCCAAGAGCCAGGAGGCCCAGCGGGCGGTGCGGCGGCTCGAAGTGAAGGGCGAGTAGGCGCGTCGGCTCCCGGCCCCGCTCGCGGCCGCCCGTCGCGGGAGGGGCGGGCGGGCCGGGAAGGCGCCTCGGTTCGTCTCCGTCGTCCGATCCAAAGGAGTGCACGATGCAGATTCGCACGATTCTCGTCCCCGTCGACTTCTCGAACCACTCGGACCGGGCGCTCCGGTACGCGCTCGAGATCGCCCAGCACTTCGGTGCGAGGCTGCATCTCTTTCACGCGTACAGCCTGCCGGCCGGACCGGCGACGGCCTACGACTACATGATTCCAGCCGACCTCTCCGCAGGGCTGCGGGAGGCGGCGATCCAGCGCCTGGACGAGCTCGCGAAGACCCTCGAGCAGAAGGGCGTCGAGGTGACGACCGAGGTCTCCCAGGGTGTCGCGAGCCAGGCGATCTGCGACGCGGTCGAGCGGGAGAAGCCCGACCTGCTGGTGATGGGGACCCGGGGCCTCTCGGGTCTCAAGCACGTGCTGCTGGGTAGCGTCACCGAGCGGACGCTGCGCAGGGTGCGCTGTCCGGTGCTGACGCTGCACGCGGACTCCGCCTGATCGAGCAGGAGATCCGCCGGTACCGGGCGCCTTGTCGGGGCAGCGTGTCCCAGAGAGGACCGAGTCGTGCAACCCCGACCCAGCCTGGATCCGGCGAAAATTCCCTCGCGCTTTCCAAAGCTCACCTAGTTCGGATGCTTCCCGCTCTCGTTGCTGGATATCAAGTGCTGGTACAGTGTTTGCATCTTCGATTGGCGAGCTGGGCGGTCCGGGTGGAGCCCTGATTCCCACGCCCCTCCCCGCGGCCCGGGCCGCCCTGGCGTTCTGGTAGGATGAACTCGAGAGGAGAGCTGTGATGCCTTGGAATCGCTGCAAGTACGCCATCGGGGTCTTCGCGATCGTGCTGACATTTGGGTACGGCTCGCAGAGCCTCGCGGCCATTACGGGGACGGATCACGACTTCTCCACGCAGGGATTCAGCGGCGGAGAGATCTGTGTGGTATGCCACACGCCGCACTTCTCGGATACCACCGTGGTCGATGCGCCCCTGTGGAACCACGAGCTCACGACGCAGAGCTTCACGCCCTACTCGAGCGCGACCCTTGACGCGGCGGTCGGACAGCCTCAGGGCATCTCGAAGCTCTGCTTGAGCTGCCACGACGGCTCCGTCGCAGTCGATGCGTTCGGCGGGAAGCCCGGCGGCAGCTTCTTCGTGCCGCCTCAGGACCAGGTCGGGACCGACCTGAGCAATGACCACCCGATCTCGTTCGTCTTCGACGCCAGCCTCGCCTCCACGGATGGCTCGCTCTTCGATCCCACGACGAAGAGCTCGGGCCTGGGCGGGACGATCGACCAGGACATGCTCTTCTCCGGCAATCTCGAGTGCGCTTCGTGTCACGACGTGCACGACTCGGGGTTCCCCGAGTTCCTGGTGAAGTCCAACGCGGGTAGCGGGCTCTGCCTGACCTGCCACGACAAGTAGTGACAACCGGTTCGCCGACCCCGGGGAGCGCCGCCAGCGGCCCGCTCCCTGGGGGCTCGCTGGCGACGGCATAGCATCGGCCGGGGACTGGAGCCGTGGAGCGCAGGAGTAGGAGGGTCCATCCTCATCCGGCCGCCGGAGCCGTGCGCTTCGGGCTCCTGCTCTTCGTCTCCGGATGCCTCTTCGCGAGAGCCCCCGCGCCCCCCCCCGAGGACGTCTTCTACCCCGCACCTCCTCAGGAGCCCAGGATCCAGTACCTGGCGACCTTCGAGTCGACGCGTGATGTCGTAGGCCCGCCGAGCTGGTTCCGGCGCTTCGTGGTCGGGGACGAGCCGGCCTCCGGGCTCGGAAAGCCCTACGGAGTGGCGATCCACGGCGGCGAGATCTTCGTCTGCGACACCCGCTCGAACGTGGTCGTGATCATGAATCTCGTGGATCGAAGTGTCGAGCTTCTCGGAGCGCGCGCGAACGGGCGTCTCCACAAGCCGATCAACGTGGCCGTCGACGACGACGGCACCCGCTACGTGGCCGATACCGGCTTGCGGCGAATCCTGGTCTACGACTCGACGAATGCGTTCCAGCGCGCCTACGGCGACCCCGAGCGCTGGTCTCCCTCCGATCTCGCGATCTCGGGAGAGCGTCTCTACGTCGCGGACGTGCGAAACGGACGGGTCGCGGTGCTGGACAAGGCCACGGGCCGCGAGCTTGGACGCATCGGTCGCAAGGGAAGCGGGCGCGGCGAGTTGGTGTTCCCGACGAACGTCGCGGTCGATCGGAACGAGCACGTCTTCGTCGCCGACACGGGCAACTCCCGGGTCGTCGAATTCGCCCCCGACGGGGAGTTCGTGCGCCAGATCGGCTCGCTCGGAAGGAAGCTCGGCCAGTTCGTGCGTCCCAAGGGAATCGCCGTGGATCGGGAGGGGAGAGTCTACGTCGTGGACTCCGCCTTCGAGAACGTCCAGATCTTCGACTCCGAGGGAAGGCTCCTGCTCTTCTTCGGGGGCCGCGGCAATGCACCCGGGGGGCTGAATCTGCCTGCGACCGTCGCTGTCGACTACGACAACGTCGGACTCTTCGCCGATCGGGTCGCCGCGGGTAGAGAGATCGAACATCTGATCCTGGTGAGTAGCCAGTTCGGCAGGAACAAGGTGAACGTCTACGGGTTTCTCGCTCCGGCTCGTCCCGGGGGCGCTACCCAGACGGGGCGCACCCAGGACGGGCCTCGGAGTCGTGCCCATGCTGGGCAGGGCGCTCGGCGATGAATCCGAGGGATCGAGAAGATGCCTGCAGAGCCCGCCGGGTCGCGAGATCGGATCCCGCGAATCGCTCGGGCGGGGCGAGATCTGGCCGGGTGGGGTCTGCTCGTCCTGGCAGCGGGCGTCGCTGCGGATGCTGCAGAGGTGCCCTCGCGCGTCGGCCCTGACGCTGCATGCGTCACCTCCGGGTGTCACGCTCCGGTGGTGGGGTTCCGGTACCCACACTGGACCGAGGCAGGGACAGAGTGCCGAAAGTGCCACCTCCCGGTGAACGGGAAGCACGTCTTCGAGACCGCGGACGCCCCGGAGCTGTGCAACCAGTGCCACTCCCCCGTCAACGGGGACGCGGACGTCCACGATCCAGCAGAAGACGGATGCCTGGACTGCCACGATCCCCATGGATCGGACACACCGGCGCTGCTCACGGCTCCGAGCGAGTCCGAGCTCTGCTTCGAATGCCACGATGAGGAGTCCTTCGAGCCTGCCGTTCCCCATGACCCTGTCGAATCGGGGGAGTGCACCGCATGCCATGATCCCCACTCCTCTCCTCACGACAATCTGCTGGTCGCAGTGGGACGGGAGCTCTGTGGGGACTGCCATGACGAAGTCGTCGAGGTCGCGGAGACCTCGAAGACGGGTCACGCCGCTGCGCTCGAAGGACGGCAATGTCTCTCGTGCCACGCGCCCCACGGTTCGGAACAGGAGGCGCTCCTGGTCCGACCCCTGGTCGATCTCTGTCTAAGCTGTCACGACCGTCCGATTTCGGTGGGGGAGAGGACGCTCATCGACGTCGACCAGTGGCTCGAAGAGCATGATGACTGGCACGATCCAATCCTGAAGAACGGCTGCAGCGCCTGTCACGAACCCCATGGCGGAGAGCAGCTTCAGCTGCTCCGGAAGTCGTTTCCACCGGGCCTCTATGCCCACTTCGCGACGCACAGCTATGCGCTGTGCTTCTCGTGTCACGATCCGAACCTGGCGCGCTCCAGGCGGACCCGGTCCGCGACCGGATTCCGCGACGGAGATCGAAACCTCCACCGCGTCCACGTCGACCGAGGGGACCGCGGCCGGACCTGCCGGGTATGCCACGATGCGCACGCGGCCGGGAATCCCAAGCTCGTTCGGGAGAGCGTTCCCTACGGGATGTGGAAGCTACCGATCGGGTACGAGGCTCTGCTGACGGGCGGCTCCTGTCATCCAGGCTGCCATTCGGCGAAGACCTACGACCGCGATCGGAGCCTCCCCGGCAGAAGCAGGGCGTCGCCATGAGGCGGGCTGTAGCCCTGGCGCTGGTGCCCCTCCTCTCGATCGCGCTGGGAGCCGGATGCCTGTCTCCTCGGAGCCGTCATCGTCTGCTCACGACGTTCTTCGACGGAGTGCCTCCGCTCGAGCGAGAGCTGCCCGAGGGAGCTGCGCCCCCACCCCGCGTCGCTTCGGTCACGCCCAGCGGGAGCCCGCGTCCCGCGGCTCCCGTGCTGCTGCTTCACGATCCATACTCGGATCGCGCCTGCACCGAGTGTCACGATGCGGATCGCTCGAACCGCCTGATCGACAAGGTCCCAGAGCTGTGCTGGAGCTGCCACGACGCCGAAGACTACGAAGGGAGCGTCACCCACGGCCCGGTGGCCGCCGGGCGCTGCCTGGCCTGCCACGATCCACACCGGTCGCCCAACGAGTCGCTTCTGGTGCGTGCCCCCGCCTCGCTCTGCACGGGTTGTCACGACCGGCAGACCTTCCCGGAGCTCGAGCGCCACCGGCAGCGCGAGGGCGCCGACTGTCTCGGCTGCCACGATCCCCATGCCTCGGACCACGACTACATGCTCGACCGTCCCTCGGGGTCGTCATGAGCGGGGTGAGGCGCCCATCTCGCGGGCGGGTCTGCGTGCCGGGGCTGATGTGGGCGGGGGCCTTCGGCCTGCTGGTCGCACTGACGCTCGTGGCCGGGACTGCCTTCGCGCAGCAGATCCGCCTGGCGCGCGTGACGGAGGTGAGCGGCTACACGGAGCTGGGCCTTCGGGCCGAGAAGGACCGCCGAGACCGCAACAGCAAAGGGAGCGCGCTCCGCTCCAGCGAGCTCCGCCTCGATCAGCTGCTGCATCTCGATCTGGATGGGTATCTCTATCACCCGCGCTTCGTTCGCTTCCATGGCTCGGGCGAGCTGCACTTCTTTCAGACGCCCGTGAGCGGCGGTTCCTCCGTGCTCCGGAGCGTCGACCGGGAGCTCGCGAGTGGGAGCTGGATCCTGACCTTTCTCGAGGAGCACCCCTATGGACTGAACGTATTCGGAAACGTGTCGGACCAGGACGTGGATGCGAGCTTCACCCCTACGTTCCTGCTCCACAACGAGCTCTTCGGGGCGACGTTCCACTTCCGCCGGGGCCCGCTGCCCTTCCAGGTCACCTACGATCAGCGTTCGCGGGCGGGTACGGGTCCCACCTCGGTAATCGACGAGGTCGGAACGGACTTCTCGGTCCGCTCCGACTACCGGATCGGGGAGAGCTCGCAGGGGGGGCTGGAGTATCGCCGCAGCGTCGACGACATCCGCCAGCAGGACCAGATCATCGACCGGAGCTCCTTCTCGGTCGACAATGTGACCTATCTCGATCCGGAGCGACGCAGGAGACTGAGAGGCAACCTTCGCTTCTTCCAGCAGGTGGACGTCAGCCGCCTCACCCGGCTCTCGGCCCTCGGCGGCCTCGACTGGCGCCACTCGAAGCGGCTGACGTCTCGCCTGAACTTGGATCTCGAGCAGACTCGCATCGCCGGTCAGCGAACGACGAACTGGAACCTGGAGGCGGGAGCCCGCCATCAGCTCTACGAGAGCCTCGCCTCGGACCTCGCGATCTACGCTCGTCTCCAGGACGCTACGTTCGGAAGCGACAACAGCTTCGGCGGGACGCTCTCGGAGCAGTACACGAAGCGCCTTGGCGGATGGGGGCGAGTGAACCTCAGCTTGATCCCCTTCGGTCAGCTTGAGCAGATTCGTTCGAGCCAAGACACGGCTCAGGTCGTCGACGAAGGCCAGGTCCTCCAGGACGCGGTCCCGGCCGTGCTCAAGCAGCCGGATGTCCTCCCTGGATCCATCGTCGTGACGGACGCCGCCGGGCTCATCGTCTTCCAGGAGAGCCTGGACTACGCGGTCCAGATCCGAGGAAGCCAGACCGAGATCCTGAGGCTGGCGGGCGGAGCGATCGCGAATCTCGACACGGTGCTCGTCGACTACGAGCACCGACTCCCGAGCGCGCAGGATGTCCTGCTCTCGGGGGTCAACGGCCAGCTTCGGGTCTCGCTTCCCCTCGGGATCGCGCTCTTCGGGACGTTGCTCGACCAGAATCAGCGCAAGCTCTCGGGCGACCTGACCTCCAAGCTGGAGTCGCGCAATCGCCTGTCTAGCGGCATCGAGCTCAACAGGACCTGGATGTCCGCGCGAGTCGAGGCCGAGCGAGAGACCTCGACCTTCGCCTCCTTCCGGGCGCTCTCGCAGACCCTGAGCTTGTTCACCGAGAGCGGATCGGCATGGCGGGGACGCGTTTCCGGGACTCACCGCCAGCTCCGCTATACGGACTCCGACCAGAGGATCTCCCGCACCCTGGCCGCGGCGACCCTTCGCCGGCAGTTCTTGACCTCGGGACGCCTCGAGCTGGCGATCGACTACGAGCGAACGCGCTGGTCCGGTGGAGTCAACCCGGAGTTCAACGATGTCGATGGACTGGGTGTGAAGGCGTCCCTCGAGTGGTCGTTTCGTCGCATCACGGTCACGGTCACCGGGAATCTCAAGCGGCTCGAACGGCTGCAGCAGCGGGAGAGGCAGAATCGGATCCTTCTGCGGGTCCGGAGAGACTTCTAGGGGTCCACGTGGGTCAGCGAGCCAGCGTCCACCGATCGCGCTCCAGAGCTCCCCACACGTCCCCGGCGCTCCGGGTCGGGCTGGCAGCGCTCTGGGGCCTGGGGCTCTGGGCCGCGATCGCCTGCGCTCGCCCTCCCAGCCCGCGCGCCTGGGACGCGCCCGGCGAGTCTCGCGTCTGGCCCGCCGGGCCCGACCCCGGTCGGATCGAGTATGTCGGGGCACTGCAGTCGGGCGAGGACCTGGGACGGCCCAGGGGACTCCTGGAGCGCCTGGTCCGCGGTCTCGCCGGAGCGGAGCCAGACCGGATGCTCGCGCCGCTCGCGGTTGCGGTCACTCCTTCAGGCCTCCTGGTCGTGGCCGATCCCGGCGTACCGACGCTCCACTTCTTCGATCTCGGGCGCCGCCGCTACGATCGGCTGGATGCCGACGCCGCTCGGACCCTGCGTTCTCCCGTCGGGGTCGCGGTGGCGGACGGCGGTCGCACCTTCGTGTCGGACTCGGCGCTCGGACGGGTCTTCGTCTTCGATGCCGATCGCCGGAGGATCGGCGACTTCGGAGCCGGAGTCCTGCAGCGACCCACGGGCCTCGCTCTCGATCCGAGCCAGGATCATCTCTACGTGGTCGATACGCTGGCCTGCCAGGTGGTCGTCTTCGATGTCGCGGGGCGACCGGTGCGGCGCTTCGGAGAGCGTGGGACGGGCCCCGGCCAGTTCAATGGTCCGACCCACATCGCGATCGCCCCGGATGGAACGATCGCGATCTCGGACTCGCTCAACTTCCGGGTCCAGGTCTTTCACCCGGATGGCACCCTGAGCCACTCCGTCGGTCGTCCAGGAGACGTGGCGGGAAGCTTCGCCCGCCCGAAGGGCGTCGGCTTCGACTCGTTCGGGAATCTCTACGTGGTGGATGCCGCCTTCGAGAACGTCCAGATCTTCGGTCCCGAGGGAGCCCTCCTGCTTGCATTCGGCCACGCGGGCGGCGGGATCGGGGGCTTCTCTCTCCCGGCCGGGATCGCGATCGATGACAGAGACAGGATCTGGGTCGCAGATTCCTTCAACCAGCGCGTCCAGGTCTTTCGGCTGCGCCCAGGTCCGCGATGAGGCCGCGGCGCGTGGCGATGGGGCTCGGCCTGCTGGCGGCGACTCTGCTGCCGCCGGGAAACGCGGGAGCACAGATCGTTGGATCCAAGCACGATCTCTCGGTCAGCGGCCAGGGACCGGTGAAGTCGTCGGGCGAGAGCGAGGTATGCATCTTCTGCCATACACCCCACAACGCCGCGCCGGCGACTCCGCTCTGGAACCGGACGCTCCCCAGCTTGACCTACACTCCCTATTCCAGCTCCACCCTGCAGTCGCAGCCGGGTCAGCCTACCGGCGCTTCGAAGCTCTGTCTCAGCTGCCACGACGGGACGATTGCGCTCGGCTCCGTGCTGAGCCGCGCCGCGCCCATTCCCATGACCGGAGCGCTCCCACCGCACTCCGACCTGACGACGGATCTCTCCGACGATCATCCCGTCTCGTTCGTCTACGACTCCTCGCTGGCCGCGGCGGACCCCGAGATCGTGGATCCGACCCTCCTGCCTCAGGGCATCCGGACCGACCCGAACGGGCAGCTCCAGTGTACGAGCTGCCACGAGCCGCACTCCAATCTGCACGGGGACTTTCTCGTCGTGGCCAACGGCTTCTCGGCACTCTGTCTCGCCTGTCACGAGAAGGTGGGGTGGCCGGGGAGCGCGCACGAAACCTCGTCCGCGACCTGGAACGGAGCGGGCGTCGACCCGTGGCCGCACACCGACGAGATCACGGTTGCAGCCAATGGCTGCGAGAACTGCCACGCTCCCCACGCAGCGGGATCGGCCCAGTGGCTGCTGAACGAGCTTCGGGAAGAGGACAACTGCCTCGCGTGTCACGAGGGAACCGTGGCCACGCTGGACATCGGAGGCGAGCTGCAGAAGCCCTTCCGCCACCCCGTAGGTGCCTTCCTGGGACTGCATCATCCCGAGGAGGACCCGCGCCAGATGCCCCGACACGTCGAGTGCGAGGACTGCCACGATCCGCACGCGGCGACCCAGGGAAGCGCGTTCCCCCCTGATGTCAGCGGACCCCTCGTGGGAGCCTCAGGCGTCTCGGCATCCGGGAGCCCGGTCGCCGTGGCGAGCTTCCAGTACGAGGTCTGCTTTGCATGCCACGCGGAGGGAGCGGGCGTACCCCCCCCAGGCGTGACACGGCAGATTCTGGAGCCGAGCTTGAGGCTCAAGCTCGACGCCTCCAATCCGTCGTTCCATCCAGTCGAGGCCCCGGGTCGGAACCCGAGCGTACCGAGCCTCCTGTCGCCCCTCTCGGAAGCCTCTCTGATCTACTGCACCGACTGCCATGCCAGCGACGACGGCCCGGGGAGCGGAGGTTCGGGTCCCGCGGGCCCCCATGGCTCCATCTGGCCTGCGCTGCTGGAGCGCGAGTACCGGACCGGGGATGGAACCAGCGAGAGCTTTCAGGCCTACGCGCTCTGCTACAAGTGCCACGACCGAAGCAGCATCCTGGGAAACCAGAGCTTCTCCGAACACCGCAAGCACATCGTAGGGGAAAGGGCTCCGTGCTCCGCATGCCATGACCCCCATGGGATCAGCGTCACGGAGGGCGACGCGACTCACAACTCGCATCTCATCAACTTCGACGTCGACATCGTGTCGCCGAACCCCTCGAACGGTCGCCTCGAGTTCGTGGACCTTGGCATTCGCACCGGGAAATGCAGCCTCGAGTGCCACGGCGAGCGTCACGACGACAAGTCCTATCGGCCCTGACTCGCAGTCCTCCAGGAAGGCCCAGGACGGTCCCCCGGCGAGGCATCCTGTCCCCGATGTGGCGAAACGACTCTCGAAGACCCAGAGCCTTGCCTCTGCGAATGACGCAACGCGCCGAGCGAGGCCGGCCGGTCGGCGCCGGTGGGCGTTCTGCGCGAGGCACGCGAATTGCAAATCTGGCCCCGCAGTGGGCCTCACGGACCGGAGGACGGGACGGGGCGCCACGGCGCGGAGGATCGCGTGGAGAGCGAGAGGCAGCCGACGGCCGGGTCCGGAGACGGTGGCGCTGGCAGTCCGCCGCCCTATCAGCTCGCGACGTGGGCGCTGTTGGGCGTCGCGGTCGTGGTGGTGCTGGGGCTCCTCTCCCTTCGCTGTTCACTCGGCCCCCATACGCCGCGTAGCTACTCGAGCCGGACGCTTCCTGCCGAGCCCACCCCGCGCCTGCTCCCGCCGCCGGCCTGGGACGACTCGGAGTATCCGTGCAGCGATTGTCACGAAGACGAGCCGACGAACCGGACGGTACGGATGCTCGAAGAGGAGCATGACGAGCTCGAGTTCACGCACGGGAACATCTGGTGCCTGGACTGCCACGATGCAGACCAACGCGATCGACTCCACCTGGCGAATGGGACTCTCGTCGATTTCGACGACTCCTGGCGGCTCTGCACCCAGTGCCACCCGCACAAGCTCGCGGATTGGAGAGCGGGAGTGCACGGCAAGCGGACCGGCAGCTGGTGGGGCACCAAGAGCTACCAGACGTGCGTGAGCTGCCACGATCCCCACTCCCCGCACTTCAAGCCTCTTGCGCCCAAGCCCCCTCCCCAGAGACCGGGCCAGATCGTTGCCAGGGCGCACGTACCGTGGGAGAAGCCCTCGAATGAAGGACGCTGACTCGACGGGCGTGCAAGGCGCGCACAGAGCCTCGCGCCGGAAGTTCCTGAAGGGCGCCGCAGCGGGCCTGGGTGCGCTCGCCGGTGTTCCGGCGGCTGCGCAGGCCTTCGACCTGGAGGCCTTCTTCCAGAAGCACTTCCGCCTGCTCTCGGACGAAGAGCTTGCCGAGACGCTGAGACGGCTGCAGCGCAGGTACTCCAAGCGCTACGGCAAGGAAGTGCGCGTGTCCGCCACCGGGCCCGTCGATGGGGTGGTCTTCGGCTACGGTCTCGACGTCTCGCGCTGCATTGGCTGCAGGCGCTGCGTCTACGCCTGCGTAGAGGAGAACAACCAGTCCCGCGATCCGGAGATCCAGTGGATCCGTGTGCTGGAGTTCGAGCGCGAGAAGGCGATCCGCCGCATCGATCTCGATGAGGGCAATCCCTACTACGACGCCGAGCAGGTCCCCGAACCGGGGAAGTTCTACCTTCCGATCGCTTGCCAGCAGTGCGAAGACTCCCCGTGCACCAACGTCTGCCCGACGGGTGCGACTTGGCGCGAGCCCGACGGGATCGTGGTCATCGACTACGACTGGTGCATCGGGTGCCGATACTGCATGGCCGCGTGCCCCTATGGGGCAAGGCACTTCAACTGGGGCGAGCCTCAGCTCGACTCGGAGGAGCTGAACCCCGATACCCACTTCCTGGGGAACCGGCCGCGACCCAAGGGGGTGGTCGAGAAGTGCACGTTCTGCATCCAGCGAGTCCGGAACGGGCGCTATCCAGCCTGCGTCGAAGCGTGTCCGGTCGGGGCTCGCAAGTTCGGAAACCTGCTCGATCCGAAGAGTGAGATCCGCTACCTGCTCGAGCACAAGAGGACCTTCGTCCTCAAGGCCGAGCTCGAGACCCGGCCCAAGTTCTTCTACTTCTACGGCTGAGCGAGTCGCGGATCATGAAGGGGAGTCGCTAGCGCCATGCGGAGCCTGCGGAGCTTCTGGAGCTTCATCGAGGGGAGCGCGTCGATCTTGCTTCGAGGGAGTCGCGCCTACTTCGGGTGGATCGCCTTCCTCGTGACGATGATCCTCATCGGGGGCGTCGCCTATGCCAATCAGGCGATCTTCGGCCTGATCACCTCGAATATGCGCGACCAGGTTTCCTGGGGATTCTACATCGGGAACTTCGCGTTCATGGTGGGAGTGGCGGCGGCCGCGGTGGTGCTGGTCATCCCGGCCTACGTATACGATTGGAAGCCGATCCGAGAGGTGGTGCTACTCGGCGAGCTGATGGCAATCGCGGCAATCATCATGTCCGTTCTCTTCGTAACAGTGGACCTGGGTCGCCCGGAGCGCTTCTGGCATCTCCTCCCGCTCCTGGGAAACCCGAACTTCCCGTTCTCGCTTCTCGTCTGGGACGTTCTCGTTCTGAGCGCCTACTTCCTGATCAACTACTTCATCGTGACTTACCTGCTCTACAAGGGGTATACCGGTCAGAAGTACAGCAGCGCCTTCATTCTTCCGATCATCTTTCTCTCGATTCCGCTCGCTGTCTCGATTCATACGGTCACTGCCTTCCTCTTCATGGGTCTCAAGGCGAGAGGCTTCTGGCACACTGCAATCTTGGCGCCGCGCTTTCTGGCCAGTGCGTTCTGCTCGGGTCCGGCGATCCTGCTGCTGATCTTTCAGGTGCAGCGGCGCGTCGGGACCATACCGATCTCGGATAGGGCCCTGCGGAAGATCGGAGAACTGATCGCCTACGCGCTGGCGGTGAACCTGTTCTTCGTCGCCGCGGAAGCGTTCACCGAGTTCTACGCTCTGAGAGCCGAGTCGATCCATGCCGAGCTCCAGTGGTTCGGGGTACCGGGGCGGAGAGACATCGCGTTCTACAGCTGGGTGTCCCTGGGGACCCAGATCCTCGCGTTCATCGGGTTCGCGGTCCCCGCACTCAGGAACCGTTTCGTGGTGCTGAACTTCGCCAGCGTTCTGGCGATCGTGGGCGTGTTCATCGAGAAGGGAATGGGCCTGCTGGTGCCCGGGATGACGCCCGACATGCTTGGGGAGGTGTACTTCTATGTTCCCAGCATGAACGAGGTGCTCGTGGCGGTGGGCGTATGGGGAGTGGGTGCGCTGCTGTTCACGCTGATGTCGAGAGTAGCGATGGCGGTCAGCGATGGTAGCCTTCGTCAGCCGGCCAGTTGAAGCGCGACAACCGAATGCCGCGCACGGGGGGTAGCGGGAATGAGTGGGAGGACCGTCAGGCTCGCATTGGGGGCTGCCGCACTGGGAGTTGCGTTGACGGCCTCCGCTGGAGTGAAGAAGGTCGTTCCTGAGCACAGATACGTCGGGGTAAAGAAGTGTCGGACCTGCCACAAGAAGGAGCTCATCGGAGACCAGTACGGAAAGTGGCGGGAGGGCGTGCACGCGAAGGCGCTCGAGACCCTGCGCGGGGACAAGGCGCGCGAGTTTGCCCAGAAGAAGGGCATCACCGCCCCGCCCTGGGAGAGCGAAGACTGCCTCAAGTGCCATGTGACCGCCTACGGAGTCGATGAGCGCTGGCTGCCCAGCCGGCCTCTCGATCCTGCGGACGGGGTTCAGTGCGAGTCGTGTCACGGCCCCGGTCACGACTACCGCAAGAAGAAGATCACGTCGAAGCACGAGACCGCCCTGAAGAAGGGCCTCTGGGAAGCGGGAAAGGACCCCGAGATCTGTACCCGCTGTCACAACGACGAGAGCCCGGCCTGGGATCCGAGCAAGTTCGAACGGGCCGACGGAACGACGGCCGGCTTCGACTTCGAGCTGGCCAAGAAGAAGATCCAGCACCCCATTCCCAAGGAAGTGAAGGGCCACTACATCGAGCTCGAGAAGAAGCAGCGGGCCAAGAAGCGAGCCCGCAGGGAACAGGAACAGGAAGAGTAGATTCCCGGGGCTCGGGGCTCGGGGCGAGGCAGGCTCGCTCTCGTCAAGCGGGCCTGCCAAGGGCGGCCGGTTTCCCGCGAGCCGCCAAGGGCCCGAGCGGAGTCCTCGGCGCGGGGGGAGACGATCCCCGCGGTTGCGAGTGACCTAGGGTGTCAACGCGCTTTCGGCCCGTGGGCCGGGTTCGCGTCCTCCGGCGGCGCCCCGCGGTGCAGGCCGATGAAGACGTAGGTCAGTGTGCCCGCGACGGTGAGGTAGACGGGTGTCATCACCAGGCTGATGGCCAGGGTCCAGTTGAGCGCATCGTGCCAGCGTGCGGCTACGGAGATCAGCCAGGGTACGAAGATCAGAATGGCCACCGCGAAGAGCCACATGAGGGAGATCGAGAGAAACTGGAGCGCAGTGATCCACTTTCGATACATCAGCTCGCTCCCTCGGGAAGCGGCCCGGAGGCCGGGGGATCTTCTGGGGCGTCGTCTGGCTGATAGCTCGCGACCCGCTCGCTGGTCTCCCGCACGGCCGCCTCGCGTCCCTCTTCGATCTCCCAGATCGAGATCAGCGGGAAGAACTTGGCGAAGAGCATGAAGGCCAGGCAGAAGACCGCCAGGGCGGCGGCAAGAAGGCTGATCTCGGTGAGAGACGGCCAGTACGCGTGCCGAGGGAAGTCCGCGAAGGGAACCGAGAGCGAGGGAACGACGATGATCAGACGCTCGATCCACATTCCCACCACGATGCCGATCGACACCAGCAGGATCACCGGGATGGTCCGCGTCTTGCGCCGAGAGAGAAGAGAGACGGGCACGACGAAGTTCAGGAAGATCATCATCCAGAACGGAATCGCGTAGGGCCCCGTGAACTTGAACATCATCACCGAGAGTTCAGTGGGCTCCTGGCCGAAGAATCCCGTCAGGTACTCGGAGAAGGTCAGGTAGAACCAGATGGCCGACATGGCCAGGAGCAGCTTCGAGAGGTTCGCGAAGTGGACCTGCTTGAGGTAGCCCTCCAGGTGGTAGACCTTCCGGAAGACGATCATCACCACCAGCAACGCCGCGATCCCCGAGAAGATGGCGCCGGCGACGAAGTAGGGACCAAAGATGGTGCTGTGCCAGCCGGCCTCGAGGGTCATGGCGAAGATGTAGCTGATCACTGTGTGGACGGAGACGGCGATGGGGATGACCAGGATCATGAGCAGGTTCATGGCGCGTGACAGGACGTGAACCTGGCGCGGCGTTCCCTGCCACTGCCAGCTCAAGAAGTCGTAGAGCCAGTGGGGGCGGACTCCGCGGTCTCGCAAGCGCGCGATGTCGGGGATTAGAGGCAGGTAGAGATACACCGTGCTCGCCGCGAAGTACGCGGTGATGCTCATCACGTCCCAGAGTAGCGGCGACTGGAGGCGGCCCCACTTGAAGATGTTGAGGATCCGGTCGGGGCGACCCAGGTCGATGATGGGATGAAGGCCGCCGATGGCCAGAACGATGGCGGTGATCACCTCGGCCATGCGGGTGATGGGGCGACGCCACTCGGCCTGGTTGAGGCGCAGGATGGCCGAGATCAGGGTGCCCGCGTGGCTGATGCCGATGAAGAACACGAAGTTGATGATGTAGAAGCCCCAGCTCACGGGCTCGTTCATCCCGGTCTCGCCGAGGCCGAGGAAGAACTGGCGCAGGTAGCGGTAGACGCCGAACAAGATGATCGCGAGCAGGACGCCAACGCCCAGGTAGAAGCCCGGGCCGGTCTGCTCGATCGGGCGGTAGAGCGCCTCGTCTTGGCCCGGTGCTGGCGACCGCTGACCCTCGTCAGACACGGCGCTCCCTTTCGTCCAGATAGAATACAGCCGGCCCGGTGCCGAGCTCCTCGAGGAACCGGTGGGCGCGCGGGCTCCGGGCACTCTCTGCCACGGGGCTGTCCGGATCGGCCAGGTCGCCGAAACGCATCGCCTTGGCCGGGCACACCTCGACGCAGGCGGGCTGGTAGTCCTCCTCACGCACGTCACGGCCCTCTACGGCGGCGTCGTCCCGCGCCTTCTGCAGGCGGTGGTAGCAGAAGGTGCACTTCTCCACGATGCCCCGATAGCGCAGCGAGACGTCCGGGTTCGTGTGGGCGCGTAGCGCCTCGGGAAACTCGTAGTCGAACCAGTTGAAGACCTTGACGGTGTAGGGACAGGCCGCCATGCAGTAGCGACAGCCGATGCAGCGCGGGTAGATCTGGCCCACGATCCCGTCGGTGCCCTTGTAGGTGGCGTGCACGGGACACACCATGGTGCAGGGCGCCTTCTCGCAGTGGTAGCAGAGGAGAGGATAGAGCCGAACCAGGGCGCGGTCTCCCTCGCCCTCCTCGTGCCGCAGGACGCGGATCCACTGCATCACGCGTCCGCTCTGCGCCTGGCCGGGAGGCACATCGGGGATATTGTTCTCGGACTTGCAGGCCGCGACGCAGGCCGCGCAGCCGGTGCAGCGATCCAGGTCCACCACCATTCCCCAGCGCCTCGGCCGTAGCTCCGAGCTCGTCCCAGCTTCCGCCATGGGTCCTCCCTTCCCTTACGCCTTCTCGAGAAAGACCGGAATCGGCCCCCAGGTGGGTGCCCCGGTCGTCGCGTCGAAGAGCGCATAGGGAAGCTTCAAAGGGTTGCCACCGACCCTCTCGGTCACGACGCCCGGCGCCGAGAGACCGAAGCCCAGGGGCGCCGCCACGGAGCCCGGCGTGATGCTGCGCGTCACCACCACCCTGGCCTCGATCTCCGCGCGCGGACCTCGGATCTTGACCCGATCGCCGTGAGACATCCCCCGAGAGTGGGCATCGATGGGGTGCAGCTCGACCCACGACTCCCAGAGCACGCCGTGGGGCATTCCAGCAATCTCCATCAGCATCGGTCGGTCCAGGACGCGCCCGCCCCGAATGGCCGGTCCGTCAAAGGGTACGAGCCAGAGCTGACGCGGCGCGAGCGCAGGAGGTCGGGCGGGCGGAGAGGACGTGACCGCTTGCCCGGAGGTCCGCGCAGCCAGCGCGCGCTGGGGCGCCAGCCACATCGCCTCTCCCGAAAGCAGCTCGCGCTTCGCAGTCTTTGCATCGACCTGTGCCAACGCGTTGCGCTGGGAGCGCTCGACCAGCTCGCCCTGCCCACGTCGCACCACGACGTCCACTGCCTTCTCCACGAGCCCCTGCATGGTCGGGGCTGGAGGAGCGAATCCGGGGCCTGCAGATCCTGTCTTCGCGAGATCGAGCAGAACGTCCTCGGGCGCGCGCGCTTCGACTACCGGCACCATGGCGGGACGCTGAACCTGGAGCGCCGCATCGGGCACCCCCCACGCCGGCGAGGGCAGATCCCAGGACTCCAGATCCAGGAGCGTCGGTAGGGTCACGTGCGAGAGCAGCGCCGTATGAGTCTCCCGCGAAGCGAAGGTCGCCACGAAGGGCACGTGGCTTATGGCGCGGGCGATCTGGTCCTGCCCCGGAAGCTCGTGAACCAGGTTCGCCTCGATGCAGATCAGTACGTCGACGGGTGAGCGGCGGATCTCGAAGAGAGGCTGGAGGATCTCGGGGAGGCCGCCGTCCAGCGCGCCCCCCGACTCCCCCAGTGAGAGCGCGCGGGCCAGGTCGTCGAGCGGATCGCTGGCCCAGGAGAGTCCGCCTCGCTCTCGGAAGCCGCCAGTCCACAGGTTCAGGGCCAGGGCTGCGCGAACATCGGCCGCGCCGTCGACCCGGCGCAGGAGCGCCGGACCGGGTAGCACGACTCCCGGGGCGAAGCGGCGCAGTGCGCGAGCCGCGAGCTCGAGCTCGCCGGCGCGCAGGCCCAGGTTCTCGGGTGCAAAGCGGCGCGCGAAGGTGATCGGGTCCCGGGCCTCGGGAACCCAGCGAGCGTAGCGGGCGAGAGTTGCAGAGCGCTGCGGATGCCCCTCGCTCAAGGTCTGGGCGAGACCCAGCAGGATGTCCCGCTCCTGGCCCGGAGCGCTGGGGATCCAGGCGTCGCTCTTCGCTGCGGTCGCTCCCTGGCGTGGGCCCAGGTAGAGCGTCGGTGCGGCGCCCGTGTCCGGATGCTCGCGTCGCTCGCCGTGGGCGCGCATCTGGGAGACGGGACTGCCGTCCACGTCCAAGAGCTCGTCACCCACCAGGAGCAGGGTTCCGCTGTGCGCGAGATCTACGCGCAGCCGTCCCTTCTTCGCCCCGCCGAAGAACTCGCCGGCCAGCTGGTCCAGCGCTCCTTCGACACGGAGCGGGATGTAGCGCGCCCCGGGGATCGAGCGTACCCAGGTTTCGACGAGGCGGGTTCCCAGGGAAGGGGTGCGCCCATCCACGACCGCCAGGCGATCTCCGGCCCCTGCGGCCACCAGCTTGCGGAGCTGCCCTCCAAGCAGACCGAGGGCTTCTTCCCATGCAGCCGGGTGGCCTTCCGCCCCGGCATCGCTGCGCACCAGGGGTGTCGCCAGGCGCAGAGGATCGAAGAGCGCCTGCATCTGGGACTGGCCGGCGGCGCACAGCGAGCCCTGGCTCGCGGGATGCCAGGGAGTCCCTCGCAGTCCGACCGGGAGCTGGTCGATCTTGCGCAGCGAGAGCGAGCAGTGGTTCGGGCAGTCGCGGCAGACGCTCCGCGAGAAGCTCTCCAGGCCCGGGCCGCGCACGTCCTGGAAGCTGAGTCGGTCGACCGCATACTGGTGCAGGCGGTCGAGGAGCCAGTCGCCCCCCGACGCCGAGACACCCGCGGCACCGAGCGACTTGAGGAAGGTCCGGCGAGAGAGGGCCATCGTTCCCCTACCTGTGGCACAGCAGGCAGTCGACGCCTGCTCGTGGGTTTCCACTCTTGAGATGACAGCTGATGCAGCGCTCCATCCCAGAGGGACCGTTGAAGTCGATGTAGGGCCGCGAGAAGGGCACCTCGCGTTTGGCAACCTCTCCGTGACAGGTCTCGCACAGAATCTTGCCTGCCTTCACGTGGCGCCGGTGGGAGAAGTGCACGTACTCCTCGAGCTTGTCCACGCGCTTCCAGGGGATCGGCTCGCCCTTCTCCAGGAACGCGACGAGCTTGGCCTCCTCGGGGTTGTCCCCGATGGCCTCCTCGTGGCAGTCCTCACAGACGTCGCCCGAAGGGATGGTGGCGTGGTCGGAGTCCTCGGCACCCTCGTGGCAGTCGGTGCAGGGGATCTCCTCCTCGGCTACGTGGATCTCATGAACGTAGGCGATGGGCTGCTCGACTGGGAGGCGTGCGGAGCAGCCGAGCGCGAGGAGACCGGCCAGACCCGCGATCCCCAGGACGGCTGCGCGGCGGAAGGCCCCCGATTCCGCGATCTCCGCGACTGGCGGTGAGGCGAGCGTCGAAGCGGCAGGGACGAACCAGACCCTCCGGACTCTCACCCAAACATCTCTTCTGCGGTCACCTCTTCTGCGGTCTGCGCGAGACTTTCAGCGTTCACGCCGAGTCTCCGGTATGACGTCTATCATACTCGGCGGGTCAGGTCGTGGCCCGGCTCCGCTGGGGCGAGTTCCCGACCGTCGCTTTCGCTGCGGCTCGCCCACCCTCCAGCTGGGCTCCGAGGCGTCGCTCCCGGTTCATCGAGAACACCCTTGCGTCCGTGACGCCTCTCTCTGCTCGAGTCCCACGAACCGCGGAGGTGCCTCTCGTGCTCCGCCGCCTGCATCGGTACTCGCTCGCTCCGTGGCTTCGTCGGTCGGTCCCTGGGGGTGGGGCGCGATGTCGCGGCTCGGGACAGCATTGGCCGATGAGTTCGGCCTCGGCCGCAGCGAGGGAGTTTCAACGGAATGAAACCTGCTAGAGTGCAAGTGCGCGAGCTTTTGGGGAGGGATTGGCGTGAGGGGTAGAGATACATCGACTTCCGCCACCGGGAGCGCGGGTCGCCTTCGGGTCAGGGCTCGCCGCGTGGCGAGTGTGGCGCTTCCGATCCTCACTCTGGCAGCGATCGTCGCTTGTGTGACGGCTTGGCCGACGACCGTCCCCGAGCGCCTCCACCGCATCGCGAACGTTCCGGGGGCCCAGGCCGTGGGCGCGGAGGAGTGCGGCACCTGCCACGAGGACATCGAGGGACACGCCCCGATCCCCGCCTATCACTCGGACTGCGAGGCGTGTCATGGGGGCGGCAGCCTTCATGTCGATAGCGAGAAGCCCGCCGACATCCGGTTCCCCACCGCGGACGACTGCCTGAGCTGCCACGAGAAGGGCCGCACCACGCACATGGACTTCGCCACGGGGGAGCACTCGCGCGCGGGGCTGATCTGTGCGGACTGCCACAACCCCCACAACCGAGAGCCGCACCACGTGCGGGTTGTCCAGGCCGTCTCCTTCCCACAGATGGAGCCGAACTCGAAGCTCTGCATCGGATGCCACGCCGATGTGGCGGCGCGCCTGCACTACCCATCCCATCACCCGGTGGCCGAGGGCATGCTCTCCTGCATCGATTGCCACTCTCCCCACGAGGACCGTCGGGCTGCGCTCGGCGACAAGACGCAGCTATGCGCAGGCTGCCACCAGGATCACGTCGGTCCCTGGATCTACGAGCATCCACCGGTGACCGAGGACTGCATGATCTGTCACAACCCGCACGGGACCGCCGCATTCAACCTGCTCGAGACCAACGTCCCCGCGATCTGCCTCTCGTGTCATACCCCTGCGGACGATCCACACCTGCTCGAGACCGGGGATCCGGCCGCGGCGACGATCACAACGGACGCGCCGACGCTACCTGGACAGAGGATCACGGCGCTGGGGGCGTCCGCTGTCTATACACGCTGCACCGATTGCCACGGAGCGATTCACGGATCGATGCAAGACCACCATCTGTGGAGGTGAGATCAATGGCGTCGAAACTTGCGGGCACGATCGGGTGGGTCGTCGTCGGGCTGTGGGTGCTGCCTTCCGCGGCGATGGGCGATGGGGATTCGTCGCTTCGCTGGTCTGCGACCAGCGAGATGCGGTTCACCGACATCCGTGCGCCCTCCGACGAGGACTTCCGCACCGGCTTCCTGGACAAGTACCAGTTCAGCGCGGACAAGAACAACCAGTTCCCGTTCGAGATCGCGCTCAGCCGCGCGGCCCTCGACTGGTTCGGGGCCGCCGAGACCCCGCGCATCCAGTTCCGCTTTCGGAGCCCCTCCTCGGACCTCTCGGTCTCGGGCGACGGCCCCTCGACGGGGGAGTTCTTCCTGAGCCAGCGCGGCGACCTCTTTGCGCGTTTTCCGGGCCTGGCGGCGGACTTGGTGTACCGGCGCAGCCGCATCGACGAGCTGCGCCTCTTCACGAATCCTACGGGTCTGGGGAGCGCCCCCTTCACGCTCTTCAATGACGGCACGAGTGGTCGGCGCCGCTTCTTCGTCCGCCGCGAGCAGGTGGGAGGTGCGATCCACCTGAGACCCTGCGACCTGCTCTGCGACCAGCCGAAGGGCTGGCTCTCCGAGCTGAACCTGAGGGGCTCCTGGGAGGATCGATCGGGTCGGCGACAGCTGCGCTTCATGCTCGGCGGCGGCGACCTCATCGGAGGGGGCGCCCAGACCAGTCGCTGGCGCGCGGTCGAGCAGGATCTGGACCAGCAGTCCGTGAAGCTCGGCAGCAGCCTGGTGTTCTCTCCGGGCGGCCTGTTCACCCTGGAGCTCGCCTTCGATCACGAGCGCTTCCGCAACCGCTCCGGTCCCTTCCTGCAGAGTCAGCTCACGGCCATGGACTCCAATATCGACTCGGCGTCGGGCGTCCTGGGACTTGGCGCGGGAACCGCGGGCCTGCAGACGCTGGGCTTCATTCCCGAGACGAGCCGGAGCACCGGTACGGCGCGTTTCCAGACCCGCCTCTGGGACCGCCGCATCGCGATCCACGGAGGGTTCCAGCTCAGCAAGCTCAAGCAGATCGGTAAGCTCTCGCCCCTCCAGAACCTGGCCGGGCTCGATCGCAACAACATCTTCTTCTACTCCGGGAATCTCGCCGCCAGAGGCCGGATCACCGAGATCGCCTCGGTCAACGCGTTCGTTCGCTTCGACAATCGCCGCAACCGGATCGACCGCTCGACGGTGCTCTTCAACTCGAGGGATACGAACTTCAACACCCAGTTCGACCCCTTCGTGGCAGGGCTGCGGAACATCGATACCGGCGCCGAGATCGTCCTCAGGCCGGTCCGGGCCTTCCGCTTCACCGTTGGAAGCCGCGCCCACTTCACGAATCGCGCCCTCGACTTCCTGGACAAGCCCCTGTCGAGTGAGGGCATCCTGCCCTCGGTGACCGTCATCGACGACGACACCGTGACGTACACGGTCTACGTCAAGTCGAATGCGCGACCGATCTCGGGTCTCAATCTCTCGAGCGAGCTGGGGCTGCGCGAATCGCCGAAGACGGGCTACATCCGCGAGCTCGACGACGTGCGCTACGGGAAGGGACGCGCCTCCTACGCGCTTCCACTGTCCCGTCCCGTGACTCTCAGCGCCTTCGCCAACGGAGAGCGGGGCGAGAACAACGACTTCAAGATGCTGGGCGAGACCGCGGGGACCAGAGATCGAGGCTTCGACCAGGTGCGCTACTCCTACGGGGTCACGCTCACCGGCTCGCCGACCGATGAGCTCTCGCTCTTCGGGAGCTTCTTCCAGTCTCGCGATGCCCAGGACTTCAATCTCGTCCGGGCCACGATTCCACGCATGGATGGAAGGGACCCGACCGTCCTGGACCTCGACTTCTTCATCGATGCGCCCCTCGAGTTCCGGACGGACCAGACCAACCTGGTCATCGGCGGGAACGCCCAGCTGACTCGCCAGGCCAGTGCCAACGTCTACTACTCGTTCACCCGCTCCAAGTCGCGCTTCGACTCGATCAATACGACGTCAGCGACCATCGCGAATGCCAGCCGGATTCGCAGCGATATCCAGAGCATCGGGACGGGGCTCAGCTTCCACCTCCGGGACGGTGCGGATCTGTCGCTCGGCTATCGCTACGACGCCTACCACGACCGTGCCGGGGTCAACGGGTCGGCCGGCTCTGCGACCCCCTTCCGGCTCTCGACCGGACGCCACTTCGTTACGCTGGGCGTGACGCTGACGGACGAGTTCTTCGGAGGCAAACCACCGCCGGCGGGCACTGCGAGAGCCGGGGGTCGCCGTCTCGCGCTGCGCTGAGCCCCTCGAGTCCCGATTCCTGCTCGTGGAGCGCGGTCTTGCGGGGCTGACAGGAGCATGCTGAATGGATCTCCAGGCTCGAAGCTCGCCTCGGGGGCTCGCTCTGCCGAGGGGAAGGAGGCCGGATGAGGATGGGCGCGACGGCGATGGTGTGTGCTGCAGGTGTGGTCGCGATCCTCCTCGCGGGCCCTGCTCTTGCCGCGGAGGGGGCGCCGGCCAAGTTCGTGAGCGCGAAGAAGTGCGCGACGTGCCACAAGAAGAAGCTGATCGGGAACCAGTACGGGGCATGGCAGCGCTCGGCTCACGCTCGAGCCTTCGAGGACCTGTCGACCGATCGCGCGCGTGCAGTCGCAGCCAAGGTGGGAGTGAAGGGCGACCCGGCCCAGGCGCCCCAGTGCCTGGAGTGCCACGTGACGGGCTACGGGGCGGGGCCGGAGGCCTTCCTCAAGGGGGCTCTGGTTCTCGCCGAAGGCGTCGGCTGCGAGAGCTGTCACGGCGCGGGCCAGAACTTTCGCAAGAAGTCGATCATGTCGGACCTGGAGCTGGCCAAGTCGAAGGGCCTGCGGATTCCCGAGGACGCGGATTGCCGGGTCTGCCACAACGAGAAGAGCCCGACCTGGGATGAGAACCGCTACGTCCTGGCCTCGGGAAAGCACGTAGGCTTTGACTTCGATCTCGCCCGCAAGAAGATCGCCCACAAGATTCCGGAAGACGTCAAGGGTCACTACGTCGAGATCGAGAAGAAGCTGAGGAAAGAGAAGAAGCTGAGGGAGAAGGGCCGGTAGTCCGGGGAGCTGAGGGTGAGATCCTGCGCCTGGCCTCGGAGCCCTGCGAGCCTCTCCCGGGCGACTGCCGCAGCCTCGTCGATCCGTTCGACGTCGTAGGTGTGCGCGACGAAGACCTCGCGCAACCGGATCTCGCGGGGAACCGGCTTTGCGATCGCATGCCGTTCACTCATGTGGCAGGTCGTGCAGACGGCGACCCTCCTTCCAGAGGCCCGCTTTCCGCCCATCACACTCAGGCTGTACGCGTCGAGAATCTCCTCGTGACAGACCCCACAGAACCGGGGCGTGACGAAGGGATCCGCCTTCTCGAATGCCTCGGGAGGCAGGTAGAGCAGGGGAGCGAAGAAGAGGACGGCACTGAATACGCTCAGGAACCCGAGTGCAACCGCAACGTCCTCCAGAACGAAGTCGGGAAAGAAGCGCCGGGGCAGCCCGTGAAGCAGAGACCGAGCGTCGTGAAGAGCAGAAGGCAGCCCGTCAGCCAGTGGAGCTCCCGGGGCCGCTTGTACGATCTCATCGCGACCACGCTCAGCATGTGCAGGAGCAGGACGATCATCATGGCGTTGGCGCCGTGCACGTGAATCAGCCGGATGAGCCAGCCAAACGGGATCTCGTGCATGATCCGCTGGATGCTCTCGAACGCGTGCATCGAGTCGGGAACGTAGTAGATGAGCAGCAGAATCCCCGTCGCGATCTGCAGCGCGACAAAGACCAGGAGGACGAAGCCGAGCGAGTACCAGCGGTTCGTCGTCGCGGGAACCAGGTAGTCGATCAGCTGGGTGCGAACCAGCCGGCGAAGCCCGGTTCGTTCATCCAACCAGTCGACGAGCCGGCTACGCCGGTCGGACAACGATCTTCCCCTGGCGGACAGCGACCGCGAAGCGCGGCAGGGGAGCTGGGGGAGGCCCGCCGAGGACTCGCCCGTCCGGGGCGAATCGACCGCCGTGGCAAGGGCAGAAGAAGATCCGCCGGCTCCGCTGCCACTTCACGACGCACCCGAGGTGGGTGCAGACTCCGGAGAGGGCATAGATCCGGTCGGTCGTTCGCATGACGAAGGCAGGGCGGCCGCCTACGAGCACCCTCACGGCATCCCAGAGTCGGGCCTGGTCCGCCGGGATCTCGATCCGACCTCCGAGCTCTCCACCTCCGGTCGGGGTGAGATCACGCAGGGTCGGTAGGCACCCGACCGCAAGCCCCACGCCCGCTACGACACCGCCGTCTCGCGGGCGTCTCGCCGTGTCGGCAGCGCTGCGTACGGCCCTCGCAGGAGCGCCGTCGCGGTACCGAGTAGACTCGAAATCGAGGCCGGGATCAAGGGCCGCAGCTCGCACTCTTCTAGGCTACCCTGGGCTCGCCGGTGCCCCGGAGGCCGGCGGACCCGGCCCGGCGCGTGCGGCGCCTCTGCGGCCCCATCTCCCCAACCCGCAACGATCGGAGGACGGAACATGGCTCGCGAAGCAGTCATCGTAGAGAGCGCCCGGACGGGGCTCACCAAGGCCCACCGAGGCTCGTTCAACATGACCGAGCCGGTGGCCTACACCGCGCACTGCTTGCGCGCGGTGGTCGACCGGGTCGCGGGCCTCGATCCGGCCGAGATCGAGGACGTGCTCGTAGGCTGCGGCATGCCCGAGGGCTGCCAGGGCATGAACACCGCGCGCATCTCTGCGCTGGTCGCGGGCTTTCCCAAGGAGGTCGCCGCGGCGACCGTCAACCGCTTCTGCTCGTCGGGCTCGCAGGCCGTCGCGATGGCCGCGCACGAGATCCTCCACGAAGGGGCCGAGGTGGCGATCGGCGCGGGTGTCGAGACGATCACCATGATGCAGGACGGAACGCAGAACACCCACCGTCTGGTGAATGCGGCGGCCCGCGAGCGCTTTCCCGGCCTCTACTACCCGATGGGGTTGACGGCCGAGATCGTCGCGGAGCGCTACTCGATCTCTCGCGAGGACCAGGACGCCTACGGGCTCGAGAGCCAGCAGCGCTACGCGGCCGCAGTCGAGAAGGGCTGGATCTCCGAGGAGATTGCGCCCATGAAGGTGACGCGACGGGTGCAGAAGAAGGGCGAGGAGCCCTACGAGGAAGAAGCCATCGTCGATCGCGACGAGTGCAATCGACCCGAGACCACGCTCGAGGGCCTCGCCAAGCTCAAGCCCGTGTTCAAGCCCGAGGAAGAGGGCGGGACCGTGACCGCCGGCAACGCCTCGCAGCTCTCGGACGGCGCCTCGGCGACGCTGCTCATGTCGGCCGAGCGCGCGGCGCAGCTCGGGGTCCAGCCGCTCGGGATCTACCGTGGGACCGCCGTCGCCGGAGTGGGCCCCGAAGAGATGGGAATCGGTCCCGTGGCGGCCGTCCCCAAGCTGCTCGAGCGCCACGGTCTCACGATGGACGACATCGACCTCGTCGAGCTGAACGAGGCCTTCGCCTCGCAGACGCTCTACTGCCAGCGCCAGCTTCACATCCCGAACGAAAAGCTGAACCTGTGCGGCGGAGCGATCGCGATCGGTCATCCCTTCGGGATGACGGGCTCGCGTCTGACCGGCCTCCTGCTGCGTCAGCTGCAGCGCACGGGCGGACGCTACGGAATCGTCACCATGTGCATCGGCGGTGGACAGGGGCTCGCGTCCCTCTTCGAGAGGGCCTGAGCGGGAGGGCGCGAGATCTCGGGCGCGTGTCGGGAGGGTCCGGGCCCTCCCGACGCTGCACCCAGAGCCGTCAGCCCGAGCGCGCCGGTGCCGGCGAGAGCCTGCGGATCAGCGCCCGGGCGTCCGACGCCGCTCGCTCGTCTCCCTGCTCGAGGGCCTGCCGCTCGGCCCGGCGGGCCTGGCGGAGGGCCTCCCGCCGCTGCCCGAGACCGGCCAGCACGGTGGCGAGCTGGGCCCGGGCATCTGCATCGCGAGGGTCGATCTCGAGCCCGGCCGACCACTCGCGAAGAGCCAGCGCGAGGCGGCCCTGGGTCTGGTAGGCCTGCGCGAGGGAGAAGCGCGCCTCGGAGTTCCGCGGCCGGAGCGCCGCGTAGCGCTCCAGGTGTCGCGTGGCCTCTGCGACCCGGCCCAGCGAGCTCAGGAGCAGAGCCATGTTGCGATGGACGTTCACATAGTCGGGCGCGAGCCGCGCCGCCTCCTTCCAGCGTCGGAGCGCCTCGTCGGCGTCCCCCGCGCGGAGGGCCTCGGCCCCGAGCGCGGACTGCGCCACGAAGTTGCCCCGGGTCGCCTCGAGGGCGTGCTCGAAGAGCGTCCGGCTGCTGCGCCAGACCGCGACCTGCGAGTGGGTGGCCCATCCACACCCCAGGAGCAGCGCGACCGAGACCAGGCCCGCGCCGATCCGCGTGCGCCGCCCGCGCGACGCCACCTCGCCGAGCCCGAAGGCGAAGGCGATCGCGAGCCCGATCGAGGGCACGTAGGTGTAGCGGTCGGCCATCCACTGCATCCCGACCTGGACGAGACCGAGCACCGGTACCAGGGTGCCCGCGAACCAGAGCCAGCCCACCCCGAGCCAGGGACGGGCCCTGCGGGCGGCGATCGCTCCCAGGGTCGCAGCCGCGACCGCCGCCAGGCTCAGCGCGACGATTCCCGCGCTCCACGACCGGGGATGGGGATAGAAGACCGCCAGGTCGACGGGCCACGCGAGCTTGACCACGTAGCCGACCAGGGCCACTGCGGCCGTCTGCAGCCGCAGCGCGAGCGAGAAGGCCTCGATCCCCTGGATTGCCGATCCCGTCTCCTGGGCGACGAGCGTGAGGGCGATCGAGGCGAGGGCCAGGGCGAAGAGCGGCAGCTTCTCGACGATCAACCTCCGGACGGGAACCCTGCCGAGCCGCCGGAAGGGCCAGAGGTCGAGGAGCAGGAGCGTGAAGGGAAGGGTCACGAGCATCGGCTTGGCCAGCAGGCCCAGCGCCATGAGGAGCAGGGCGGCCGCGTAGGCCCCGCGGCTGCCGCGCCGGACGAAGCGGGTCCAGGCGGCGGTCGAGAGCAGCCAGAAGAGGGTGGACAGCACGTCCTTGCGCTCCGAGATCCAGGCGACGGACTCCACGTGCATGGGGTGCAGCGCAAAGAGGCCCGCCACCAGGGCGGGCCGCCAGAGCGCGCCCGTCCAGACGCGCAGCAGCCCGAAGAGGAGCAGCACGTTCGCCACGTGCAGCGCCAGGTTGACCCGGTGGGCGGGACCGGGCCTGATCCCGAAGAGCTCCACGTCGAGCATGTGCGACAGCCAGGTGAGCGGATGCCAGTTGGCCGCGGCGAAGGTCCCGAATGCCCAGCGCACGCCCTCGGCCGAGAGCCCCGCCTGCACGATCGGGTTCTCGGTGACGTACTGGGGGTCGTCGTAGCGCACGAAACCCAGCTGTCCGACGTCGGCGTAGGCGAGCAGGGTCGCCGCAACCAGAGCTGCTGCGAGGGCCCCGCTGCGCATGGCGCTGCACTATAGGTCGCCGGCCCGCGTTCGTCGGCGCTTCGATTCGGGGATTCGGGTATGCTTGCGGGCGATCCGTGAGCGACACGACCCGAGCGAGCTATCGAATCCAGGGGCGCGAGGTGCGGCTGCCCGTCGAGGTGCGCGACGCCTCGACCGCCAGCGTGATCTACCCGGTGCCCGCCGCGGAGGCCCAGCGCTGGCTGCCGGACGCTGCGCTGCGCGTGGTCGCGGACCCGGACGGCGTGGCACAGCTGGTGCTCGCGCTGATCGACTATCGCGACAACGACCTCGGAGACTACGACGAGATCTCGCTGGTGCTCTTCGTGACGCCGCGCGGGGCCGGTCCCGAGCAGGCGGCGGCCTACATCCACCGGCTGCCCGTGAACCAGTCCTTCACCTGCGAGGCGGGTCGCACCATCTGGGGCTACCCGAAGAGCGTCGAGCGGATCGACTTCGACTACTTCGACGCGGCGATCCGCGGTCGGCTCGAGATGGACGGCCAGCACGTCTTCACCCTCACCGTCCCGCGCCGGGATCCTCCGCCGGAGGCCGAGCCGACGACGCTCGAGGTCTCGACCTACAGCTACCTGGGCGGTGTGCCCCACCGCACCGCAGCCACGAACCGGGGCACCGCCGTCGTCTCTCCCGGCCCGGCGGGAGTCTCGCTCGAGCTGGGCTCGCATCCCCTCGCCGACGAGCTCCGAGGTCTGGGCCTGCCACGGGACCCGCTGCTCAGCACCTGGACGGCCTCGTGGAGCGGGAGCTTCGGCGCACCCGAGAAGGTCTGAGCGGGATCAGGACCCACGCCGGCGGGCGGGAATGCCCCGCTCGAGCCAGTTCCGGACCTCGAGGGTCCGCAGGTCGGCGTCGAGAACGTCCCGTCCGAGGCCCGCGGCCGCGGCAAGGCGGAGGTCGCTCCCATCCCGCTGCAGCCGCTCCAGCGTGGCGATCCACTCGCGCGCGGCGCCGAGGTCCGAGAAGGTTCCCTGCCGCACCAGCTCGTCGGCTCGCAACGCCGCCAGGCTGGCGATCTCGTGCAGATCGTACTCGGGGTGGTACTGGACGGCCCAGAACGATCCGCCCTCGAACTCGACCTCGAGCGCCTGCACGGAGCTGAATGCGTTGGAGGCGAGCAGGGTCGACCCCGGGGGCAGCGTGACCACCTCGTCGGCGTGGCTCGTCAGGCTGTCGAAGACCCTGGGCTTGCCGCAGTAGAGGGGGTGGCGCTCGCCCTCGGCGGTGAGCGTGATCGCGCGCCCGACTCCGAACTCGCGCCCGCGGGGGCTGGCGCGGCAGGCGCCCCCGGCCGCGACGACCGCCAGCTGGGCGGCGAAGCAGCTGCCAAAGCTCGGCACGTGCGCCCGGAGCAGGGCCCGCGCGAGCTCGACCTGGCGCCGCACGCGGGGATCGTCGTCCTCGTGGATCGTCAGGCTCGAGCCTGTCCACACCGCCCCGTCGTAGTCAGCGAGCGACGCTCCCGAGGGCACACCCGCGCCGGGATCGGCGGGACAGTGGAGGTCGATCCGGACACCCGGCGAGAGGCGGCGGAGGAGCGCCGCATAGAGGGGCCCCGCTCGTGTCCCTCCCGCCTCCTCGAGGCGAGCCCGGTCTTCGCGAGGGTAGGCATCGAGCACCAGCAGCCGAAGTCCCTCGCGCACGCGGCTCCCGGGCCCGCCTTCCTGGCCGCTAGGGGTGGGGACGCCGGCCAGGGCCGCGGGGCTCCACGGGCGAGGCGTCCGAGAGCGCGAGCGGGCGCTCGCCCTGCACCGTCACGCGGTGCATCACCCGCTCGAAGCGCTGGTAGTCGTCCATCGCGTAGTGCTGCAGCGAGCGGTTGTCCCAGATCGCGAGCGAGCCTGGCTTCCAGCGGAAGCGGCAGCTCAGGTCCGGCCGCGAGACGTGCGCGTAGAGGAAGCCCAGCAGCACCTCGCTCTCGCGCGGCTCGAGGCCGATGATCCGCTGGGTGAACATCGCGTTCACGTACAGGCTGCGGCGTCCCGTGTCCGGGTGCACCCGCACGACCGGGTGCTCGACCTCGGCGTTCACCGCGTCGCTGTAGCGGTAGTGGAGCGGCGCCTCGCCCCGGTACTTCTCCCATCCCGTGAGCGCGGGATCGTAGGCGCGCGAGGCGGAGTGCACCGCCCGGAGCGGGTCGAGCAGCGCGCGCATCGGAGCCGAGAGCGCGAGGTAGGCCTTCTCCATCGAGGCAAAGAGCGTGTCGCCGCCGTAGGGCGGAATCGTCACGCCGTAGAGGAGGGTCAGGCTGGTGGGTCGCTCGAAGAAGGAGTTGTCACTGTGCCATCCCGTTCCAAAGCAGGCGGATTCCCCTGCGGGCTTGAGGACCCGCACCAGCTCCGGAACCCCCTCCATGCCCTCGACGATCGGATGCACGTCGGGGGTGCCGAAGCGCCGGGCCAGGGCAACCTGGTCGCGAGGCTCGAGCTTCTGGTCCCGAAAGAAGAGCACCCCGTGCTCGTGAAGCGCCTGGCGGACCCGCGCGAAGCCGGCGGCGTCGAGCTGCGCCAGATCCACGTCCCGAATCTCCGCGCCGAGCGCGCCCGAGACGGGTCGAAGATCGAAGGGGGTACGCGACATCGAGGCCTCCGCTGCGCGATGATAGCACCGCGTTCCCAGGGTCCGGCGAAGCTCCCCGAGACACGGAGCCGGCTTCGCGGACGTCCGGCGCGCTCTGTCGCGATGCGATGGGATGGGAGGATCTTCGATGGTCGTGCTCTCCTTCTGCCTCCACAGGCTGCCTCAGCTCTCCCGCGAGGAGTTCCAGCGCTACTGGCGAGAGGAGCACGCGCCTCTCGTGGCGCGCCACAGCAAGGTGCTCCGGATCGAGCGCTACGTGCAGCTCCATAGCGTCGAGCCGTCGCTGAACGAGGCCTTTCGGGTGGGCCGGGGAGGACCCGAGGAGTACGACGGGATCGCGCAGCTCTGGTGGTCGAGCGTCGAGGACCTGGTGCAGGCCACTGCCAGCGACGAGGGCCGTCGGGCGGGTGAGGAGCTGCTCGCCGACGAGCGCCGCTTCATCGACCTGGCCCGCTCGCCGCTCTGGCTCTCGCGGGAGCACCCGGTCGTCGGCGGCTAGGGGAGTCCTGGCCGGGCTCGCCGCGGGGTCAGTCCAGGTCGCGCCCGTCCATGCCTGCGTTCTTGCGCGCGCGCTTGACCAGGTCCGTGACGATGGGGCCGAGCGCCGTCGGATCCTCGACCGGGTCGACGGAAGGCCCGCGATGCCAGCTCTCGGCGACGGCGAGCATCCGCCCCGAGGCCTCGAAGACTCGTCCCGTCACGTCGCGCGACTCGCAGCTGGCGAGCCACGTGCAGATGGGCGCGATCCAGCGCGGGTGCATTGCGGCCTTGTCCTCCTGGCTCGCCTGGCCCATGCCCAGGTCCTCGGTCAGCCGGGTCAGGGCGCCGGGTGCGATCGCGTTGACGGTCACGCCGTAGCGACCCAGCTCACGCGCGGCGATGATCGTGAAGCCCGCGATTCCCATCTTGGCGGCGCCATAGTTGGTCTGCCCGGGGTTGCCGTAGATCCCCGAGACCGAGGTGGTGTTGATCAGGCGGGCGTCGACCGGCTGGCCGGCCTTGGAGCGCTGGCGCCAGTAGGCGGCGGCATGCCGCGAGGGGGCGAAGGTCCCCTTCAGGTGCACGCGGATCACGGCGTCCCACTCCGCCTCCTCCATGTTCACCAGCATCCGGTCGCGCAGGATGCCGGCGTTGTTCACCAGCACGTCGAGACCGCCAAAGTGATCGATCGCCTGGTCGATCATCCGCTTGGCACCGTCCCAGTCGCTGACGTCGTCGGTGTTCGCGACCGCCTGGCCGCCGCGGCTCTGGATCTCGGAGACGACCTCTTCGGCCGGACCCCGATCGGCTCCGGTGCCGTCGCGCGCTCCTCCCAGGTCGTTGACCACGACCTTCGCGCCGTGGTCGGCGAGCATCAGGGCGTGCTCACGACCGATCCCGCGACCGGCTCCCGTCACGATACAGACGCGATCTTCGCAGAAGTGGCTCATCGCAATGCCTCCTACGAGCTCCCCGCTCTGGCACATTGTACGCCGGGCGCCCTTCCCGCGGCGAGCGCGGCCCGCGATCGCCCCGGTCCCTTCGGGGGGGATGGACTCGCGGCCGGCCGGCGATTACGCTGCCCGGCCAGCGGGGCCGGAGGAGCAGGGATGCAGCTGGGTGAGCTCGGGGTCTGGTTCTTCACCGAGACGATGACGGCGGCTCGGGCGGCGGAGTTCGCCCAGCGCCTCGAGCGCCTGGGCTACTCGGCGCTCTGGCTTCCCGAGACGACGGGTCGCAACCCCTTCGCGCACGCCGCGTGGCTGTTCTCGCAGACCGAGCGGCTGATCGTCGCGACGGGGATCGCCAACATCTACCATCGGCACCCCGCCATGACGGCCCAGTCGCAGAAGACCCTGGCCGAGCAGTCCGGGGGGCGCTTCCTGCTCGGGCTGGGCGTCTCGCACGCGCCGCTGGTCGAGGGGCTGCGCAAGCTCGAGTACGGCAAGCCCGTGGCGACCATGCGCCGCTACCTGGAGGCGATGGCCGAGGCGCCCTACAGCGCCGTCGCGCCGGCCGAAGACCCTCCCACGGTGATCGCCGCGCTTGGCCCGAAGATGCTCGCGCTGGCGGCCGAGAGGACCCAGGGCGCACATCCCTACTGGACCACGCCCGAGCACACCGCCCGCGCGCGCGAGATCCTGGGGCCGGAGCGCTGGCTCTGCGTCGAGCAGAAGGTCGTGATGACGTCCGATGCCCCGCTGGCGCGTCGGGCGGGGCGCGCCCAGCTGGCGATCTATGCGGGGCTTCCGAACTACCGCAACAACTGGAAGCGGCTCGGCTTCAGCGACGAGGATCTCGACGGAGGCGGCAGCGATCGGCTGATCGATGCGCTCGTCGCCTGGGGAGACGAGACTGCCATCGCAAAGCGGATCCAGGAGCACCGCGATGCCGGCGCGAGCCACGTCTGTATCCAGCCCATCCAGCCCGATGGGCCTCTGGGGGAGCCCGATTGGCGAGCGCTCGAGGCGCTCGCTCCCGGCCGCTAGGAGAAGGAGGGGGATCCCAGAGATGCATGCGGAAGCTCGGTCCCGGGACATCGCTTCGAGGCGCGCCTCCAGGGGGCCCACCCTCTCGAGTCTCGCGCTGGCGGCGGCGCTGCTCGCGCTCTCTCCCGGGCCGGCATCCGCCGATGCCTGGCGGCGCGACGCGTCGGGAATCTGCGAGCGGACCTGGACCGCGGGCTCCCTCCTGCGCGGTCCCACGGCCATCGCGAACGGGATCGTTCTCCCCCTCCGCTCCCTGGTCGGAAGCCTGCTCGGGGGCCCGGCCGCTCTGGCGACGAGCCCCATCGGCATGGCGATCGGGACCGGCGAGGGGATCGCGTGGGTCCTGGTGGGATCGCTCGAGACCGTGACCGGGGGCACGCTGGGCGTGACTCCCGAGACGGCCACGAAGCTGCGGCTCTCTCCCGTGCTGCAGCTTCCCTTTGGCGCGCGCAGCGACTCGACGCGCGTCGCATCCCGCCCCATCGGGTGCGGCGACGGCTGACCGACCCGAGTCCGTAGACGCGCGTCTGACCGCTGCGGCCCCCGGTCGTCGCCCGCTGGTCCTCGTGTGTGCGACGGCGTTCCTGCTGATGCTCGGGCTCGGCGTGCTCTTTCCGGTGCTCCCCTTCTACGTGCGCTGGCTCCGGCTCTCGGAGTTCCAGGCGGGCCTGCTGATCGCCTGCTATGCCGGGATGTCGGTGCTGACGGCACCGCTGTGGGGCCGCTTCTCGCAGCGATTCGGTCGCAAGCCAGCGATCCTGATCGGGCTCATCGGGTTCTCGGTGGGATTCGGGCTCTTCTCGATCGGCTCGACCTTTGCCGAGCTGCTCGGCGCGCGCATCCTCGGAGGCTTCTTCGCGGCGGCCGCGATGCCCGCGATCTTCGCCTACGCCGCCGACGTCTCCCGGCCGGAGTCGCGGGCGCAGGCGATGGGGGCGGTGGGGGCATCGATCGGTCTGGGGGTTCTCGTCGGTCCCGTGATCGGCGGGCTGCTCTCGCCGCTGGGACTGCGCGTTCCCTTCATGGCCTCGTCGGCGATCGGCGCCTTCGCCGCCGTCGCAGTGGCCTTCGGGCTTCCCGAGAGCCGGGTGAGCTCTCGGGATCGGGCCGAGCCGGGGCGCTCCATGCAGGTCGCGCGGCGGCTCGCTCCCTACCTGCTCGTCGCGTTCGGGCTGCAGACCGCGCGCATGGCTCTCGAGAGCACGATCGGCTTCGTCGCCGGCGATCGCGTGGGTGCGAACGCGCGCGACGTGGGGCTGCTGCTCGGCGCTCTGGGCGTCATCGCCGTCGCGGTCCAGGGGGGAATCCGCCCGCTCTCCGCCCGCTTCGGGGATCGACGCCTGCTGCTCACGGGAATCGTGCTCGGCGCGATCGGGCTCGTGGGCATTGGACGCGCGACCTCGTGGCCGGCCTTCTATGCGACCGGGGGAGTGCTCTCGTTCGGGTTCGCGCTGGTGCTGCCCTCGTTCAACGCGATCCTGAGCCGTGCGGCCGAGGATGTGCAGGGAGAGGCGCAGGGTCTCAAGAGCAGCGCGGAGTCCCTGGGGCGCGTGGTGGGGCCGCTCGTATTCACGGCCGGCTACCAGGCCGTAGGGGCGCCGCTTCCCTTTGCGGGCGCCGGAGCCCTGTGCCTGCTGGCCGGGATCCTGGCGTTCGCGGCCGTCGGACGCCGCGAGGGCTGACCCGCGGCGAGCGCCGGCTCAGTAGAGGATCTGCTCGCGCTCGAGCGCGGCGATCTCGTCGAGCGAGTAGCCCAGCAGGTCCCGCAGGATCTCGACGCTGTCGGCACCGAGCAACGGGGCCGGGGCGCGCACGCCGTTGGGGCCGCGGGCGAGGAGCCACGGGATGCCCGCGTGGGTCCGCACGCCCACCTCAGGATGGTCGAGCCGGGTCAGGAAGCCCCGCGCCTCGAGCTGGGGATCCCGGCTCAGGTCCAGCGTCGTGAGCGAGGGGAACGCGGCGACCCCGGCCGCCTGCAGCCTGTGCGTCGCCTCCCAGCGGTCTTGCGTTCGGGTCCACTGGGTGATCTGGCGCTCGATCTCGTCCTCGTGCGCCTTGCGCGAGGCGGCGCTGGCAAAGCGCTCGTCGCGCCCGAGCGCGGGATCGATGACGTCGCAGAGGGCCGACCACTCCGCATTGCTGGCGCAGGCGATCGAGATCCAGGTGTCGTCTCCCCGGCAGGGGAAGCAGTCGTGGGGAGCCATCCAGGGGTCCCGGTTCCCCACGCGCTCGGGCTCGCGGCCGTTGATCGCGAACTCCATCCAGCCCTCGGCCACCAGCGCCGCGCTGGCCTCCCAGAGCGACACATCGATGTACTCGCCCCTGCCGGTGCGCTCGCGGGCCACGAGCGCGGCGCAGATCGCCATTGCCGCAGTGATGCCTGCCGTGGGATCGCCGAGCGAGATCCCGAGCTCCCTGGGCTCGCCGCCCCGGTAGCCGGTCAGGGACGAGAGACCGCAGAGCGGTCCGATCGCCGGACCGTACGCCATGTAGTCGCGGCTGGGGCCCGTCTGGCCGTAGCCCGAGATCGATGCCGCGATCAGATCGGGCCGCAGCGCGCGTAGCGCCGGGTAGCCCAGACCGAGCCGCTCCATCACGCCGGTTGCGAAGTTGTCGACGACCACGTCACAGCGGGCGATCAGCCGCTTGGCGACCTCGACGGCGCCGGGCTGCCCGAGGTTGAGCCGAAGGCTCCGCTTGCCTTGGTTCCACTGGTTGAAGTAGCCCGAGGCATTGAGCGATGGCTCCACATCGGGAGCGAAGATCGGCAGGCGCCTCCCCAGGTCGGGCCGCGCGTACGACTCGATCTTGATGACGTCCGCCCCCAAGTGGGCGAGCTGCATGGCGCAGAAGGGGCCGGCCCAGACCCAGGAGAGGTCGGCCACGCGCACTCCCTCCAGCGGCCGCCCGGAGAGCGGCGGTCGCGAGGTCGCTCGCCGCCCTGCGGCTGCCGCTGGGGGTCGAGGGTCCGCGGCGGGTGCGACTGCGGTAGAGGGGGGCGGCCGGGGCGGGCTCTCCGAGGGCTCGAGCTCTCGCAGCTTCGCGTCGTGCTCGCCCAGCCGGGGCGCGGGAGCCCGGATCCGCCAGGCTCCGTTCGACAGTCGATAGGGCGCCCCCGGATGCGTGACCGTTCCCGCGACGGGGTGATCCACGGGCACGAAGAAGCCGCGCTCCGCCAAGTGCCGCTGCACTGCGAGATCGGCCATCCCGAACACCGGCGCGAAGCAGATGCGGCGCTTCTGGCCCTCGCGATAGAGGTCGTCGACCTTCCAGCGCCCGATCCACTCCTGCACGAAGGTCTCCAGCAGGTCTGCGTTCTCGAGGCGTCCGCCGAAGTCCCGGAAGACCTCGAGCTCGGACCAGTCGGGATGCCCCATCAGGTCGACCAGCCGCTCCCACTGGTCCTGCTCGATCGTGCACAGGAAGATCAGGCCGTCCTGGCAGCGGAAGATCCGCCAGGGGTTCAGGGCGCGCCGCCCGAGCCGCGTCGGAACCAGCCCGGCGTAGGTCGTCGTGACGAGGGCCGCCTCGAGGAGAGAGGCGATGACGGCCTGGTTCGACAGGTCGATCTGCTCTCCGACCCCGGTGCGGCGCGCCCGCAGGTAGGCCGCCAGCGCCGCCATCGCCCCGGTGAGCCCACTCTGGAAGTCCGCCTGGTGGCCGTAGGCCTTCAGCGGCGGGCTGTCGACCTCCTCCGAGGCGCCTGGCGTCAGGTACGCCCAGCCGCCGGCGTTCGTCGTCGTGAGCTCCTCGGCCCGGTAGTCGCGATAGGGTCCCGTCCTCCCGAAGGGCGTGATCGAGCACACGACCAGCTCGGGGCGCAGCCGCCAGAGCGCCGGGCCATCGAGACGCAAGGCATCGGCGCGGGCGGGCGGCAGGTTATGGACCAGGATGTCGCTGCGCTCGATCCAGCGGTCGAGCGTCTCGCGATCCTCGCGCGCGTCGAGATCGAGGGTCACTCCCCGCTTGTTGGTGTTCAGGTAGAGGAAGAGCCCGCTCTGCTCGGGGTCCGGCGTGCCCCCCGGAAAGGGCCCGCGGCGACGCGCGCGCTCGCCCTGCGGAGGCTCGACCTTGACCACGCTCGCTCCAAGGTCGGCCATCAGCTTGGTCGCATAGGCCGCCGAGACCAGCTCGCCCAGCTCCAGCACGCGCACACCCTCGAGGCCGCTCATCGCTCGGCTTCCTGCGCCAGGGCCCCGGCTAGCGACCTTCACCGGGCCGGCCGGTGGCCATGCAGGCCATGTCGGCGATCGAGTACTCCTCGGCCAGGTGCTCCCGATCCGCCAGGCGCCGGTCGAGCACTGCGTGGAGTCCCTCCGCTTCGCTTCGGTAGCGCTGGAGGGGGTACTCGAGCCCCATCTCCTCGAGGGCGATCGAGATCTTCCAGCCGTTGGGGGTCGGCCAGTAGTACAGGTCGATCATGCGCCGGGAACGCCCCGATCAGGCACGCATTCCTCCAGCCTTCGCGATGGGGTGCAGGCTTGCCTCGGCGCTCGCTCGAGCCCCCACGCGCGCCATCCAGGCGTTCAGGTTCGAGAGCCCGGAGTCGACGGGCTGTCCGACCCCGGCGCCGAAGTCCAGGAACACGTAGAGCAGGATGTCGGCCAGGCCGAAGCGATCTCCGGCCAGGAACTCGCTCCCGGCGATCCAGCCGTCGAGCTTGGCCAGGTTCTCGCGCGCGATGGCCTTCAGGTCGTCCGCGGCCTGCGGAATCACCCGGATCCGCTCCTTGAACATCGCGAGGCCCTCGCCATAGCGAAAGCCCGAGGTCCCCGGCTCCACGATGTTCAGATCGGTACGGCGCACCCACATCCGCGTCCGCGCGCGCTCCTCCGGGGTCGCGCCGATCAGCGGGGGATCCGGCTGGAGCTCGTCGAGGTACTCGCAGATCGCGGTGATCTCGCAGAGCGACGTACCGTCGTCGAGCTCGAGCGCGGGCAGCTGGCCCATGGGGTTGCGCGCCAGGTAGGCGGGCTTGCGGTTCTCGCCGCCCATGATGTCCACCTGCTCGATGGGAAGCTCGAGACCCTTCTCGAGCAGGAACATGCGGACCACGCGCGGGTTCGGGCCGAGGCTGTCGTAGAGCTTCACGGGGAATCCCCTTGCTCGAGGGCTTGGCGCGAGCAGCCGCCCGGCTGCCCGGGCCATTCTAGACGCGCTCGGCGGACCCGTGGGTGTGGCTACTCGAGCAGCTCGGGCAGGATCTGGCTGAGGGAGCCCCGAAGCACCGCGTCGGCGAGCGCATCCATCTCGGTCGGCTCGGCGTTGGCGATCACGATCTTCGATCCCGCCTGCCGGGCCAGCGGGACCACGCCGGCGATGGGGAACACGGCGAGCGTGGACCCGACTGCGAGCAGCAGATCGCTGGCCTCGGCGGCCCGTTCGGCCCGTTCCAGGTCCTCGGGCACGAGCCCCTGCCCGAAGGAGATCGTCGCGGACTTGAGGATCCCTCCGCAGCTCGGGCACGGCGGGTCGTCCTCTCCCGCCCGCACCCGCTCCAGGGCGGCCTCCATCGGACCGCGTTCCCCGCACGTCATGCAGACGACCTCGCGCAGGGTCCCGTGGATCTCGATGACCCGATCGGGGGAGGTCCCCGCCTGCTGGTGCAGGCCGTCCACGTTCTGGGTGATCAGCGTGTGCAGCGTGCCGCGCCGCTCGAGCGCTACGATCGCCCGGTGTCCCGCATTGGGCTCCCTGCGGCGGGCCAGCGACTGGAGCCGGCTCCGCCAGGCTCTGCGGCGGACCTCCGGGTCGGACAGGTAGTGGTCGAGGGTCGCCATCTTCTCGGCCTCGGGATTTCGGGTCCAGAGCCCCTGCGGCCCCCGAAAGTCCGGGATCCCGGAGTCGGTCGAGATCCCGGCGCCGCTCAGCACGACGACCCGTTGGGCGGCGTCGATCCAGCCCCGCACCCGGCGCAGCTCGCTCTCCATTCCCGGTGGGCCTCCCCTGGCGCCAGTATCGCAAGCTGGCGCCGATCCGGCTCGGCGGGATGGGGCTCCCGGCGGCCGCGGGTTGACGGTGGGGGCGCTTCGATCACACTGCAGGCCGATGACGGAGTCGCTCGGCATCGCGCAGCGCCTGGCCTTTCTGGACTTCGGGGAGGGCGACCGGCGGGCGCTCGCGTCGCTGCGACCGCTGCTCGAGGCGAATGCGGAGCGGCTGGTCGCCCACTTCTACCGCCACCTGCTCTCCTTCGAGCCGACCCGCCGGCTGCTGCGGGATCCCGAGGTCAAGGAGCGGCTGTTGACCCTCCAGCGCGACTACCTGCTGAGCCTGGCCGGACCTCGGATCGACGAGGCGTTCGCCGCGGACCGGCTGCGGATCGGCCGGACCCACGAGCGGGTCGGGCTCGACGTGCAGTGGTACCTGGGTGCCTACTCGCTCTACTTCTCGCTCCTGCTGCCGCTGATCCACGAGCGCTACGAGGGGGATGCTCCGCGCTGCGAGCGGACCATCGCCGCGCTCGTGAAGCTCCTGATTCTCGACGCCTCGCTCGCGATGGGCGCGTACATCGAGGACCGCCAGTCGGCGCTCGAGGAGGCCAACCGCGAGCTGGCCGAGATCGGGCGCAGCCTCGAGCGCCAGATCGAGGCGGCCGGGCTCGCGCTCTCCAAGACCACCCGTCGCGCGCGCGCCGCCGAGGAGCTGGCCTCGATCGCGACGCTGGTGGCTGGGCTCGCTCACGAGATCGGAACCCCGATGAGCGTGATCCAGGGGCACGCCGAGCTGCTGGAGTCGGCCGTCTCGGAGCCTCGCGCCCGTGAGCGGCTCGCGATCATCCGGGGCCAGGTCGATCGCATCTCGCGGATCATCCAGACGCTGCTCCGGGTGGCACGCCCCCACCCGCCGGTGCGGACCCGCTTGTCGCTGGACGACCTGATCCATACGACGCTGAGCTTCGTGCGCGAGAAGCTCCAGCGGAGACAGATCCAGGTGGATTGCGAGCTCGATGCTCCTACCTCGATTTCCGGAGACGCCGACCGGATTCAGCAGCTATTCCTGAACCTCTTCCTGAATGCTGCGGATGCCATGCCCCAGGGTGGGACCCTGCGCGTGAGAGCGCGGCAGGTCGACGACTGCGTCGAGATCCGGATCTCGGACACGGGCCGAGGGATTCCCCCCAAGGACCTCGAGCACGTCTTCGAGCCCTTCTACACCACCAAGCCCGCGGGCCAGGGGAGCGGCCTGGGGCTGGTGGTCGCGAGCGGAATCGTCCTCGACCACGACGGCGAGATCGACGTGACCAGCGAGGAGGGCAAGGGCACCGAGTTCCGCATCCAGCTGCCGACTCGGGACGCCGCCGCCGGCTAGTCCGAGAGAGCCTCGAACTCAGGCGCGTAGGCGGCTCGGATCAGGTCGGACTCGGTGATCAGGCCGATCACTACGCTCCGTCCTTCCCGCTCGCTCACCACGGGCAGGCAGCCGATCTTGTGACGCAGCAGGAGCCTGGCCGCCTCCTGAAGCGAGGTCTCGGGCCCGGTGGTCACGGGGTGGGCCGACATGATCTCGCCCACCCGGATCCTGCGAAGGTGATCCTGGCTCGCGGCCGGGTCGGCCGCGCTCTCGATTCGCGAGAGGGCCGTCTCGAGGACGTCGCGGTTGCTCAAGACCCCGACCAGCGCCTCGCGCTCGACCACCGGGAGATGCCGGATGCGGGCGAGGCGCATGATCCGGTCCGCATCGAGCAGCGAGTCCTCCGGAGAGATGTGGACGAACTCCGTCCTCATCAGGTCCGAGACACTCTTCATGCCCACTCCCGCTGCACGTCGTGTACCGGGAACATCCGCGCACCGAGCGCGGCGCTCCGTGGAGGCGAGACGGTTCGTCTCGGACAGAGGCAGATTGCCTCGCCGACGCGGGGGCCGAGGCGCGGGCGACCGCCGATGTGCGCAGCTACCCCTCTAGCTTCGCCAGGGCTCGACGAGGATCTTTGCGTGGCGCTCGGGCGTGGCCAGCTCCTCGAACGCACCGGCCACGCCCTCGACCCCGACCTTGCCGGTGATCAGGGGGTCGACCTCGAGCTCTCCGTCGGCGATGTGGCGCAGGGTGTCGGCGAACTCGTTCGGGCTGTAGCCCAGCACGAACTGGAGGTTCAGCTCCTTGTTGATGCCGAGACTGGGCCGGATCTGGTCGTCCTGCATGCAGACGCCGACGACGACGATGCGGGCTCCCCGGTAGGCGCCGCGCATGATCTGGTCGATCACGCCCGGCACTCCCACACACTCGAAGATCACTCCGGGCCTCGGACCGGCGCCCATCATGGCCGCGAGCGGGTTGGAGGGGTCGCCGCCCTCCGGCGTGGCGAGCTGGGTCCACTCGGTATAGGGGGCGTGCTCGGCGGGGTCGATCACCACCTCGGCGCCCAGCTGCTGGGCGAGTCGACGCCGCGCGGGCGAGTAGTCGGCCGCCACGATCGGCCCGATGCCCTTCCGCTTCAGGCTCGCGACCACCGCCAGCCCGACGGGTCCGCAGCCGATCACCAGGGGCATGTCCTCCGCGCTCGCTTGCGCCTTCTCGACGGCGTGGCAGCCCACGGCCATGGGCTCGGTCAGTGCAGCCCGCTCGGTCTCCAGGCCGTTCGGTACCGGTAGCAGCAGCATCTCGCTCAGGACCATCCGCTCGGCGTAGCCGCCGGGAACCTCGTTCGAGTAGCCGACGGCCTGGAATCCGCTCTGCCGCAGCAGGATCGGCATGGAGCAGACGCGTGAGCCGACGGGGAGCGTCTTCTGCGTCCCCGGACCGTGGTCGAGGATCTCGGCGCAGAACTCGTGCCCCATCACGATGTCGGCGGATGGGTCCATGGTCGTCGCGGCGCCGGCCTCGGTCGCGTCGGCGACCATCTGGTCCATGTGACGCAGGGCGTGCAGGTCCGAGCCGCAGATGCCGCAGGCGAGCGTGCGCACGAGGACCTCTCCCGGACCCGGCACCGGGTCGGGGAGGGTGTCGACGACCAGCTTCTTCTCGCGCATGACGGTGGCGCGCATGTCGTTCTCCTCTGGGTCGCGGGGGCAGGCGATCCCGGGCGGCTCTCCCCCCCTCTCCCGCGGTGGGCGGTGCGAAGACATCCTGCCATATCGCTAAGCTCCGGGTCATGCGCGTGATCCTCGGAGCCCTGCTGGTGACGCTCGCGGCCTGTGCCCCGGCCGAGCGCCGCTCGCCGAACGTCGTGGTCGTGCTGATCGACACGCTGCGCCCGGACCACCTGCAGCTCGGGGGCTACCCCGAGCAGACCTCGCCCTTTCTCGACGGGGTGGCCGCACGCTCGACGGTCTTTCTCGACGCCGTCTCGGCCTCGTCGTGGACCGCACCGTCGACGGCCTCGATCTTCACCTCGGTCTATCCCCAGCAGCACGGCGTGGTCGAGGGCTGGTTCGCCGCCAGGGCGCTCGCGCGCAAGGTCCGCCGGGAGGGGCACGCGACTCTACCCCTGAACCGGATTCGCGAGGATCTGGCGACGCTGCCCGAGCTGCTCCGCGAGGCGGGCTACCGGACCTTTGGGATCTCGACGAACGTGAACGTGGGGCCGGAGATGGGCTTCGATCAGGGCTTCGAGTCGTTCTACCGCTTTCCGCTGGTGCGCCCCGCCCAGGATCTCCGGCTGCACCAGATCGGGACCCTCGACGTCCAGTCGGAGCCCGCGGAGCAGGTCTACCGGAAGCTGGTCGAGTGGGAGGGACGGATCCGTGGGAAGGAGGGCGCGCCACCCTACTTCCTGTACCTGCACTTCAACGATCCGCACCGGCCCTACAACCCGCGCGCGCCCTGGTTCCGGGACAGTGACGATCCGGATCGGCGGGCCCTCTCGGCCTATGACAGCGAGATCCACTACCTGGACGGATGGCTCGAGAAGATCTGGGATCGGCTCGGCCTCCAGCGCGATACGATCGTGGTGTGGGTCAGCGATCACGGGGAGGGCTTCGGAGACCACGGCGAGTACGCCCACCGCTGGGGCCTCTACCGGGAGCTCAACCACGCCCTCTTCGTGATCTACGGACCGGGGTACGGCATTCTCGCCCAGCGCATCTCCGAGCGTGTCGCGGCCTGGGACCTGCTTCCGACGCTGCTCGATCTGCTGGGACTGAAGGCGCCCCCGGAGCGCGTCGGCTGGTCGCTGGCGCCGCTCGTGCGGCGGGGCCCGGGCGCCGAGACGCTTCGGCGCAAGCTCGAGAAGAGGCGCCTCTTCGCGCATCGCGAGCGGCGCACCGTGGCGCCCGGAGAGGTCTGGGCCGTCTTCTCGGGGCCCTGGAAGCTGATCGACGACATCGGGCGGATCGAGCTCTACGACACCCGGAACGACGTGTCGGAGCAGCGCGACCGGGCGGACGCTGAGCCCGAGATCGTGGGGCGGCTGCGGGCCCGGCTCGATGCCTTCAAGGGCGCGATGAGCAGGGTCTCGGCACGCCGCGCGGGCGCCTCGGGCGCTACCGCCGTCGAGATCGACTCCGAGACCCTGCGCCAGCTCCAGGGTCTCGGGTACGCCGAATGAGTCTCCCGACTGCGAGCGAGCTGCTGCAGGCGCGCCGGGTGCTCTGTGTCCAGCCGCACTACGACGACAACGACCTCGGGGCGGGGGGAACGATCGCGGCCCTCGCCGCGGCCGGGGCCGAGGTCTGCTACCTCACGGTGACCGACGACCTGGTGGGCGTGCTCGATCCGGAGCTCTCCGAGGACGAGGCAGGCAAGAGGCTCCGCGCGGACCAGGCGCGCGCGGCCGAGGCGATCGGGGTGGCTCGCCACGTCTGGCTCGGCCTGCCCGACGCCGGGTCCTACGACTACTTCGAGCTGCGTCGCGGGATCATCGAGCAGATCCGTCACTTCCGGCCGGACTGGCTGTTCAGCGTGGACCCGTGGCTCCCCTACGAGTCGCACCGAGACCATCTCCTGGTCGGGAGGGCGGTCTCCGAGGCGCTCCTCCTCTACCGCTTTCCGCGCCTGCGCACCGATCCCGAGGTCGATCGTGCCTACACCCCCCACCCGGTCGAGGGGATCGCCTACTACTTCACCCGGGAGGCGAACCGGATCGTCGACATCGGCGGGACGCGTGCGTGCAAGCACCGGGCGCTCGACGCCTACGTCACCCAGCTCACTCCCGAGGATCGACGCCGGCTGCATGCGGGGCTCGAGGCCCAGGAGCGCGCGTGGGCCCGAGGCGAGGACTTCGAGTACGCTGAGGCGCTGCGCGTGCTGAGACCCGGTCAGCTGCACGTGCACCTCGGTGAGAGCCCCCGCTAGAGCCGTGGCCGCGGCGCGAGAGGTCCAGATCCGCGCGGGAGGAGAGGCCGATCTGCCCGCCATCGACGTCATCTACGGCCACTACGTTCGCGAGACGCCGATCACCTTCGACGTGGAGCCGGCGACCCATGTGGCGCGGCGAGCCTGGCTGGACCCGTTCGCCCAGCGGGGTCCCCATCGGCTGCTGGTCGCCGAGACGGAGGGGCGGGTGGTGGGGTGGGTCGCGACGCACGTCTTCCGGGCCAAGGCCGCCTACGCGAGCTCCGCCGAGGTCAGCATCTACCTCTCCCCCGAGGCGACCGGCTGCGGGGTCGGGAGCCGCCTCTACGCGGGCCTCTTCGAGGCCCTTGCGAGCGAGGACCTGCACCGGCTGTACGCGGGCGTCACCCTGCCCAACCCCGCGTCGATCGCCCTTCATCGTAAGTTCGGGTTTGGCTCGATCGGGGTGTTCCGCGAGGTGGGCTACAAGCTCGGGCGCTACTGGGACGTGGAGTGGTTCGAGAGGGCGCTCTAGGCGCCGGTCAGCCCGCCGTCGACGACCAGTGTCTCGCCGGTCACGTAGCTCGACTCCGGCGAGAGCAGGAAGAGCGCCGCGTAGGCGACCTCCCAGCCCGTTCCCTGCCGGCCGAGTGGTACGGGAGTCCTTGCCCGGCTCGGTCGCCCGCGCGTGGCGAGCCGGCCGAGTGGGGTGTCGATCAGGCCGGGTACCACCACGTTCGCGCGCAGCCCGCGGCGTCCGCCGGCCCGGGCGACCTCGCGGCAGAGCGCCTCCACTCCGGCCTTCGAGGCGTCGTAGGCCGGAATGCGCGATCCCGCCGAGCGCCCTGCGACCGAGCTGATGAACACGATGGAGCTCGACGGCGCCAGGAGCCCCAGCGCGGCCCGTGCGACCAGGAAGTGAGCGCGCAGGTTGACCGCGAAGGTCTGGTCCCACTCCTCCAGCGTCGTTCCCTCGAGGCCGCGGCCGATGCCGATTCCGACGTTCAGGACGACCCCGTCCAGGCCTCCCAGCTCGGCTGCCGCCGCCGCGGGAAGCCCCTCGCACTCGGCCGGGCGCGACACGTCGACCTGGATCCAGCGGCCCTGACCGCCCGCCTTCTCGATCCTTGCCAGCGTCTCGCGCGCCGAGTCCGGGTCGCGATCCGCGCATGCGACCGCCGCGCCCTCGCGAGCCGCGAGCAGCGCGATCGCGCGCCCGTTCCCGATCGGCGGGTCCGCCTCGTCCGAGGGCCGCGTACCCGCCCCCACCACCAGGATCCGGCGCCCCTCGAGCCTGCCGCGTCCGGGGGCCAGCCCCAGGGCCTCGGCAGGCAAGGGCGGGACCTCGGGCCGTTCGCGAGGGGACACTCTGCCAGTCTATCGCGCGCGCCCGCCCTGAGTCTCGCGCGCCGCCCTCGCGGGCGGGGGGAGGCTAGACTCGCCGACCATGCGGCCCGCTCCAGAGCCCGTCCGCGCCTACCTGCTCGATCTACAGGAGCGGATCTGCGCCTCGTTCGAGTCTGCCGACGGGGCGGGGCGCTTTCGAGAGGATCCCGTCTCGGGGCCGGGCCCGTCCCTGTCGCGGCCGCGCGTGCTCGAGGATGGAGCGGTCTTCGAGAGGGCGGCCGTGCACTTCACCCACTCCGCGGGGAGCCGATTGCCCGGAGCCGCAAGCGAGCGTCACCCCGAGCTCGCCGGCCGGCCCTTCGAGGCCGTCTCGCTCTCGCTGATCACCCATCCGCGAAATCCCTACGTGCCCACCTCGCACGCGAACCTGCGGTTCTTCCAGGGCTCGCCGGGGCGGGGCGAGGCGCCGGCCGGGGCCGGCTGGTGGTTCGGGGGCGGCTTCGACCTGACGCCCTTCTATCCCTTCGAGGAGGACGTGATCGCCTGGCATCGCGCCGCCCGCGAGGCGTGTGCCGAGCTCGGGGAAGGGGCCTATGCCGAGCTCAAGCGGGCCTGCGACGAGTACTTCCGGCTGCCCCACCGCGACGAGGCGCGCGGGGTCGGCGGCCTCTTCTTCGACGACCTCGCCGCCCCTGGCTTCGACCGCTGCTTCGCCTTCGTCCGCAGCGTGGGGGAGCACTATCTCTCGGCCTACGGCGAGATCGTGGCGCGCCGGCGCGCCACGCCCTACGGCGAGCGCGAGCGGACCTTCCAGCTGCACCGTCGCGGGCGCTACGTGGAGTTCAACCTCCTCTACGACCGCGGCACCCGCTACGGGCTGCAGTCGGGTCGCCGTATCGAGGCGGTGCTGGCGTCACTGCCCCCCCGCGTGGCCTGGAGCTACGACTGGAAGCCGGACCCGGGAACGCCGGAGGGGGAGCTGGTCGAGCGATTCCTGCAGCCGCGCGACTGGCTCTCCGAGGAGGCGGCGAGGCGCCCCTCCGCGACGGGTCCGAAGCGGGCGCGCGAGGTATGATGGGGCCATGAGCCAACCACCCCGGATCGACCCCGACCAGATTCCCGATGCCATCTGGAAGCAGATGAACATCAGCCGCGAGCGCTTTGCCGAGATCCGCGAGGAGATGCGCGCGCGGGAGGCGAGGGCGCCCCAGGTCGGCAGCGTTGCCTTCGACTTCGAGCTGGAACGGCTCGCACCCGACGGGGCCCGCACGCGAGAGTCCACGCGGCTCTCCGACTCGCGGGGACGCCCCGTCGCGCTGGTCTTCGGATCCTACACCTGACCGCCGTTCCGGGCTCAGGCGGTCCGCCTGAACCAGATCTACCGTCGCCATCGCGAGCGCGTCGACTTCTTCTGCATCTACATCCAGGAGGCGCATCCCGACGACGGCTGGCAGGTGCTGATGAACCTGGACCAGAAGGTGGTCTTCGATCAGCCCACCCAGGTCGAGGAGCGAGCGGAGATCGCCGCCGCCTGCAGGCTCGATCTGCACTTCGAGATGCCCATGCTCCTCGATCGCATGACCAACGAGGTCGATGCCGCCTACGCCGCCCTTCCCGAGCGCCTCTACGTGATCGATCGCGAGGGCCGCATCGCCTACCGGGGGGACATGGGTCCCTGGGGCTTCGATCCCGAGAGCTGGGAGCGCGCGATCGAGGCCGAGACCGCCGCCTGAGAGCCCGGTCCGCCCTCAGGCGGCGACGAGCTCGAGCGGGATCTTCGAGTAGGCACGCATCAGGAAGCTCGGATGCAGCGGCAGCGGCTCGGAGCTCGCGAGCTGGAAGTCGCGCGTGCGCTCCAGGAGCGTGCGAATCGCCACCCGCGCTTCGAGTCGCGCCAGGTTCGATCCCAGGCAGAAGTGGGGGCCGAAGCCGAACGCCAGGTGGGGATTGGGCTGGCGCGCCACCTCGAAGGCGTCGGGCTCCTCGAAGACCGAGGCGTCGCGATTGGCCGAGCCGAGCCACTGGAGCACGAACGAATCTGCCTCGAGCCGTACCCCGTGCAGCTCGACCGGTCCGGTCACGCAGCGCGCGTCGGCCTGGATGGGGGATGCGAAGCGCAGCACCTCGTCGATCGCCGTGGGCAGAAGGCCCGGATCCACCCGGAGCTTCGCCAGGGCCTCGGGATGCGCGAGCAGCTCGAGCGTCGCGTTTCCGATCAACGTGGTGGTGGTCTCGTTTCCCGCCACGAGCAGCAGGATCAGCATCTGCAGCAGCTCGGGGAAGCTCAGGCGAGAGCCCTCGAGCTCTGCCCGGACGAGGCCCGTGAGCAGGTCGTCCCTGGGGGTTGCGCGGCGCTCGGCGGCCAGCGTGGTGAAGTAGTCGCTCATCTCCGAGACGATCACGCGGTCGCGTTCGACCGCCTCGGGGGAGGGTGGGCTCAGGAGTCCCGCACCCAGGTTCTCGATCAGCGCGTCCGACCACGAACGGAAGAGCTCCCGGTCGGCGAGGGGAACGCCGATCATCTCGGCGATCACCATCATCGGGAGCGGGTAGGTGAGGGCCTCGACCCAGTCGACGATCCCCGTCTCCAGCGCCCGGTCGACGAGCTCCTCGGCGATCTCGACCATCCTCGGCTCGAGCCTGCGAACGATGCGCGGCGTGAAGGCCTGGTTGACGAGCGACCGCAGGCGGGTGTGCTCGGGGCCGTCCTGTCCGAGCATGCTCTGCGGGAGATCGTCGGCTCCCCTCGCATCGACGAGGTCGGGAAAGCGATTCGAGTACGTCTCGGCGTCCTTGAGCATGCCCAGGACGTCGTCGTAGCGGAAGACCGAGGCGGCGTTCAGCCCCTCGTGTACGAAGACGGGGTGGTCTCGGCGAGCCTGCGCGTAGCTCGGAAAGGGGTTCCGGCGCAGGGCTTCGTCGAGGGGATCGAACGAGAAGGCCATCTCAGCTCCAAAGGCTCGGCGTGAGATCCCGACTCCAGCGAAGGATCGCAAGCAGGATCAGGAAGGCGCCCTCCAGTCGGGTCAGGCGCCAGCCGGTTCGCATGAAGAGGGCCACCAAGCCCACCATGGCCACCATCATGACGATGCTTCCCATCGCCGTCGAGTGGATCTGCAGCGGGTGAAAGAGGGCCGCCAGCCCCAGGACCCCCAGCATGTTGAAGAGGTCGCTGCCGATCAGGTTGCCCGCGACGAGCCCGGGGTGGCCGCGCAGCACCGCCGCGACCGACGTGGCCAGCTCCGGGAGCGACGTGCCGCCGGCCACGATCGTCATTGCGATCGCCCACTCCGAGAGGCCGAGCGTCCGCGCGACCTCGGTCGCGGAGCCGACCAGCAGATGGGCGCCACCGACGACGGCCGCGAGTGACACCAGCACGAGGGGCGCATCCCAGAAGTCCGGGGGTCCCGTCTCGGCCGGCCGGTCCGGCGCCTCGGTCTCGTCGACGAGGGGCTCGTCGCGGTGGAAGAGGTAGAGCACGTAGGCTCCCAGAATCGCGATCATCAGGGCGCCGTCCATGCGCGTGAGCTTGGAGTCGCCGACGAAGAAGAGCGCGAGCAGGCTCGCCGAGAGGAGCAGCATGACGGCGTCGCGAACGACGAGCGAGCGGCTCGTCGGAAGGGTTCTCAGCACCGCGCAGCCGCCCAGGATGAACCCCAGGTTGAAGATGTTCGAGCCGACGACGTTGCCGACCGAGATCTCCGGCTGGTGCCGCAGCGCCGCCACGAGCGTGACGACCATCTCGGGCGCCGAGGTCCCGATCGCCACGACCGTCATTCCGATCACCACGTCCGAGAGACCGAATCGGCTCGCGATCCGCGCCGACGCGTACACCACGCCGTCGGCGCCCTTCCAGAGCAGGACGATGGAGACTCCGATCCATGCGATGTCGACCCAGAGGTGTGCGTTCAAGCCGTCCGCCTAGTCTCCCGCATCCTCATCCGCTGCCCCTTCCGGGTTCTCGTCGCTCGTCAGGTCCGCCTCTCCATCGGCCTGCGCGTCCGGCTCGGACGCGGCCCCCCGCGCGCGGAGGTGATCGACGATTCGTTCGGGGGCGTAGCGCTCCCGATCACGGTCCGCGCGTTCAGCCAGCCGGCGTCCTACCTCAGGGTACCGCAGAGCGGCGATCCGGGCGGCCAGCAGCGCCGCATTCTCGGCGCCGTCGATGCTGACGGTGGCGACCGGAGTGCCGGGGGGCATCTGGAGGGTGGCGAGCGCCGCATCGATCCCGGCGAGCGGCCCGACCGCGAGCGGGACTCCGATCACCGGGAGGCGCGTCTGGGCTGCGGCCACGCCGGCGAGGTGAGCGGCCATCCCTGCGAACGCGATGATCGCCAGCGCTCCCTCCGCCTCGGCGGCTCGGATCGACTCGCCGACGAGCTCCGGCGTGCGGTGCGCCGAGGCTACGCAGATGCGCGCGGCGACCCCGACCTGCGAGAGGACTGCGCGCGCCTCGAGGACCGGATCCAGATCGTTGGGGCTCCCGGCGATCAGCAGCACGCGCGCGCCCGTCACGCTAGGAGCCGCCTTCCGCGCCGCCGGATGCGGGCGCAGCGGCGCCGACCGCTCGCTCGCTGGGGACGGACTCTCCCTTCCGGCGCAGCACCACGAGCAACACGATCGACCCGACGACTGCGCTCAGCAGCGATCCGCTCAGGATTCCCACCTTGGCCGATTCGAGCAGCTCGCCCCCGAGCGCCAGGGACGCGATGAAGAGGGCCATCGTGAAGCCGATTCCACCGAGGAAGCCCGCGCCGACCATCGCGGGCCAGTCGACTCGATCGGGGAGAGCCGCGAACCCCATCCGGACGAAGACCCAGCTGAAGCTCACGATCCCGATGGGCTTGCCGAGCAGCAGCCCCAGCATGACGGCCATCTCGACGGGAGAGCCGAGGTCACCGGGCTGGATGCGGACCCCCGCGTTGGCCAGCGCGAAGAGCGGCATGATCCCGAACGCCACCCAGGGATGCAGGGCGCGCTCGAGCCGCTCGAGGGGCGGCACCGTCTCGCGAGAGGCCCGGGCGAGGCGCAGCAAGACCGCGTACTGCTCGCCGTTGCGAGGCCCCCCGAGCAGTCGGCTCGATACCTGCCGGCAGTGCTCGAAGAAGCCCTCGTGCGGCACCCAGGGCGCCGCAGGCGTCATCAGGCCCAGGAGTACGCCGGCGACCGTCGAGTGGACCCCGGACTGCATGAAGGTGAGCCAGATCCCGACGCCGAGAACCGCGTAGACCCCGATCGCACGCACACCGATCCGATTCAGCAGCGCGACGAGTCCGAAGCCGACGGCCGAGGCGGCGAGGCCCGGGGCCGAGAGGCCCGCGGAGTAGCCCACAGCGATCACGACCACCGCCCCGATGTCGTCCACGATCGCGAGCGCGAGCAGCATGACCTTCAAGCCATGGGGCATGCGCGAGCCCAGCAGGGCCATGACTCCCACGACGAAGGCGATGTCGGTCGCCATCGGGATGCCCCAGCCGTTGTGACCGGGCTCGCCGAACTGGAACGCCAGGTAGATCCCCGCCGGAGCGAGCATGCCCCCGAGCGCCGCAGCGATCGGCAGCGCCGCCTTGCGCGGCTCGTGGAGCTCTCCGGACACGAACTCGCGCTTGATCTCGAGCCCGACGACGAAGAAGAAGATCGTCATCAGGCCATCGTTCACCAGCTCGTGCAGGGTCAGCGCGGGGTGGAGTCCGCCGATCGAGACTCCGATCTCCAGCTCGAGGACACGGTGGTAGAAGGCGAGCCAGTCGCTGTTGGCCAGCCAGAGCGCGAGCGCGGTGCACGCCACCAGGACCAGGCCGCTGGACGCCTCGACCTCGGTGAACCGGACGAAGGGTCGGCTCAGGCGCTGGGCAGGAGTGCGGGGCAACGGCATCGAGTTCTTCCTCGTCTCTCAGGCGGATCCCGGCGTGGCTGCCGCCCGCTCCTCCGCCCGGTCGTTGCCCGCTGACGGGCTGAGCGAGGGTAGGCGATCTGGCCGCGACCGGGTCCCTGTAGTCTCTCTCGCGCGCATCGGCAAGCGCAGGGCCGCATCTGCGGCCATTGACCCCCAGGTTCCACCGAGGACGGCCCGAGCTGGAGGTCGTCGCTGCGACCCTGACCCGCCTGCAGCTGCGGGGGGCCCGGCCCGACGCGGGCGCCTGAGCGTCGGCGCTCGAGCCCTGAACGCTCGACCTCCAAGGAGCCTCGAACCACGGGCGACGCCGTCCCCTACGATCCCGCGTACGCCACCATCGCGACGATCTGGCGGCGGAGGGTGACGCCATGGTCGGCGACTCCATCGCCGAGGAGGGCATCGACTCCCTGCGCGCCCTCCACCGGGATCGCAGGCGGATCGGCCGGGGGCTGCGCGGAGCATGCGGGAGCAGAGGCCGCCCCGACCGCGAGAAATGCGTCGGAACCCCTGGGACGGAACACTAGAGTCGAAGCGGATCAGGACTCGGGCAGCGCGTCCAGGGCGCGGCGCGCCGGCGTGTAGTCCGGGTCGAGCTGCAGCGCGCGCCGCAGTCGGCTGCGCGCCTCGGCGAGGTTGCCGGAGTCGCGCGCCAGGAGCGCCCGCAGGTGCTGCACCTTCGGGCGATCCCGCTCCGCCCGCTCCGCGTTGGTGAGGGCGCGCGCCGCGTCCTCGGGACGCTGCTGGCGCTCGCGAACCTGGGCCAGAAAGCGCCACTCTGCGGGCGACTCGGGGTCGTGCATCAGGAAGCGCGAGAGCTGCCGTCCGCACTCATCGAGGCGCTGGGCCCGGCAGTAGATCCGCGCCGCCTCGAGCCACAGGGTGGGGAGCCGCTCCGCGTAGCCGCGGGCCAGCAGCCGGGTGATCTCGCGCACGGCCTCGTCGCTCTTCCCGAGGTCGCCCAGGGCGATGGCCCGGCGAGCCGCAGCGCGCGGATCGTCGGGACGCAGCTTCAGGGCTGCGGCGGCATCGGCGAGGGCGCCGGCGGCATCTCCATCCCCCGCCCGCAGCGTGGCCCGCAGCAGCAGCGCCGAGAACGACTGCGGAAACTCCTCGAGGGTCTCGTCGAGCAGCTCGCGCGCCCGCGCGCGCCCATCGGGCGCGTCGAGCAGGACGTACGCGTGCCCGACGGCCCCGGAGGCGGAGTGCGACCGGCGCTCGGCGGCGCGCATGGCCAGGGCGAAGGTGGTCCGGTTCTGTCTCGCGACCCGGTACGAGAGTCCGATCGCGGCGATCTGCTCCGGTGTCACGGGTGTGCCGGACTGCGCGAGCAGCGGGAGCATGGCCAGGGGATAGCGATCGAAGCGTCGCCAGTTGGCGGCGATCGTCCCGGTGTCGTAGATCGCCCAGGGCGCGCGCAGCTCGATGCGCATGTTGTCGTCGGTGTTCGGACGCTCGCCTTCGGCCAGCTCGCGAGTGCTCTCGGGGAGCAGCAGCAGGAGGCTCCAGAGGTCTTCGGTCGAGTAGCTGCCGACCCGGCTCAGATCCTCGCGAACCGACCGGGGGAGCCGGCTCCAGCGCGGCAGGTCGCGGCTGCCGAGCGGCTCGAGCGTGGCGAGCAGCAGCAGATCGCCGAGCCCGTAGCGCGACGCGCAGGCGTACACGTAGGGGAACTCCGCCTGCACGGCGGCGAGGAGCGAGTCGAGCTCGGGAGGCGCCATCCCGTAGAGCTGGACCCACTGCAGGAGCCTGCCGCCCGGACGGAGCGCGTGGCGCGCGAGAGCGAAGTACTCCCGGGTGAAGAGGTTCGACACGCCGCTCATCCAGGGATTCGAGGGCTCCGAGATGATCGCGTCGTAGCGCCGATTGGTGTACGAGAGAAAGCTGCGCGCGTCGTCCACGACCAGGTGGACCCGAGGGTCCTCGAGTGGGCGGCCGTTGACGAAGTCGAACGCATGCGACGCCTCGACGACGGCCGGCTCCAGCTCGATCGCGTCGATCCGCTCGACCGGATGCCGGGCGACCGACCCGACGGTCACGCCCGACGCCAGCCCGATCACGAGCACGTCGCGCGCGGGAGGTCCGAAGAGCAGCGGGATGTGGGCGGAGAGCACCTGGGTCGGCATGTCGGCAAACGAGCTCGCATCGGGCTTGCCGTTGACGCGCAGCGCGACCCCGTCGCGCGCGCGGTGAACCGAGATCGTCGCGTTCAGCCCGTCGCGGTAGAGCACCAGCTCGTCGGAGGGCACCCCCTCGAAGTCCGAGAGGTCGATCGCGTCGAACTCGGCGAGCAGCGGCTCCCGAAAGGCGCCCCGCGCAAAGGCCTGCTCGCTCCAGGCCGGCGGATGCAGCCAGAGCCCGATTCCCACCAGCGCGGGGACGCTCGCCGCAAGGGCGCGCGGAACCGGTCGTGCCGGCCCGATTCTCGAGAGCAGCAGCGCCATCGACGTGGCCAGGTTCAGCAGGGCCGCGCCGAGCAGCGTGTTGCGAACCCCGAAGCTGGGAATCAGCACAAAGCCCGCGGCGAACGCCCCCGCAGCAGAGCCCAGCGTGTTGGCAAAGTAGACCCGTCCGACGGCCTGGCTCGCCTCGGACGATCGGCTCGAGAGCGCGCGGGTGAGCAGCGGAAAGAGGGCCCCGAGGAGCGCAGTGGGCGGCAACATCGCGATCACCGAGCTCGCGAGCTGGATGCCCGCGACCGCGGTGGGCGAGGTTCCGAGGCGCCCGACCGCAAGGACGAAGAGGTCGGGAATCGACTGCAGAACGAGCGACGTGCAGAGGGCCAGCAGGCCGAGCACCAGGATTCCGACCTCGAAGACCGCCCTCGGAGAGCGCAGCCGGTCCACGAAGCGTCGCGCGACGAGGCTGCCCAGGGCAATCCCCCCCAGGAAGGCCGCGAGCATGGCCGAGAAGGCATAGATCGAGGAGCCCAGCACCATCGCGAGAGCCCGCGTCCACGCTACCTCGTAGACCAGGCTGGTGAATCCGACGGCCGCATAGGCGCTGAGCAGGAGCCGCTGTGCAGGCTCGGAGGCACCGCCTCGTCGGGTCGCTGGCTGCGCTGCGCCCTGCGCGATGCCCCGCGCCTTCGGGGCGAGCACCAGCAGCGCGAGCGCGCCGACGAGGGCGTCGATCCCGGCGCCGGCCCAGTTGGTGCCCCGCAGGCCGACCCCGGGGAAGAGGACGAACGTCGCGAGGAAGACGCCGGCGACTGCGCCCAGGGTGTTCAGGCCGTAGAGGAGTGCGACCGAGGCGCCGACCGCGGAGTCTCGCCGCACGGTCGTCGCCACCAGGATCGGAAGGGTCGCGCCCATCGCCAGGGTCGGGAGCAGGAACAGGCCGAGGGCCATCGCGAAGCGGATCCCGGCGGCGGTCCAGAAGGGAAGCCCGCCGACGACCTCTCGGTTCAGCTCGGGGTAGAGCCCCACCACGAAGGGGACGGCCGCCGCATAGCCGGCGATTCCGAGCTCGAGCCAGCCGTAGACGCGCAGGCCCTCGCGCAGCCGGTGGGCGATGCGCGCCCCCACCAGGCCCCCGAGCCCGAGGCCGAGCATGTAGGCCACCAGGATGGTGCTGACGGCGAGCGTCGTGGAGCCGAAGACCAGACGCAGCTCGCGCGTCCAGACCACCTCGAGGACCAGGCTCCCGATGCCGGAGAGCCAGAAGCACAGCGAGATCGCGGCGAGCGACACGCGATCGCCTGCGGCGCTGCCCGTCTGCGCCGCAGGGCTGCCGCGAGCCCGAGGCCCGCGGCTCACCGGCTCTGGGGACGGGAGCCGGGGGGTTCTCGGTAGGTGATGAACCCGTGGGTGGGATCGTAGGGAGAGACCCCGCACTGCACGCGATCCCCGACGATCACCCGGATGTGAAAGCGCCGCATGCGCCCCGAGAGCTGCGCCGTGATCGTGTGGCCGTTGTCCAGCTTGATCCGGTAGCGGCCTCCTCCCAGGATTCTATCCACCGTTCCGGAGACCTGGACGAGGTCCTTCTTTGCCACGCACGCTCCCATGATGCCCTCGGGCAGGCTCTCTCCCTGGAGCCACCTCCCTGGCGCGCGCCATTATAACGCCTCGCCCGCCTGCGGCCCGCCGCCCCATGCCCTCGTCGGGGCCGCGCTTCAGTCGCTCGCCGGGTCGATCGTATGCAGCCGCGGCGCGGGCTCGGTCTGGATCGTGGTGTGCTCGATCCCGTAGCGCGCCCGCAGCAGCTGACTGACGGCACGCTGGACCTCGTGCCCGTCCGCTCCGGGAGCGAGATCCACGTGACCGCTCATCGCAGGAAATCCCGAGGTGACCGTCCAGATGTGCAGGTCGTGGATGCCTGCGACCCCGGGGAGCTCGCAGACGTCGGCCGCCAGCCGCTCGAGGTCCAGGTCTTCGGGCGCGCCCTCGAGCAGGATGTCCACCGATCCCCGTACCAGCCGCAGCGCGGCGGCCACGAGCAGCCCGGCGATCCCGAGGCCGGCGATCGCATCGGCCTGCAGCAGCTCCCACGCCCAGATCGCGATGGCGGCGCCGATCGCGGCCAGCGATCCCAGAGCATCTCCGAGCACGTGGGCGAGCGCTCCACGGACGTTCAGGTTGGTGCGGTCCGAGCGCGCGAGCAGCCAGGCGGCGAAGAGGTTCGCAGCCAGGCCGATGCACGCGATCGAGAGCATCGGGACGGCGTCGATCGGCTCTGGCGAACGGAGCCGGCGCAGGGACTCGATCGCGATTGCGACGCTCGTGGCACCGAGCAACAGGCCGTTCGCCAGGGCCGCCAGGATCTCGGCGCGACCGTAGCCGAAGGTCTTGCGCGCGCTCGTGGGCCGCAGGCGCAGGTGCGCGGCGAAGAGCGCGAGGCCGAGCGATCCGGCATCGGTGAGCATGTGCCCGGCATCCGCCAGGAGCGCGATCGAGCCGGTGAGCCAGCCCCCGACCGCCTCGAGCAGCAGGATCGAGCTGGTCACGGCGAAGGCCCCGCGCAGCGCCGCCAGGTTGGCGACGCCGGAGCCGGGAGGGAGCTGTGCCCCCGCCGGGCGGGCGTATCGCCGCGGGTGACCCTGCGGGGTGGGGTCGGAGTGAGCCACGGGGAACTACTCTGGCACTAGAATGCCTGCGCAACCAGAGGAGGGAGTGATGTCGGCCTGGAGGGTTCCGTCCCTGATCATCGCGGCGCTGCTGGCGTCGGGTCCGTTGGCGGCCCACTTCGAGATCCTGTCTCCGCTGCGGGGCTTCGAGATCTTCGGGGTCGGGGTGGTGCTCGCGCTGCTCTCCGCGATCGCACTCGGCGGCGCGGCGGCCTATGCCGCGCTCTACGGTCGCGCTTGGCGTCGCGCGGCGGTCCGAGCCGCTCTCCTTCCCATCGGCGTGGTCGTGGTCGTGCTGGGGCTGCAGGCACAGGGCGGGGGAGGGCCCTTCAACGACGTCACCACGGATCTCGAGGATCCCCCCGTCTTCCATGCGGGCCCGGCGGCGGGGATCGGCTACCCCGAGGACTTCGTGGCCATGCAGCGCAAGCAGTACCCGGACCTGGGTCCCCGGCACCTGTCGGCATCCGTGGAGGCGAGCTGGACGCGCGCACTCGAGGCGGCCCGAGCGATGCCGCGCTGGCAGATCACCTCGGCCGACCCCGACGCGGGCCAGATCGAGGCGGTCGCCACGACGCGCGTCTTTCGCTTTCGCGACGACATCGCCGTCCGGCTGCGTCCGGAGCAGGCGCCCCCGGGCGCCGTCTCGGAGGGATCGGACACCCGGATCGATATCCGCTCCCGCTCGCGCGACGGGCGGGGCGACCTGGGAGCGAACGCGGCGCGGATTCGCCGCTACCTGGCTGCGCTGGGAGGCGTCTGAGACTCCTCTCAGCCCTCCCGTGCCCTAGGATCCGGCCTTCTTCAGCTCCTGGTCGATCTGGGCGCTCATGCCCTCCACGGAGCGCGCGCGCACCTTGCGCCCATTGATGTAGAGCGTCGGAGTTCCCCGCACGTCGACCGACACCCCCTGCCGGTAGTCCTCGCTGACCCGCTTGTCGAAGTCGGCCTTGTTCTTCTCGAGGTCCTTCTTGAAGCGCTCGACGTCGAGGCCCGCCTCCTTCGCGTACTCGACCATCTTCGAGGCGTCGAGGTCCCGCTTGGTGTTGTGCTCGAAGAGCACGTTGTGGAAGGGCCAGAACTTGCCCTGGGCCTGCGCGGCCAGCGAAGCGATCGCCGCGGGCCGTGCGGCCGGATGGAAGTTGAGCGGGAACTGCTTGTACACGATCTTGACCTTGTCCCCATACTTCTTCCGGACCTGCGCGATCAGCGGCTCGGTGCGTGCGCAGAAGGGACACTGGAAGTCCGAGAACTCGACGATGGTGACGGGAGCATCGGAGCGCCCCAGGACGGGCGCGCTTCCGAGGTCGATGTCGTAGACCTTGGCGAAGTCCTCGGGAGGACGCGTCGGCTTCGCCGCAGGCCGGGCCGCCAGGATCTTCTGCTGGCCCTTCTCGAGCGCGGCCAGCTTCTGGAGGATCTCCTCCTGCTGCTGCTTCAGTCCCTCCACGTCCTCTTGCGTCGCGCCGCAGGCGGCAACGCCGAGAGCGAGCAGAAGCGCGGCTCCGCTCCTCCAGATTCGGCCCATCCTTCATCCTCCTCGTGACCCTGCCCGAGTCCCGGCTCCGCGAGACGATACCTCACGCCGGCCTCGCCCGAGAGGCTGCTTCGGCCGGCGCGGCCTGCCACTGGAGTCCGTAGCGCCCGGGGGGCTCCGGGAGGGGCGCTCGGTCTCCGGCGGCGGGCGCCGGAGGCGTGGGTTGGAGGGCCGCCGATCCGTCGGTACCCTCCGGCGGCCTCGGCCGAGCTCCCCGGAGGGCGCCACACCCACGATGGATCCGCTGCCGGAAGCGTTGCGCCCGATCCCGGGGCGGTCCAGGTGGGCCGCGTGGGGCACCGCCCTGCGGCCGGAGCAGTGGCTGAAGAACACGGTGGTCGCTGCGGGAACGGTCTTCGGGCTGCGGCTCGCAGATCCCTCCGCCTGGCTGGCCATGCTGGCCGCGTTCTGCGTGTTCTCGGCCGCGAGCAGTGGCGTCTACCTGGTCAACGACGTGGTCGATCGCGAGCGGGATCGAGGCCACCCGAGCAAGCGCCGGCGTCCGATCGCGGCGGGCGAGATCTCGCCGGGCGCTGCTCTCTGGGCCGGAGGGCTCCTGTCCGCGATCGCGTTCGGCGGGGCGCTGCGCCTGGCGCCCGGAGTCGCCGCGGCGGTCGGGGCGTACCTGCTCCTGAACGTGCTCTACTCGCTCGTCCTCAAGCATGTCCCGATCGTGGACGTGATCGCGATCGCACTCGGCTTCGTCCTGCGCGCCGCTGCGGGCGCCGCGGCGGTCTCGGTGGTGATCTCACCGTGGCTGGTGATCTGCACCTTCACGCTCATGCTCTTCCTCGCGATCGCCAAGCGGCGCGCCGAGCTGGCGGCTGCCGCGCCGGCCTCCCCGACGCGACGCTCCAGCCGAGGCTACAGCCTGGAGCTCCTCGACCAGATGATCACGGTGCTCGTGGCCACGACCCTGGTCTCGTACTGCCTGTACACGCTCTCGCCGGATGTGCGGGCAAAGCTGGGAGCCGACCACCTCTACCTGACCGTGCCCTTCGTCGTCTACGGGATCTTCCGCTACCTGGTGCTCGTGCGCGAGACGCGCGGCACCGAGAACCCCGCGCGCGCGGTACTCGGGGATCGGCCCCTGCTCCTCACGCTCGCGCTCTGGAGTGCGACGGTGGTAGCGCTGCTCTACTCGGGCGCGGGCGCGGGGAGCCGCGCGGCGGGTGGCTGAGCCCGCGCTCCCCGATCGCCTCCGGCGGCAGCTCGGTCTCTTCGACACCACGATGGTCGTCGCCGGCAGTGTGATCGGAGTCGGTATCTTCACGACCAGCGGCCTCGTCGCTGCCTCGCTTCCGAGCGTGGGCTGGATCCTGGCCGCGTGGATCCTCGGCGGAGTGCTGTCCGCCGCGGGAGCCCTCACCAACGCCGAGATGGGCGCGTCCCTTCCGCACGCGGGGGGCGACTACGTCTACCTGCGCGAGGCCTTCCACCCGGCTCTGGGGTTCGTCGCGGGCTGGCTCAGCTTCTTCGCGATCTTCTGCGGCACGGTCGGCACCTTGGCTTCCGGGCTCGCGGAGTACCTGAGCGTGCTCCTGCCCCCGCTCCAGGGGCATGTGTGGCAGGCAGGACCGGTCCGCATCGGAGGGGCGCAGGGTGCCGCGCTCTTCGCGGTCTGGGCATCGACGGCGCTTTGCGGGTACGGCGTGCGCGAGGGGGCCCGGGTCCAGAACCTCTTCAGCGTCGCCAAGATCTCCGCTCTCGTCCTGCTCTCGATCTCGGCGCCGCTGCTCGGAGCGCGCGGCGTGGCCGCGCTCCCGGTGGATCCCAGCGTGACCCTGGCGGTCTCCTGGATCCCGGCGCTGGGGGCGGCGCTGGTCCCGATCCTCTTCACCTACCTGGGTTGGAACGCTCCGGTCTACATCGCCTCCGAGATTCGGGACCCCGCCCGAACGCTGCCACGCGCGCTGCTCCTGGGGACGGCGCTCGTGACCGCGCTCTACCTGATCGTGAACGGCGTCTACCTCTACGCGCTCCCCCTGGACCAGATGTTCACGCTCGACGCTGCGGGCCGGCGCGTGGGGGTCGTGCGGATCGCCGAGCTCGCGGCCGTGTCGTTGATCGGTCCCGGGGGGGGGCGCCTGGTGACGGTGCTGGTCGTGCTCTCGATCGTAGGCACGCTGCACGCCACGGTGCTGGTGGGGGCCAGGATCGTCTATGCCATGGCACTCGATCGCACCTTGCCGCGGGCCTTCGCGGCGGTGCACCCGAATCGCCACACGCCCCACGTCGCGCTCGTGCTGCAGGCGGGGATCGCGTCCCTGCTGCTCGTGACCGGGAGCTTCGGCGCGATCCTCACCTACACGACGTTCGCGGTGATCTCGCTGATGCTGCTCGACGGCCTGGCGCTCTTCCGCCTGCGCCAGAGGAGCGACCTGGCGCGACCCTACCGCGTGTGGGGCTATCCGTGGGTGCCCGGTCTCTACGTGCTCGCCAGCCTGTGGCTCTGGCTCAATACCCTCGTGCTCCAGCCGCTCGAGGCGGGACTGGGCCTGCTGATCGCTGCAACCGGCCTTCCGGCCTGGTGGATCTCGCGCAGGGGGCGAGCCCGCCAGGCAGCCCTGCCGCGTCCGTGATGGCGTAGCATGGAGCGGGTCGGCCTGTCCGCGTGGCGGCGGAGAGGGAGCGGCAGGGGAGGGAGCGTCGTGCGCTTTCGAGATCGGACGGTCGTCGTTACGGGCGCGGCGTCGGGCTT
>JBHHYV010000007.1:0-58513 GCA_046757685.1 Myxococcota bacterium
ATCCACCGGGGCCCCCCCTCGAGCTGCATCTCCTCGAGGGACGCCGGGGCCGGAGTCGGGCCTATGGCCTCGGCGAGCGCCTCGGGAAGACCTTCGCTACGCGGCTCGGAGAGTGGGAGGGGCTCGTCGAGGGCGGGCGGGCTCGGCGACGGGGAAGTGGACCGGGGGCTCTCGGCCACAGCGGGCTCCGGGCTCTCCGGCGCCTGCTTGGAGGACAGCAGCATCGAGGCGACGATCAGCCCGACGGCCAGAGCTACCGCTGCAATCTGGATCCTGTCCAACGTCCAGGGTTCCCTAGGGAAGGTCCAGGCCGCCGCGCTGGAAGGGCGTGCAACGCGCCAGCCGCCGGAGGGCCCGCCCGCTTCCAGTCCAGAGGCCGTCGCGCGCAATCACCGTGGCCGCGTACTCGGAGCAGGAAGGGTAGAATCGGCAGGCGTTTCCGAGCCAGGGCGACACGTAGCGCCGGTATCCGTGGATCGCCCGGACGACCCCCCGAGCCGCTCGATGGCGCGGCACAGGTCGCTCGCCACTGAATCCAGGGTCAGCTTCGCGGGTAGATCGCGCCGGGCGACGACCACCACGTCGATCGCCCTCAGGTCCTCGCGGCAGCTGCGAAACCACTCTCTGACGAGCCTCTTGATGCGATTGCGTCGGACGGCATTTCCCACCTTGCGCGTGACGGTGATGCCGAGCCTGGCGGCAGCCCCGGGTGGCCGGTCGAGGGTAAAGACCAGGAAGCGCGGCGTCACGTGGCGCCGACCCTGGCGTGTGGCGCGAAGAAAATCGGCGCGGCGAAGCGCGCTCCGCGGCCGCCCACCTGCCGCGATCATGACCTAGGGGCTTACCTGGGCCGGCTCACCGGAGTGAGCCGATGGCGACCCTTCGCCCTGCGCCTGGCAAGAACCCGGCGCCCGGCCTTCGTGCTCATCCTCGCTCGGAAGCCGTGATTGCGTGCTCTGCGAATCCGGCTCGGCTGATAGGTACGCTTCATCGTCTCTTTCCCGCGAATCCTCTCGGGGATCCGGTAACGAAGCATAGCCCCGCATGCGTGTCAACGAGAACCGCGGGGCACCACGGGGTCCGGCCTCATCGTCCGATGTCGGTGCTTGCTTTGCCGCGCGTCTAACTGCTATGAGCACGGAGGTTCGTCGTCGGAAAATCCCACAGAAAGGCACCCCCTCATGCCTCCTGGAGCACGCCCTTCAGCGTGGACGGACGCCAGCGTGCCGCTCTGGTCCGCTGTGCTCGACTCCCTCGAGGGCAAGCTCTCGCGATCCCACATCCGGACGCTGACCGACCAGGTCCTCTTTCTCGAAGGCCGCGGCTCCTGCCTTCGCGTCGCGCTCCCAGCCGAGCCCGTTCAGCAGTGGATGAGCGACGGGACCCTCAGCGCACTCATCGACGCCGTCCTCTCGCTATCCGACGGAGCATCGAGCCTGGGGATCTTTCCGGCTCACGAGGAAGAGGTGGCAGCCGTGAGGAAGGCGGCCGCGGCGGGCCTCTCGCTCCATCCCAACCATCGCCTCGAGGGCTTCTTCCAGAGCGCGGCCAACGAGACCGCCTGCAACCTGATGGGCGAGGTCTCGCGCGGCTCGCTGGCACCGCCCGGTCCCCTGATCCTGACGGGGCCCCGGGGGAGCGGCAAGACGCATCTCCTCGAGGCGCTGGCAGCGGCCCTGGTCGAGCGAGGGATGAGGTCGATCACCTGCGTCCCCGCACCCAGGCTCTCGCTCCGACTCGTCGACGCGCTCTGGAGCCAGCAGCTCGAGAGCTTCCGGTCCGCCGTGCACTCCTGCGAGGCCCTGCTCATCGATGAGCTCGAGGCACTCTCGGGCAGGGATGGCACGCAGGATGAGCTCACCCGCGCCATCGGGGCCGGCGCTCGTGCCGGACGGCTGGTAGTCCTGGCCGCTCAAGCCGAGGGTGACGCGCTTCCCGAGCTCGGGTCGCGCCTTCGCTCCATCCTCGAGCAGGGCACGCGAGTGGACCTGGCTGCGCCCGAGTGGGAGCTACGCGTGGCCATTGCCATGGATCGGGCCCGGCGCTGGGGAGGGCGGCTGGCACCCCAGGTCGCGTCCTTCCTGGTCGGTCGACTCGACAGCCGCCTCGTGGACCTCGACAGCGTGGTGACGCGCGTCATCGCCCGCTCGGGGCAATCGGACCTGGCCGAGATCGACCAGGTCCGCCGCGCCCTCGAGCTCGAGCCGCGGCGTCCGATCCCCGCCCTCTCCGTCGCGGCCGTCCAGACCCTGGTCGCCAAGCACTACGGGCTGCGCGCGCGCGACCTGCGGTCGGCATCGCGTAGCCCGCGAATCGCGGTACCGCGTCAGATCGCAATGTACCTGACCCGGCGTCACTGTGGACTTTCGTACCCCGAGATCGGACAACGCTTCGGCCGCCACCACACGACGGTGCTGCACGCCTGCCGGCGCGTCGAGAGTCAGGCGCTCGAGCGCGACAGCATCGCCAGCGCCCTGCGCCTCCTCGAGAAAGAGATCGAGCAAAGTGCGGAAGAGCTGTTGGAGAGACGGTGAAGAAGTCGGTGGAAAACGCGAGACCGAGCCAGTACACAGAGAGTCCAGGATCCGCGTGAGTAGAAGATCCGCAGCGAGCGCGCAGCGTTTCGTACGAATCCCACATATCCCACGGCCCTCCTACCCCTGTCTTGATCCAATCCAGGAGACGGGAGGAGAGGCGAGAAAGAGGAAGCGATGAAGTTCAGCATAGACCGCGAGGTTCTCGTCCGCGGGCTCGCACACATCCAGACCATCGTCGAGCAACGCGCCACGCTTCCGATCCTGGCCAATGCATTGCTGCGCGTGACGGAGTCGGATCTCACGCTGGCCGCAACCGATCTCGAGGTCGGAAACGTCACGACCCTGCCTGCCGAGATCGAGACTCCGGGAGTCGTCACACTGGCCGCGCGCAAGCTCTACGAGATTGCACGCGAGTTCAGCGAGTCCGAGGTTCGCTTCTCCGTTGCCGAGGGGGCACGCGTAAAGATCGAGTGCGGAGCTGCGCAGTTCACGCTGCTGTCGATCGCACCCGAGGAGTACCCGACCATCCCCGGCCTCGAGGGGGTCGAGACGACCCGGGTCGATGGCTCCCTGATCGCCGAGTTGATCGACCACACCCTCTACGCGACCTCGACCGACGAGACGCGCTACAACCTGAACGGGGTCCTCATGGAGGTCCTCGACGACGGTCGGCTCCGGGGCGTCGCGACCGATGGCCACCGGATGGCGCAGATCGACTGCACGGTGCCGGAGCCGCTGGAGTTCCTGGACCGCAAGATCATCGTTCCCCGCAAGGGGATCGCCGAGATCCGCAAGCTCGTGGACGATCCGGACGAGGGCGTCGAGATGGGGCTGGGCGATAACTTCCTGATCGTTCGGAGGCCCGGGTTGATCCTCTCCTGCCGCCTGATCGACGGCGAGTTCCCGAACTATCGTCAGGTCGTCCCCAGCGAGTTCAAGGCCAGGATCGTGGTCGACCGGGGACACCTGCTGCGCGCAGCCCGGCGCATGGCGCTGATGACGCATGACCGGGCGAGGGGACTTCGCTTCGTCCTGGACTCCGGTCGCCTGGAGCTCCAGGTCCAGAATCCCGACATGGGCGAGGCGCGAGAGGCGATCCCGCTGGACTACTCGGGCGACCGCTTCGACACCTCGTTCAACGCACACTTCATCCAGGAGGCCGTGACGGCGATGAACTCGAAGGAGATCGCGATCGAGCTCCTCGACGAGCTCACTGCCGCGGTGCTCCGCCCGGCGGACAACCCAGATCAGCTGGCGATCGTGATGCCCATGCGCCTCTGACAGGCGCTGGGTGCGGCGACACGGCGCGATCTCGGAGGCGCCGGGCACCCCCCCTTACTCAAAGGTCGCGATTGCGCTAGCCTCTAGGCTGATTCGAGGCCTGCTGAGAGCGGGGTGATTCGCTCCGCAGGCGCGATGTAGGTGCCAGGCGAAGCGCCGCCGAAGGCTCCAGGCATGCTCCCGGACTGGGGTCTGGCCAGGCTCGGCGGACCGCGAAATGTGGCAGTTCCAAGAGGCGACGCTTGAGCGACTACGACGCCCGATCCATCGAGGTTCTGGAGGGGCTGGATCCCGTTCGCAAGCGACCGGCGATGTACATCGGGTCGACGGGGCTGGCCGGCCTGCATCACCTGGTCTACGAGGTGGTCGACAACTCCGTCGACGAGGCCGTCGCAGGGCACTGCGACACCATCACCATCACCATCCACAGCGACGACTCGATTACCGTCGAGGACAACGGGCGGGGCATCCCGGTCGACATCCACACCAAGGAGGGTCGGCCCGCCGCCGAGGTCGTCATGACCACGCTCCATGCGGGCGGCAAGTTCAGCAACAAGGCCTACAAGGTCTCGAGCGGCCTGCATGGAGTCGGCGTCAGCTGTGTCAACGCCCTCTCGGACCGCTTCGAGCTGCAGATCAAGCGGGGAGGCCAGGTCTGGGAGCAGAGCTACCGGCAGGGAGTGCCCCAGTGTGACCTGCACGTCGTGGGTGCGACCCGGCACACGGGAACCCGCGTCACCTTCCATCCCGACGCCGCCATCTTCGAATCGGTGGAGTTCAGCTTCGACACCCTCTCTCAGCGGCTGCGGGAGCTCTCGTTCCTGAACGCCGGGGTCCGGATCCGGATCCAGGACGAGCGATCCGGAAAGTCGCACGACTTCCACTACGAGGGGGGAATCGTCTCGTTCATCGAGTGGATCAACCGCTCCCGGACACCTCTCCATCCACCCATCAAGCTGACGGGCCAGCGCTCCTATGAGCAGTCGACTGGAGATGGGTTCGTCGAGATCGACGTGGGGATCGAGATCGCCTTCCAGTACAACGATGCCTACGCCGAGAACGTCTTCAGCTTCGCGAACAGCGTGAACACCATCGAGGGCGGAACCCACCTGACCGGCTTTCGCAACGCGCTCACTCGCACGATCAACCGCTACCTGCAGCGCAACGGAGCCGGACGCAACGGCAAGGAACCTTCGGTCACTGGCGACGACTGTCGGGAGGGTCTCGCCGCGGTCGTCAGCATCAAGATCTCGCGCCCCGAGTTCGAAGGACAGACGAAGTCCAAGCTCGGCAACAGTGAGGTTGCGGGGCTGGTCGCCAACCTGGTCAACCAGCAGCTCGGCGAGTACTTCGACGAGCATCCGCAGTGGGCCAAGCTGATCTGCCAGAAGGTGGTCGACGCTGCGCGGGCCCGGGATGCCGCGCGCAAGGCGCGCGAGCTGACCCGTCGCAAGGGAGCGCTGTCGGATGCCAATCTTCCCGGCAAGCTGGCCGACTGCCAGGAGAGGGACCCCAGCCGCTGCGAGATCTTCATCGTCGAGGGAAACTCCGCCGGAGGTACGGCCAAGCAGGGACGCGACCGTCAGTTCCAGGCGGTGCTCCCGCTGCGCGGCAAGCTGATCAACGTCGAGAAGGCGCGCACGGATCGGATGCTCGCCAACAACGAGATCCAGATGATGATCCAGGCGCTCGGGTGCGGCTTCGACGGGGACTTCGATCTCTCGAAGCTGCGCTACCACAAGGTCATCGTCATGTGCGATGCCGACGTGGATGGGTCACACATCGAGACGCTGGTACTCACGTTCTTCTTCCGCCACATGGAAGCGCTGATCCATGCGGGTCATCTCTACCTGGCGCAGCCGCCGCTCTACAAGATCAAGCGGGCGAACCGGCAGCGCTACATCCAGGACGACGAGGAGCTCACGGACTACCTGATCGAGTCGGGCCTCGGCGCGATCGAGGTCCTGGCGGCGGGCGCCGACGCGCCCCTGCCGGAGGAGGCGCTGCGCGCCCTGCTGGCCCTCGTCCACGAGTTCGAGACCCGCAGTCGCAATCTCGAGCGCCTCGGGCGCGATCGGCGGGTCGTCGAGGCCGCCGCACTTGGCGCGCGACTGACCCCGGAGAGCCTGATGGTCGAGGAGGGCGCGCTCGCCGAGATCCAGCGCCAGATCGAGGCCTACGTGGCGGCGATCGATCCCGAGAGTTCCGAGCTGATCTTCCGCTGGGCGCGAGACGAGGAGCACTCGGCGTGGTCCGCCACCGTCACCTCGTATCAGGCCGGCACCGCGCGCACACTCCTGATCGACCGCGACTACGTGAACTCGCCCGACTTCCTGCGCTTTCAGGAGTTCGGACGCAGGGTCTCAGAGATCGCCACCGCGCCCTTCCGGCTGCGCGCTCGAGACCGCGCTCCAGAGACGGTCCCGACGGCCCGCAAGCTCCTCGAGCGCATCCTCGAGATCGGGAGAAAGGGTCTCTACATCCAGCGCTACAAGGGCCTTGGAGAGATGAATGCGGATCAGCTCTGGGACACGACCATGGATCCTGACGCGCGCAGGATCCTGCGGGTGCGCATCGAGGATCTGCTCGAGGCCAAGCAGACGTTCAGCCTCCTCATGGGCGATGCCGTCGAGCCCCGCCGCGAGTTCATCGAGCGCAACGCCCTGAACGTCGAGAACCTGGACATCTGAGAGGCGAGAGGTCGAGCCGAGGCATGCCGGACGATCGCGACCCCCGGGGGAACGCAGCGACCCAGAATCCCCCGGTCCCGATCAACATCGAGGACTCGATGCGGCAGTCGTTCCTCGACTACTCGATGTCCGTCATCATCAGCCGGGCCCTGCCGGACGTTCGCGACGGACTCAAGCCCTCGCAGCGACGGATCCTGGTCACCTTCAACGACCTGAACCTGAGCTTCGATCGACCCTATCGAAAGTGCGCCAAGATCGCCGGGGACGTCTCGGGCAACTACCATCCTCACGGCGAAGCCGTGGTCTATCCCTCGATCGTCCGGCTCGCCCAGCCCTTCTCGCTGCGATACCCGCTGGTCGACGGCCAGGGGAACTTTGGATCGATCGATGGCGATCCACCCGCCGCCATGCGCTACACCGAGGCGCGCCTCTCGCGCATCGCCTCGGAGATGCTCGCGGACATCGGCCGGGACACGGTCGACTTCATCGCCAACTACGACAATACTCGCACCGAGCCCATCGTGCTTCCGGCGCGAATCCCCAACCTGTTGATCAACGGATCCTCGGGCATCGCGGTGGGCATGGCGACGAACATCCCGCCGCACAACCTGACCGAGGTCGTCGATGCCCTGGTGCTCCGCGCGCGCGATCCTGCGTCGACGCTCGATGACGTCATGGAGCGGATCCCGGGTCCCGACTTCCCCACCGGTGCCCGCATCTGCGGAAGCGAGGGGATCCTTCAGGCGTACCGGACCGGCCGAGGGCTGATGACCCTGCGCTCCAAGGTCGCGATCGAAGAGGCACGTTCCGGGCGCCGGGCCCTGATCATCAGCGAGATCCCCTACATGGTCAACAAGGCCGCGATGATCGAGAAGATCGCCCAGCTCGTTCGGGACGGAAAGATCGAGGGCATCTCGGACATCCGCGACGAGTCGGACCGCCGCGGCATGCGCGTGGTGATCGCGCTCAAGCGCGACGCGGCGGACGAGATCATCCTGAATCAGCTCTACAAGATGACGCCCATGCAGACCACCTTCGGGGTCAACCTGCTGGCGCTCGTCGACAACCGTCCGCGCACCCTCTCCCTGCTCGATCTCCTCGATCACTTCCTGGGCTTCCGGCGCGTCGTGATTCGTCGGCGCGCCCAGTACGACCTGCGCCAGGCGCTCGACCGCGCGCATGTGCTCGAGGGCTTCGCCAGGGCGCTCGATCACCTCGACCGGGTCATCGCACTGATCCGGGCCAGCGATACGCCCGCGTCGGCGCGCAGCGGGCTGATGGAGACCTTCGAGTTCAGCGAGCGCCAGGCCCAGGCGATCCTCGAGCTCCGGCTGCAGCGCCTCACCGGGATGGAACGCCAGCGGATCCTCGACGACCTCGAGCAGGTGCGCGCGCGGATTCGCGAGCTCGAGGCGCTGCTCGCGAGCGACGAGCGGGTGACGGACAAGGTGATCGAGGAGCTCGAGGAGATCCGCACCCGGTATGGCGACGAGCGTCGGACCGAGCTGGCCCCAGCGGTCGAAGCCTTCTCGAGCGAGGACCTGATCGTCGACGAGGAGATGATCGTCACGATCAGCCACCAGGGCTATGCCAAGCGCAGCTCTCCGAGCCTCTACCGGGCCCAGCGACGGGGCGGCAAGGGCAAGAAGGGGATGGGCACGAAGGGCGAGGACTTCGTCTCGCGCCTGTTCATCGGCTCCACCCACGAGACCATGCTCTGCTTCACCAACCGCGGCCGCGCCCACTGGCTCAAGGTCTACGAGCTGCCGGAGCTGGGCCGGTCGGCGCGAGGTCGGCCCCTCGTGAACCTGCTCGGGCTCGAGGCCGACGAGCGCGTCTCGGAGGTGCTGCTGGTTCGGAGCTTCCAGGAGGGTGGCTACGTGGTGCTGGCGACGCGACGCGGCACGGTCAAGAAGACCGACCTCGCGGCGTATGCCAATCCCCGCCGCGGGGGCATCATCGCGATCCGGCTGAGCGAGGGAGACGAGCTCATCGGCGCCGCCCGCACGCGGGGCGCCGCCCAGATCCTGCTCGCCACCCAGCGCGGCAAGGCCGTGCGCTTTCACGAGAACCAGGTGCGCTCGATGGGACGGTCGGCGGCCGGGGTGCGCGGGCTCGCGATCCGCTCGGACGATGCGGCCGTCGGCATGGAGGTGCTGAGGCCGGGAGAGACGATCCTGACGGTGACCGAGAACGGCTTCGGAAAGCGCTCCCCGCTCGAGGACTACCGCGAGCAGAAACGCGGCGGCCAGGGGATCATCACCATCAAGACCACCGCGCGCAACGGCCGCGTGATCGGGATCCTGCAGGTGGCCGATGATGACGAGATCATCCTGGTCACCAACGGGGGAAAGCTGATCCGGATGACGGTGTCCGGCATCCCGACCATGGGCCGGAACACCCAGGGGGTTCGCCTGATGGAGACCGCGGAGGACGAGCGGATCGTCTCGGTGGCACGGCTCGCCGAGCCCGACGTCGAGGAGCCGCCCGGCTCGTGAGGACGACCGCTTCTCGCCGCCTCATGCGCCGCGCCCGGACCCTGATGCCGGGGGGTGTGAACAGCCCTGTCCGGGCCTTCGGCTCGGTGGGCGGGGCCGCGCGCTTCATCGCGCGCGCCAGCGGCGCGTCGATCGAGGATGTCGACGGCAATCGCTACGTGGACTACGTGGCGTCCTGGGGGGCGGTGCTGCTCGGCCACGCGCACCCGGTCGTGGTCGACGCCGTGCGGCAGGCCGCGGGGCTCGGGACCAGCTTTGGCGCGCCGACCGAGGCCGAGATCCGGCTCGCCGAGCGCATCGTCGAGCGAGTGCCGTCGGTGGAGCGCCTGCGGCTGGTCAGCTCCGGGACCGAGGCGACGATGAGCGCCATCCGGCTCGCCCGGGGGGCGACCGGTCGGGAGCGGATCGTCAAGTTCGAGGGCTGCTACCACGGGCACTCCGATGCCCTGCTCGCCGCCGCGGGCTCGGGGGTCGCCACCCTGGGCATTCCCGATTCGGCGGGGGTCCCCCGCGGCGCGGTGGCCGACACGCTCGTGCTCCCCTACAACGACCTCGACGCGGTCGAGCAGGCCTTCGCAGAGTGCGGCGATGAGATCGCGGCGATCCTGGTAGAGCCGATCGCCGCCAACATGGGCCTGGTGCTGCCCCGGCCGGGCTTCCTGGAGGGCCTGCGCTCGGTCGCGGATACCTACGGAAGCGTGCTGGTCTTCGACGAGGTGATCAGCGGCTTTCGGGTCGCCGCCGGCGGGGCACAGGCGCGGCTCGGCGTCCCGCCCGACCTCACCTGCTTTGGCAAGGTGATCGGAGGGGGCCTGCCGATCGGCGCCTACGGAGGCAGTGCCCACCTGATGTCGCAGGTCGCCCCCGACGGCCCCGTGTACCAGGCCGGCACCCTGTCGGGCAACCCGCTCTCCACGGCCGCGGGCCTCGCGGTGCTGGACCTGTGTGCCGAGTCCGGCTTCTACGAGCGGCTCGAGAGCTTCGCGGTGGAGCTCGCCCAGGGGCTCGCGACGCTCGCGCGCGAGGCCGGGGTGCCCTTCTCGATGGAGGCGCGCGGGGGGCTGGCGGGCTTCTTCTTCCACCCGGGACCGGTCTCGAGCTTTCGCGACGCCCAGGCGGCCGACGCCAAGGCGTTCCGCAGCTTCTTCCAGTCGATGCTCGACCAGGGGATCTACCTGCCGCCCTCCCCCTTCGAGGCTGTCTTCGTCACCAGCGCCCACGGCCCCGACGAGCTGGAGCGTACCCTCTCGGGGGCCCGCCGGGCCCTGAAGAAGCTCTGAGGCGGCGGCGGGGCAGGAGGATCGGAGGTGTCCGCACGACCGCGCATCCCGGGGTCTCCGACGACTCCGATCGGACGCGGCCTGGAGGCGGGCCTCGAGTTCGGCATCGGAATCGTCCTGGGGGTCGCCGCCGGGAGCTATCTCGACCGCAAGCTCGGGACCGACCCCCTGCTCCTCTTCCTGTGCACCGCCCTGGGCTTTGCCGCCGGTCTGAACCAGCTCCTGCGGGCGCTGCGCCGGGGAGCCCGCAAGGATCCTCGGCCTCCGCCGGGGGATCCGCGGGACCCGCCCGCGTGAGGCTCTCCCTCCACACCCTGCAGCGCAAGAACGCGCTGCTGGCGGCCCTTGCAGTACTGGGGTCGATTCCTTATGGAGTGCCCGCCGTCGCGAGCGTCGCACTGGGAGGAGGCATCCAGATCGTGAACCTTCGGGTGCTGGAGCGGAGCGTGCGCATGTGGGTGCTCTCGGGCGAAGCCCGAAGCAGCGTGCCGGCCCAGGTCTTCATGATTGCGCGCTTCCTGCTGCTCCTCGCCGCGGTGGGTGCCGCGCTCGCGCTGCTGCCCGTTCGGCCCCTCTGGCTCCTGCTCGGGCTCGGCACGCTCGTGCCCGCGGCGCTCTGGCATGGGCTCGATCCGCGGTCCCGGGCCGACGGCGAGGGAGCCTGAGTCGTGTCCCACCCGCTCAACGTCTTCGACCTGATCGAGCCCTTCGTCCCGATCACGCTCTCGAGCCTGCTCACCTGCCTGCTGATCACGGTCATCCTGGCCGGGCTCGTACGGCGCGGCCTGCGGGAGACGGACGGCGTGGTACCCGAGGGTCGCCTCACGGTGCGGAACATCCTGGAGCTCATGCTCGAGGGCATGGTGTCCCTGGCGCGCGAGACGATCGGTCCCGAGTGGCCGCGCTGGATGCCGCTGATCGGCACGATGGGCTTCTTCATCCTGGTCTCGAACCTGATGGGGCTGATCCCGGGCTTCACCAACCCCACGTCCTTCGTCGAGACCAACGTGGCCTGGGCGCTCGTGTCCTTCGGCACCTTCGTCTACGCCGGGTTCTCGACCCACGGCGTCTCGTACGTCCGGCACTTCGTCGGACCGGTCTGGTGGCTCGCCTGGCTGGTCTTTCCCCTCGAGATCGTCTCCGCCGTGATCCGGATCATGTCGCTCACGATCCGTCTGACGGCGAATATGTTCGCCGACCACACGCTGATCGCCGTCTTCCTGTCCTTTCCCGTGGTGCAGTTCTTCGCACCGTCTCTTTTCATGGGGCTGGGTCTCTTCGTGGCGTTGCTCCAGGCGTTCATCTTCTCGTTCTTGACCATGATCTACATCGGAGAGGCCGTCCATGAGGCCCACTGACGCGACCCACAGGAGGTATGAACGGATGCGTATTTCTTTCCTTTTCGTCCTGGCCCTGGTGGTCCTCGGGCTGGCTCCCGAGGTGGCGCTGGCCGCGGAGGAGGGGGCGTCGCTGGCGGGCCTCGGCCTCGGTGCCGGCATCGGTGCGGGGGCCGCGATCGGCTTCGGGGCTCTCGGCTGCGGGATCGGTCAGGGAATGGCCACGGCGCAGGCGGTCGCGGGGATCGCCCGCAATCCCGGTGCGGCGGGCCAGATCCAGACGCCGCTGATCCTGGGCCTGGCGCTGATCGAGTCGATCTCGCTCTACGGCTTCGTCATCGCGTTCATGCTCCAGGGCAAGATCTAGGCGATCGGCGCGCTGCCGCCTCGCTGCGGGCGGAGGGATCCTTCGCTCGCTTCTCCTCGGCCTGGCTCGATCCCAGGAGGCGACCTGCGCTCGTGCCGCAGGGTGCGTCGCCGCGCATTCGCGCAGCGTCCGCGGTGTAGTCTCCCGGCTGCCCATGAGTCTTCCTGGATTCGAGCTGCTGTCGGCACTCCTCGTCGGCGTCGGAGTGGTGATCGCGGTCCTGCGGGCGCGCTGGATCGTCGCGGCTCCCCGTAGCGTCCTGCTGATCCTGGCGGTCGTCACGCTCGGAGCCGCGGCGACGATCGTGCGCCTGGATCCCCTCGGGCTCCGGATCGATCTCGATCCCTCGAGTGATCCGCTGATCCCGCTCACGGATCCGGGCCGGGACGTCTACCGTCGCGCCGCGCTGGCCTTCGGGAGCGACGACATCTACGTGGTCGCGATGGAGACGGACGACGTCTTCACCGAGAGTCACCTGAAGCTGCTCAAGGACATCTCGAGCGCCATCCGGCGTCTGCCCGGCGTTCGGCGCGCCGAGTCGCTGGTCGACGTCTACTCGTTCCGCTACGACCGGGAGAACGACTGGGTCGAGGTGGCGGACTTCATCGAGGACGTGCCCGAAGACCGGGTCGTCCTCGCGAACCTGCGCCGAAGGGCGCTCGCCAATCCGCTGTATACCAAGACCATCGTCTCCCGTGACGGCCATGCCGCCGCGATCAACGTGCGCTTCCGGCCGATGAGCGACCGGGACTTCGTCCGGCAGCAGCTCGATGAGAAGATCCGCGCGATCCTGGTGGCGGCGGAGCACCCCGGAGTCCGCTTCTACGTGGCGGGCCGGCCCCATGTCCGCGCCGCGGCCTACCACCTGATGGTACGCGACCTGGTGCGGCTGATTCCGCTGGCCGTCGCGGTCGCGGCATTCGTCGTCTACATCCTGACGGGCTCTCCGCGAAGCGTCTTCATCCCGCTCGTCTCCTGCCTGGTCGCGACGCTGTGGTCCTTCGGGGGGCTGGCGGCGGTCGGCAAGGACCTGAACCTGATCACGATCGTGCTCGGCCCGCTCTTGATCTGCGTGGGAAGCGTCTACGGAGTCCACGTGACTGCGCGCAACCACGAGATTGGGGCCGAGTCCCCCGACGCACGGACGGCGGCCCTCCGGACCCTCGAGTACACGCGCATCCCCGTGCTGATGGCGGGCTTCACGACCTGCGTCGGGTTCGGCGCCCTGATGCTCGCCGACATCCCTGCGACCAGCGACCTGGGGCTCTTCGCGCTGCTCGGCGTAGCCTACGTGACCCTGATCTCGCTGACGGGGGTCCCGGCGGTCCTCGCCCTGCTCCCCCTCCAGAGCGAGGCGCGCGGCACTCGCCTGGCGAGGGCCATCGGGCGACATCTCGACCGCGGCCTGCGTGGGTTGACCCTCCTCGCCGTCGAGCACTCCAGCGGCGTCCTGGTCGGCTGGGGCATCGTGGGCGTGCTGGCCGTTGCGCTGATTCCGCAGACCGTGATCGACACCGACTACCTGCGCTTCTTCGATCCCGACTCGCGCGTTCGGACCGACTTCGCCCACGTCAACCAGGCGCTCGTCGGCGTGGTGCCGATCTACGTGGTCTTCGAGGGGAGGGAGGAGGGGCTCTTCCGCAAGCCCGAGACGCTGCGCCGGCTCGAGGCGATCGAGAGCGCCCTCGAGCGTACGGAGGGCGTGAGCGAGGTGCTCTCGCTCGTCGACTTCGTGGCGGTCGTGAACCGGGCCTTCGCGCACGAGGGCCGGGTGGCCTCGCGGATTCCGGCGACGCGCGCCGGCGTCGCCGAGGCGATGTTCATGGTCCCCAAGGACCGCATGCGCAGCTTCGCGACCTCGAATCACTCGAGCGCCAATCTCGTCGTCCGTACCGACCAGATGGGATCGCGCTCCGTGCGCCAGCTCGAGGAACGTATCCGCAAGGTGGTGGCGCGCCATCCGATTCCCGGGATCGAGCGGGTCGACGTGACCGGCAACACGATCCTGATCAATCGCAGTGCCGACGGCATCGCCGGAAACCAGAGCCGGACCGTCGGCGCCGCCACGCTGGCGATCTTTGCGCTCGTCTGCCTGGTGTTCCGTTCGCTTCCGATCGCGAGCTTGACGATGCTCCCGAACGTGCTGCCGGTGCTGGTCTTCTTCGGGACGCTTGGGGCCGGCGTCGCGGTGCTCTCGCTTCCGACCGGGCTGATCGGCAGCACGGCCCTCGGGATCGCGATCGACGACACCCTGCACTTCCTGGTCTCGTACCAGCGCATGCGCGGGCAGCGTCGCACTCCCGCCGCCGCGGCCCGCTACTGCATCGAGACCGTCGGCCGACCGATCGTCACGACCTCCGTCATGCTGATCGCCGGCTTCCTGGTGCTGCTGCTCTCCGGCTTCGCGACGCTGCGCGAGTTCGGGTACCTGACCGCGATCACGATGGCCATCTGTCTCTCGACCGACCTGCTGCTCTTTCCCGCGCTGCTCGTCCGCACGCGAGCCTAGATCCGGGGAGCCGGGGTCCCTCGGGGCTGGACCGCGCGCCGGTCGCCCGTGGGCGGCGTCTCAGCGGCCCACGGCGAGGCGGAAGAGCGAGAAGAGCCGATCGGTCAGCTCGGGGTTGGGCTCGAGGTCCTCGACGATCATCTCCGAGGTCGTGTCTTCCTGCAGGTTGTGCATGGTCGAGTAGGTCGCGACCCAGATCCCGTCGAAGCTCTTGATGCTGGAGCGCGGCGCCGTGAGGAGCTTGACCTCTACGCCGTCGCCATCCCAGTAGCGCACCTTCAGTGCGACGTAGTGCTCTCTCTCGATGTACGAGAGCGTCCGGTGATACTTGGAGTGGGCGGTGGGCTTGGCGATGGCCTCGACCACGTAGACCGGACCCCCGTCGAGCTCCTCGTCCGCGTGGCGCGTGTACTCGGCATCCTCGAGGTTGTGGAACGCGATATCGTCGAAGCTGTAGTCGCTGCCCATCAGGCTTCCGCTCGACATGTTCACGCGGCGCACGCGTCGATCGCTCGGACGGTAGATGAACTGGTCGCTCTTGCCGCCCTCCTTGGCGATCATCAGGAACCCGGTGTTGCGCATGTCGAAGGGCTCGGTGAAGCGGACCAGGGTCTTGGCGTAGATGCCGTCGACCGGCTTGTCGTCGTGGTCGGTGTAGTCCTTCCAGCGAACCCAGAAGCGGCTGGTCTGCGTGCTGCCGCCCGGATCGGTCGAGATCAGCTTCTGGTGCTGGAAGGCCGCGTGGATCTGGCGATTGTCCAGGTAGCGCTCGTAGATCTGGCGGCCGGTGAGCGTGGCCCCCTCGGGCACCGCGTCCTCGATCTCCTCGTGGGTCGGGAGCTCGAGCGCGTCGTCCGGCCCGGGCTCGACGCCTTCCGCCCGGGCGGAACCCACCCCGAGCAGCAGCAAGACCGTGAGACCACACGAGAGGGCTCTACCGCGCATCACTGGCGGGTAGTTATCGCTTGTGGACCCCCATCCGGTCAAGGTGCAAGGCAACCGGGTCCCCGAAGGCGCCGCGCTCGCGGGGCAGCGGCAGCCCGAACGCAAGCGAGGGCAGGGTGCTTCCCGTTTCGGGAAAAGCGGGTCGCTGGCGGGCCCCGCGGCGCGGGCGGGAACGGGAAATCACGCTTTCGAGACGTGGCATGGAGGTTGCTGTCTCCGCCGGTGAGCCGGCCGGCCCTCCGCAGAGCGGAGGGGGGGTGAGATGGACACGAGCGACCTCGATCCGAAGCGCGGGCACGAGAGGCTTCGCCACAGGCGGGACCTGGCGATCTCTCGTGCGCTGGCCCTTCGCCGGCTGCACCGAAGGGTGCGGGCGGCGATGGGCCTGTCCGCTGTGCTGGCGGTCGGTCTGGCTGCGGTCCCGTTCGTGGCAGGCGGCCAGATGCCGCTCGATGGCGCGAAGGTCTTCGATGCCCTGATCGCGCGCAGTGCGTCCTTCAAGGACCTGGTGGTCCAGGGCACGATCCGGATCGTCGATGCGCGCGGGCGCGAGATCGCGTTCCTGGGCCGCGAGGGCGAGGACGCGGGCGGGGCCAGCACCCTGACCCTGACCTCCTCGGCCCAGGGCTCCGGGACGGGCGGAGACGCGCGCGTCCCGACCCTGCGCCTCGCCGCCTCGGCCGCAGGCTCGGCGGTCGCCCTCGACGAGCCCCGCAGCGACGCGGGGGTGGCCGTGGTCGCCTCGCGTGGGGGCGGCCCCAGGGTCGAGATTCGGCAGGGCCGGCAGCGCCGCGTGCTGAGCGCAGCGATGGGAGCTCCCGGGCGCGCTCCGCGGCTCCTGCCCTCCGTCGCGGCGCCCGCCCCCTTCGTGGCCCCGGTCGTCTCGCCGGCGGAGGGACCCGCGCGCGTCTGGGACCTGGGCCATGGGTTCCTCGTCTCCGAGCTCCGCGCGGAGCCCGCCTCCGAGGGTGTCGCCGTCTCCGGCCGCGTGATCAACGCGACCTCTCTCAAGCAGACGGACGTCCACTTCCGGCTGTCCGCCGCGGGGCGGGACGTCCCCCTGCGGATCGGAATCATCTCGCCGGGCAACAGCACGGGGTTCCGCGCGCTGCTTCCCGGCGCGACGCTCGCCGAGACGGAGGCCCTGCACTTCGACTTCCAGCGCTCGACTGTGCGCTACGCGGCGCACACCCTGCGCACCCACCGGGCCCTGCGTCAGCCCTGAGCCACCGCGAACTCAGGCGAACGTCATCCGCCCCTGGTCGATCACCACGACGTCGTCCTGGTTGCGCGTCTGGAAGATGCACTCGTTGCCGTCGACCCACATCGAGATCGTGAGCGTGTCTCCGGGCAGGACGGGCCGCGAGAAGCGCGCATCCATGGACTTGAAGCGCGCGGGGTCACCCCCGCAGAGGGTATGCAGCAGCGCGCGCCCGGTGAACCCGTAGGTGCACAGGCCATGCAGGATCGGGCGGTCGAAGCCCCCGAGCTTGGCGAAGGACGGGTCGGAGTGGAGGGGGTTGCGGTCGCCCGACAGCCGGTAGAGCAGGGCCTGATCGATGCGGGTGGTGTAGGTCTGCTGGTGGTCGGGCTTCCGGTCCGGGGGCGGGGACTTGGCCGAGGGTCCGCGCTCCCCGCCAAAGCCGCCCTCGCCGCGCAGGAAGGCCGACATGCGGGTCTTCAGCAGGGGCCTTCCGGTCGACACGAGCGTCGAGACCGACTCCATCTCGACGACCGCACCCGATCCCTTGTCCCAGATGGCCGTGCAGGTGCCGGTGCTCTCGACCTCGCCTTCGGGTGGGATCTCGTCGTAGAGCTCGATCCCCTCCTCGCCGTGCACCAGGAGGGCCGGGTTGAAGGTGCCGATCTTGTCGAAGGGGACTCCGCCCCCGCCGATGATGACGGCGAAGGTCGGGAGGATCCTCTGCGGGGTGTCCTTGGTGTTCTCGGTCGTGAAGGCCAGCTCGTCCACTCCCGCCCCCACGCCGAGCGCGTAGAGAAGGCCGTCCTTCGACGACCAGGAGCGGCGGACGGGGCCTCCGGTGAGACCGACGGCGCCTGGATCGATGGGCATGTTCGACTCCTTCAGTGAGTCCCGCAGTTTCCGCCGTGGGAGCCGTGGGTGCAAGCGCCTCCCGCGCCGCTCCCGCCCGGGGAGGGGCGCCACCCCCGGGGGCGCGGCAGGCTCCCGGCACTTCCCCGCGCAGCCGCCGGTCCGATGCCTGGGAGCAGGAGAGCCTTCGCAGTACCCTGCGGGGCCCACGGGGAGGGCGCGATGCAGAGTGTCTTGATCACCGGCTCCAACTCCGGCATCGGCAGGGCCGCGGCTCTGCGCCTGGCGATGGCCGGCTACCGCGTCTACGCGGCGATGCGCGACCTCTCCAAAGCCAAGAAGCTCCTCGACCTGGCTCGAGAGGCGGGCTGCGCCGTAGAGCCCCTCGAGCTCGATGTGACCGACGCCGGCTCGGTCCGCCGAGCGATCGGGACTGTGTGCGCCCGTCCGGAGGGGCTGGACATCTTGATCAACAACGCGGGGATCGGCTGGAATGCGGCGATCGAGGACGTGGACGTCGACGCTGCCAGGGTGGTGTTCGATACCAACTACTGGGGCACCCTGCGCTGCATCCATGCGGCTCTCCCGCACATGCGCGAGCGCGGGAGCGGGCAGATCGTCAACGTGAGCTCGATTGCGGGACGCATCGCGGCTCTCGCGCAGACCGTCTATGCCTCGTCCAAGTGGGCGCTCGAGTGCCTGAGCGAGAATCTCGCCCAGGAGGTCGCGCCCTTCGGAATCCGCGTCGTCATCATCGAGCCGGGCGTCACGCGGACGGCGATCCTGCCCAAGAACGTCGGCCACCCCGAGCCGACCGCCTACGAGACCGCCTATCGGCGCATGCTGCAGTTCTACCTGAAGGGGATCGAGGCCAACGTCGCCGCCGACACGGTGGCCGACACGATCCTGGACGCGCTCACCGACGACGCGCCGCGCCTGCGCTATGCCTGCGGCTGGGGCGGGAGCGAGATCGCGGAGGGCCGCGCGCGGATGACCGACGCCGAGTGGATCGCGCTCGGTCGCTGCGAGACCGACGAGGAGTACTACGACGCCTTCGAACGTCACCTGGGCCTCGATCTCCGGCCCTCGAGCTGAGCGAGGCGCGGGCGCCCGCGCGCAGGGTCCGCCCGGAAGGCTCCCTCGAGCTGAAGCTGTGTGGCGGGCGAGCCCCCGCGGTTCCGAAGCCGAGGCCGGCGGTTCACAATGGCGCGTGTGAGGGCTCTTCCGGCGCGGCTCGACGGGCACGCCCATTGCTGGAGAGCAGACTGGCTCGACGACGGTCTGCCCTTCCGGGACTGGGAGGCCGCCGCGAGCCAGCCGGATGGGGAAATGGGGAACGGCGTGCGATGAACGGGGTGAGGCGTGCGCCGACCCCATCCGGCAACCCCGCGGGGGCCGAGGCCTCGGGTCAAGCCGATCGCCGAGGTCGCTTCTGGGTCCTCGAGGGCATCGACGGATCGGGCAAGACCGAGCAGGCGCGGCGGCTCGCGGACTGGCTGCGTCGAGCGGGTCGCGAGCTGGTCGAGACCCGCGAGCCGACCGATGGGCCCTGGGGTCGTTGCTACCGGGCCTGGGCTCGAGGAGAGCGAGAGGCCTCGCCCGAGGAGGTGCTGCGCTACTTCCTCGAGGACCGCCGGGAGCACGTGGCCGCACTGATCGCGCCCGCACTCCACAGGGGCGCGGACGTGGTCTGCGACCGCTACCGCGCCTCGACGCTTGCCTACCAGGCCGCCCAGGGCCTGGACCGCGAGCGCCTGTGCCGGATCTTCGCCTCCGCGGAGTTCCCGGAGCCCGACCTGGAGCTCTGGCTTCGGCTCCCCGTGGCCGTGGCCGAGGAGCGCCTGGGCGGTGCTCGCGAGCGCTTTGAAGAGGTCGAGTTCCTGGAGCGCGTCGACGCGGAGTACGCGCGCCTCGGTCTGTGCGAGATCGACGCGGTCGGTACCCCCGAGGCGGTGCACGCGCGCATCATCGCGCGCGTCCAGGCGGTCGAGGCTGTGCGGGACCGCCGAGGGCGCACGTACTGAGGGGCCTCCATCGATTGCTTACACCCGTGAGATCTGTGAGGCCGCCGGGGTGACCGGCCAGACGACCTGCAAGGCAAGGGCGCGGTTCCGGAGGCGGAGCGTTCCTGGCAAGAGCCGCGGGATACCCCCCCGCGACCACCCGTTCGGCGAGCAGACGCCCGAGCCGCTCGCCCCGCCTTGAAGCGGCCCTCGAAGAGCGTTCCGAGCAAGGATGGGCTGCGCCCCTCGATCTCGCACTGCGCGAAAGGAAACAGGCGCAGGATCTCCATTCTCCCCGCCAGCGAGTCGGCGAGCTGGGGCACGAGCAGCACGTTCGCCGATCCGGTGAGGAGGAAGCGCCCCGGCACGCGGTCCCGGTCCAGCGCCACCTTGAGGGCGGTGAACAGACCCGGCACACGCTGCACCGCGTCGAGGACGACCCGTTCGGGCAGCTCGGCCACGAAGCCCACCGGGTCGGTCTCGGCTGCGGCGCGGGATCCGTCCTCAGCGGTGGGGGGGGAATGGGCCTCCTTCTCGAATCTCCTCGTAGCGCGACCCGGTGGGCGTTGTGGAGCAGGCAGTCACAGACGGCATCGGCGACCAGAGGCAGTGGGGCCTACCCACTCTCGCAGCTGTCCCGAACGCCGCTGATCCCGACCGGCGCGGGGCACCCGGCTCTCGCCTCCGACATCCCGATCCCGCTGAGGGGCCGCTGCGAGAGAGCGGTGGCCGAGGCCGCGAGAGGGAGTCCGCGTCTCAGGGCCCGCGCCTGGGGGCGCGGCACAGGGCCAGGCCGATGCCGACGCTCACGGCGGCGACCGCGAGGATGCCGAGCGGCGTGTGGGCCGCCGAGGCGTCGTCGAAGCCGGGGATGCCGAAGGGCTCGCGGGTCGCGACGACGGCCAGCGTACCGAAGCCGACGTTCAGCAGCATGCCCGGCAGCAGCGAGCCCGTCGCGTGGCGCACGAATCCCAGCAGCCCGGCCGCCGAGACCGCGTAGCCGAACGACCAGGGCCCGGCCGTGAGCGAGATCGCGATCCCGTTCAGGAGCGCGACGAACGCGATTCCGCCCCGCACGCCCCAGGCCGCCACGCAGCCGGGCTGCAGCAGGCCCCGGAAGAAGGTCTCCTCGATGACGGGCGAGATGGCGGCGAAGACCAGCAGCCAGGTGGCGAGCGTCGCCGTATCTTCGGGGCCTGCGAGCGGCTGGAGCTCGGCGGGCACCGGCACCCACTCCTTGAACCCGTTGTCGATCTCGCTGATCAGGAGCGCCGCCATCAGCAGGAAGGGAATCGCGAGCCAGGCGCGGGGGGCGGGAGTGTGAAACCCCAGGTGGGGACCGGGCGGATCCGGGATGCGGGGGGTGGACACGGCAAAGGCGAGCCCATAGGCCACCAGGGCCGACAGGGCGAAGGCGGGTGGGCGGCCCGAGCCGACCCACGGCTGCAGGGTCAGCACCAGCGATCCCTGCAGGAACACCGCGCCGAGCGTCAGGAGGAGAGCCCATCCGGGGGTGGGGAAGACGGGATCCCGGGGGGGCGACTCGGTCTCCGGCCGGTCGCCGGATCCCGCGCCCACTGGCCTCATGGCTCCCCGAAGAGCACCGGCCGCAGCGCCTGCCCGGTGTAGGAGAGCGGATTGTTGGCGACCTCCTCGGGGGTGCCCTCGGCGACGACCTCTCCCCCCTTGTCGCCGCCCTCGGGACCCAGGTCGATGAGGTGGTCGGCGGTCTTGATCACGTCCAGGTTGTGCTCGATCACGACCACGGTGTTGCCGCGCTCGACGAGCTGATTGAGCACCTCGAGCAGCTTCTCGACGTCGGCGAAGTGCAGGCCGGTCGTCGGCTCGTCCAGGATGTAGAGCGTGCGTCCGGTCGCGCGCTTGGAGAGCTCCTTGGCCAGCTTGATCCGCTGGGCCTCACCGCCCGAGAGGGTGGTCGCCGACTGACCCAGGTGGATGTAGCCCATCCCGACCTCGAGCAGCGTCTGCAGACCACTGCGCACGCTGGGGATGTGCTCCAGGATCTCGAGCGCCTCCTCGACCGTCATCTCGAGCACGTCGGCGATCGAGTGGCCCTTGTAGAGGATCTCGAGGGTCTCGCGGTTGTAGCGTCGCCCCGCGCACTCCTCGCAGGTGACGAAGACATCCGGCAGGAAGTGCATCTCGATACGCTTGATGCCGTCGCCCTGGCAGGCCTCGCAGCGCCCTCCCTTGACGTTGAAGCTGAAGCGACCGGGCTTGTAGCCGCGCATCCGGCTCTCGGGAAGCTGGGTGAAGAGCTCGCGGATGCCCGTGAAGATGCCCGTGTAGGTGGCGGGGTTCGAGCGCGAGGTGCGCCCGATCGGGGACTGGTTGACGTCGATGATCTTGTCGAAGTGATCGACGCCATCCAGCCTGCGATGCCGTCCCGCGCGCTCGCGGGAGCCGTAGACCTCGCGCGCCAGGGCGCGGTAGAGGGTGTCGTTGACCAGCGTCGACTTGCCGCTGCCCGACACTCCGGTCACGACCGAGAACACACCCACTGGAAAGCGAACCGTCAGGTCCTTCAGGTTGTTCTCGGTCGCGCCCACGAGCGTGAGGAATTTGTCGGAGCCCGGGCGGCGGCGGCGCGGGATCGGGATCGAGCGGCGTCCCGCAAGATACTGTCCCGTCAGCGACTTGCGGTTGCGCTGGATCTGCAGCGGCGTGCCCGAGGCGATGATGCGGCCGCCGTGGCGGCCGGCGCCCGGACCGAGGTCGATCACGTGATCCGCGGCCCGGATCGTCGTCTCGTCGTGCTCGACGACCAGGACCGAGTTGCCCATGTCGCGCAGGCTCCGGAGCGTATGCAGCAGCCTGACGTTGTCGCGCGCGTGCAGCCCGATCGAGGGCTCGTCGAGGATGTAGAGCACGCCCATCAGCGCGGAGCCGACCTGGGTCGCCAGGCGAATGCGCTGGCTCTCGCCGCCCGAGAGCGTGCCCGAGGTGCGGTCGAGCGCCAGGTAGCTCAGCCCCACGTCGCGCAGAAAGCGCAGCCGCTCGGCGATCTCTCGCAGGATCCGCTCGGCGATCGCCGTCTCCTGCTTCGAGAGCTCGAGCGCCTCGACGTAGTCGACCGCCTGCTGGATGGTCAGGGCGGTGAACTCGTGGATGCTGCGTCCGGCCACGCGCACCGCGCGCGCCTCGGGTCGCAGGCGCGTGCCTGCGCAGGCGGGACAGCGCGTCATGCTCATGAAGGTCCGCAGCTCTTCGCGCGTGGAGTCGCTCTCGGTGTCCCGGTAACGGCGGTCGAGCTGGGCGATCACCCCGGCCCAGGGCCGGCGCACCGTGAACTTGCGGCGGCGCCCGAAGCGGAACGTGACCTCACCCTTGCCCGTTCCTTCCATGATCTGCCGCTGTACGCGCTTGGGGAGCTTCTTCCAGGGAGTGTCCAGGTCGAACCCGATGTGCTCCGCGAGCGCCGCCAGCATCTGCGAGTAGTAGCCCGAGGCGCGGCCTCGGCTCCGGAAGGGTGCGATGGCCCCGCCGGCCACCGAGCGCTCGGGATCCGGGACGATCAGCTCGGGATCGAAGAAGTCGCGCGTCCCGAGGCCGTCGCACTGCGGGCAGGCCCCGTGCGGGTTGTTGAAGGAGAACATCCGCGGATTGATCTCGGGATAGCTGGCCCCACACTTCAGGCAGGCGGCGAGCTCCGAGAAGAGGATCTCGTGATCTCCGGGCCCGACGTCGAGCCGCGCAAAGCCCTCTCCGCTGCGGAGTGCCGTCTCGAGCGAGTCGGCCAGGCGCTGTCGCTGGTCTGCACGCACCACGAGCCGGTCGACGACCAGGTCGATGTCGTGGCGCTTCTTGCGGTCGAGGGCCGGCGGGTCGTCGAGCTCGTAGAGCGCGCCGTCGATGCGGACCCGCACGAAGCCCTGCTGGGCGAACTCGCGCAGCTCCTTGCGGTACTCGCCCTTGCGGTCACGCACCACCGGGGAGAGGATCTGCACCCGGGTCCCCTCGCCCAGCTCCAGAACGCGATCGATCATCTGCTGGATGGTCTGCGCGTGGATCGGGATCTGGCAGCTCACGCAGTAGGGGATGCCGATCCGCGCGTAGAGAAGTCGGAGGTAGTCGTAGATCTCGGTGATCGTGGCGACGGTGGAGCGGGGATTTCGGCTGGTGGTCTTCTGCTCGATCGAGATGGCGGGCGACAGACCCTCGATCGAGTCCACGTCGGGCTTGCCCATCTGCTCGAGGAACTGGCGGGCATAGGCCGACAGGCTCTCGACGTAGCGTCGCTGGCCCTCCGCGTAGATCGTGTCGAAGGCGAGCGAGGACTTTCCCGATCCCGAGAGGCCGGTGAGGACCACGAGCTTGTCTCGCGGAATCCGCACGTCGATGTTCGCGAGGTTGTGCTCGCGGGCACCCCGAACGATGATCTCCTTGGACGCGGGGCTCACGTCTCGCTCCGCGGGCCGCGGGGACGCTCGGCGCGTCGCGCGTGGCCGACCATCTCGAGCGCGACCCGGATCGCCTCGCTCATCGATCCCGCATCCGCCCTCCCCCGCCCTGCGATGTCGAAGGCGGTGCCGTGGTCGACGCTGGTGCGGATCAGCGGGAGGCCCAGCGTCACGTTCACCGCCCGGCCAAAGGCGTGCAGCTTGAGCGGTGCCAGCGCCTGGTCGTGGTACATCCCCAGGACCACGTCGAACTCGCCCGAGACCGCGCGATGGAAGAGCGAGTCGGCCGGGTGGGGACCGCTCGCGTCGATGCCGGCGGCGCGTGCGCTCTCGACCGCGGGGCCGATCGTGTGGATCTCCTCGTCGCCGAAGCGACCTCCCTCGCCCGCGTGGGGATTCAACCCGCACACGGCGATGCGCGGCGCCGGGAGCCCGAACCGCCGCCGCAGGTCACCCTGCAGCACCTGCAGCGTCTCGAGCAGGCCCGCCCGGGTGATCCGTTCCGGCACCTCGCGCAGCGGGCAGTGGATCGTGGCGAGGGCCACGCGCAGCTGGCCTCCCGCCAGCAGCATGACGGCGCGCTCCCTGCCCGCGATCTCGGCCAGCAGCTCGGTATGGCCGGGGTAGTCAAAGCCGGCCCGCCCCCAGACCTCCTTCGCGATGGGAGCCGTGACCAGGGCATCGAGGTCTCCCGACAGGCAGTCGCGTGCTGCCTGTCGGATCGCGCCGATCACGCCCACCGCCGTCGCCGGGTCGGGGGCCCCGGGCTCCACCCGCGCACTCGCAAAGCCGCGGCGCTCGACCTCTGGGGGAACGCCCCCCATGCGATCGAGCGCGTCCAGGTCTCCGTACACGCGGACCCGCGCACCCTTCGCCGCGCCCTCGCGCAGGGAGCGGCTGACCACCTCGGGACCGATGCCCGCGGGATCGCCGATGCTGATGCCGATGCGCATCACTGTGGCCGCAGGTCGGGGGCCACGATGTCCACCCAGCGCTGCTCGCGCAGCTCAGCGACCCACTTCTCGATCACCGGGTTCGCCTTGGCCTCCATCAGCTCCGCGCGCAGGTCGTCCTCGACGTCCTTGAAGTGGATCTCCGACGGATCGAAACGCCGGACGACCTGCAGCAGGTTGACCCCGTGCTGGGTCTCGAAGGGGGGGCTCGTCTCTCCCTCCGCAAGGCTGAAGGCCCACTTCTCGATCTCGGGGCTGGCGTCGCCCTGGCGAATCGTCATCTGGCCCCCGTCCGCTGCGGAGGGCGCGGCCGAGAACTGCTGCGCCAGGGCCCCGAACGACTCGCCCTTGGCCAGCGCATCGACGATCTTCCGAGCGACCTCGTGCGAGCGCTCGTGCGGCTCGCCGCTGTCGGGCCCCGGCCACGGAATCAGGATGTGCCGCACCACGGCGTGCAGCCCCGGGGCAGACCCGCCGTAGCGCTCGTCGAAGAGCGCATGCAGCTCGGCGTCGGTCACCTTGACCTTGGCGAAGGCGATCTGGCGCACGATCTCCATGCGGGTCATCTGGTCGGCGAGCTGCTTGCGGTAGGTCGAGCGCTCGATGCCCTGCTGGTCGAGGGCCGCGTAGAGCTCTTCGATCGTGATGCCCTCCCGATCTGCGATCGCGCCGATCGAGGCATCCACCTGGGCTTCGTTCGCCTGCAGGCCCTGGGACCGGGCGAACTGCAGGATCAGCCGCTCCGAGATCAACGCCTCGACCGCCTGACGGCGAACCTCCTCGCGCAGCTCGGGCGAGATCCCGCCGTTGGGCTTCGCGACCTGTCGAAGGACCCGGTTGGCCTTCGCGTCGACCTCGGACAGCAGAATCACCTCGTCTCCGACGACCGCCGCGATGCCATCGTTGTGCAGCTCCGCATCGCCTGCGCGCGCAGGCAAAGGCGCGAGGCACGCCAGCGGCGCCCACAGGGTCAGGACCAGTCCGGCGGTCGCCGGGAGACGCCGTCGCGGGACGCTCACGAGAGCGTCTCGAGGACGGGCTCGTTGACGCGAATGCTTGCGCGGTTTCGCAGCTCCACCCGCCAGCGTCGGCGTGCCTCGGAGAGGCGCTTCTGCTCGAGGCTCTCCCGGATCGCGGCGCGCGACTCGTCGAGCGTCGCCTCGTGCGCCGGGATCCGACGCTCGAGGCGGAAGATGTGGAACCCGAAGGGAGACTCGAGCACGTCCGAGAGCCGACCCGGCCGCTGCTTGAAGGCGGCGTCGAAGACCTCGGGCAGCTCGCCCTTCGCGAAGGGCGGCAGCAGGCCGCCCTCGCGCGCCTCGGGGGCCACGCTCCACTCCCGCGCGAGCGCGTCGAAGTCCGCGCCATCGCGCAGCTCTCCGAGCAGACGGCGGGCCAGGGCCCGGTCCTGCACGACGATCTGGCGAATCTGGACCCGCGGAGGTGTCCCGAAGCTCTTCCGGTGCTCCTGGAAGTGCAGGGCGATCTCGGTCTCGGAGACGTGGATCTGGTCCGCCAGGTCGACGAGGGCGGCGCGGTCCAGGAGCATCTCGCGACGCACCTCCTCGCGATACTCGCGGTCCGCCATGAACGTCTGGTCGCCGAAGAGGCTCGCCAGGCGCGCCTCGACGTCGGCATCGGTGATCTCGATTCCCAGCGCGTGGGCCCGGTTCAAGATGACCTGCTCGTTCACCATGCGCTCGAGCTCTTCCAGGATGATCTCCTTGCGGTCCCGCTGGGGCTCATTCTGGACCCGGGACTCGACGCTGGCGAGCAGCGCCGAGCGCCGGAGCTGCACGCCATCGACGTCCGCAACCCACGGATCCGAGGCGCCGACGCAGCTTCCCAGCACCAGGGCCGCAGCCACGACCCGCGCGCGCGACGCGGTCCGGCTCACGCGGCATCCGAGGCGCCCGCGGCCTCACCGGGCGGCGCGAGCAGCTCGAGCAGCCCGAACGCCTCTGGGAAGAGGTCCTCGATCTGGCGGATCTGGACGCGAATCGAGTGATTCGGCGAGACCCGGTAGGGAGAGCCCGGTCGATCGAGCAGGGGCATCAGGCGCGACGGATCCAGGCGCGGCGCGTCGCCGACTCGCAGCACGATCTCTCGCGCTCCCGCCTCGGCGGACACGATCCCGAGCGCCCGGCAGCGCAGCTTGAGGCGAATCACGTCGAGGAGGTTCTCGGTCTCGCTGGGGAGCGGTCCGAAGCGGTCGAGGAGGTCGGCCCGGATCTCCGCGACCTCGGCATCGTCGAGGGCTCCGGACAGCTGCTTGTAGAAGACCAGCCGCTGACTCACGTCCGGCACGTAGGACTCGGGCAGCAGGGCCGGAATGGGCACGCGGATCTCGGGCTCCACCTCGCGGACGTGCGCCTCGCCGCGCATCTCGGCGATCGCCTCCTCGAGCATCTCCATGTAGAGGTCGTAGCCCACTGCCGCCAGGTGACCCGACTGCTCCGCGCCCAGCAGGTTCCCGGCCCCGCGAATCTCGAGGTCGTCGGTCGCCAGGCGGAACCCCGCACCCAGCTCCGAGAGATCCTGGATCGCCTCGAGTCGGCGCCGGGCATCGGAGGTCAGCTTCCCCTGGGGGGGGAGGAAGAGGTAGGCGTAGGCGCGACGGTCGCTGCGCCCGACGCGTCCGCGAAGCTGGTAGAGCTGCGCCAGCCCGAACAGGTCCGCGCGGTGGATCAGGATCGTGTTCGCGTTGGGAATGTCGAGCCCCGACTCGATGATCGCGGTGCAGACCAGCACGTCGAACTCGCGGCCGAGGAAGTCGACCATGACCTTCTCGAGCTGCGGGGCCGGCATCTGGCCGTGGCCGACGCGCACGCGCGCCTCGGGGACCGTCCGTCGCACGTACTCCGCGAGCTCCTCGATGGTCTCGACGCGGTTGTGCACGAAGAAGATCTGACCCCCGCGACGGAGCTCCCGGCGAATCGCCTCGGCGACGATCTCCTCGCCGAAGCGGCAGACCTCGGTGCGCACCGAGATCCGGTCCGGCGGAGGCGTCGAGATGACCGAGAGCTCGCGCATGCCCGAGAGCGCCATCTGCAGGGTTCTCGGGATCGGGGTCGCCGTGAGCGTGAGCGTGTCGACCAGCTTGCGCAGCTGCTTCAGCTTCTCCTTGTGACCGACGCCGAAGCGATGCTCCTCGTCGATGATCAGCAGGCCCAGGTTCCGAAAGCGCACGTCGTTCGAGAGCAGCCGATGGGTCCCGACCACGACGTCGATCCGGCCCGAGGCGATTCCCTCGCGCACCTCGCGCACCTGCTGGGGCGACGAGAACCGGGAGATCGAAGCCACCTCGATGGCCGTGGCCGCAAAGCGCTCGCGCAGCGTCTTGGAGTGCTGCTGGCAGAGGACCGTCGTGGGCACCAGGAAGGCCACCTGGCGTCCCGCGGAAGCCGCCTGGTAGGCCGCGCGCGCTGCGACCTCGGTCTTGCCGAAGCCCACGTCGCCGCAGATCACCCGATCCATGGGCCGGGTCCGCAGCAGGTCGGCGAGCACCTCCTCGGTCGCGCGGCGCTGGTCGGGCGTGTCCTCGTAGGGAAACCCCGCCTCGAACTCCTCGTAGTCGCGCGCGGGCGGCGGATAGGGAGGGCGCTCGAGCACGGCGCGCGCCGCGTGCACGGCCAGCAGCTCCTCGGCCATGTCGCGCACCGCACGCTCCACGCGTCGCTTCGCGCGCGCCCAGGCCTGGCCGCCGAGCCGGTCGAGGGTCGCCGGGGGGCCGTCGTGGCCCGAGTAGCGCTGCACCTGGGCCAGGCGGGTGACGGGCAGGTAGAGCTTGTCGTTGTCCCGGTACAGGATCAGCAGGAACTCCTGGCGGACGCCCCCGAGCTCGAGCTGCTGCAGGCCGCCGAAGCTCCCGATGCCGTGCTCGGCGTGGACCAGGAAGTCCCCCTCCTCGATCTGCGCGAGGCGATCGATGGCCACGCCTCGCCGCCCCGCCGCACGCCGCGGCCGCGGCCGCGGCCGGTGCTGGCGCTCTCCGAAGATGTCGTCCTCGGTGAGCACGACCAGGGACTCCGTGGGCAGGTCGAAGCCGGCGGCGAGGGTCGCGACCACGATCTCGAGGGATCCCGGCTCGGGCAGCTCGCTCCAGAGGGCTCCGGTGCGCTCGAGCGGCTCGGCCTCCTGGGCCTCTCCCCCGTCTGCGCGAGCCGGAAGCTCTGCGCGCGAGGCCTCCACACCGTACTCGGAGAGGATGTCCGCCATCCGCTCGGCGCTCGAGGGCGAGGGGCAGGTGATGCGGATCCTCCGGCCCGCTTCGCGCCAGGCCTGCAGGCGGCTCACGAGCGGCTCGAGCGCCCGCCCCGACCCGCGGCGCGCCTGGATCTCGCGACGCAGCTCGCCGTGGTCGCGGGTGGCGAGGTCCACGTGCAGCTCGTCCCGGCTGTCCGCGCTCCCATCCAGGGCGTCGAGGTAGACCGGATGGCGAGCGGCGACCCGATCGCGGGCGGTCGCGTCGGTCAGCCACAGCGAGAGCGGCTCGGCGACCAGGCGGTCCTGCTGCTCGGCCCGGGCGTGGTTCTGGAACACCTCCTCGGTCCAGGCCTGCGCGCGGGCGCTTCCGGCCTCGGGGTCGTCGACCAGGATCAGGGTACCCTCGGGCAGGTAGTCGAAGCAGTCCTCCATGTGATCGTGGAGGAGCGGCTCGAGGTTCTCGATGCCGGTCGGTGAATGGCGCCGCGCGAGCGCCTCGCAGAGCTCGTAGAGGGTCGACTCCGGGACCTTGCGCTCGCGTCCCAGCTGCCGGACGCGCCGCAGCAGCGACTCTGGGTCCGCCGGCAGCCGGAAGGAGCGCGGCGGGATCGCCACGCAGCGCCGCAGCGTGGCATCGGAGCGCTGGGTCGCCGGCTCGAAGGTCCGGATCGAGCCGATGACGTCGAAGTCGAACTCCAGGCGCACCGGCCGCTCGAGCTGGGGGGGGAAGAGATCCAGGATGCCGCCCCGGGCCGCGACCTCGCCTCGTTCCTCGACCAGCGAGACGCGGTGATAGCCCGCCGAGACCAGGACGGCGAGCAGCGCACTTCGATCGAGGGTCTGCCCCCTCTCGAGGTGGGTCACCCGGGCCCGCAGCTCGCTCTGCGGCAGCACGCGCCGCAGCAGGGCGCTCCAGGACGCGACCAGCGTCAGGGGAGTCGCGGCATCGGCGGCCAGCATCTGGTAGAGCAGGCTCATCCGGCGCGCCGCGATCTCGGGGTGTGGCGAGAAGCGGTCGTAGGGGGGCGTGTCGTGGCGAGGGAACACCGAGACCGCCGTTCCGGGGGAGAAGGTGCGCAGGTCGGCCGCGAAGCGCGTCGCTCGCTTCGAGGTTGGCGAGATGACCAGGAGGGGTCCCGGGTGCTCGTCCCGAAGCCGCGCAGCCACGAGGGCCCCGGCGCTCGCCCTCACCCGCGCGAGGTGCAGGGCCCGGTCCCGCCCGAGGGCCTGATCGACGAAGTCGCTCTGCCGCACCGCCGCTGAGACCGCCTGTCCACTACTCCAACACGAAGGTCCCACCGCCTCACCAGGGAGGGGGTGGGCTCCTCGTGGAATGTGCGGCGGAATATACGGACGGGCCATCGCCCCCGCCATGCGCGGCGCGACGGAGGCTGCGCTCGAGCAGCTCCCCGGAGCGCGCGGGGTCGCTGCGCTTCAACGCCCGAGCGCGCGCCGTCTCGCGCAGGGCCCTCAGCCTCTCCGGCTGCCCCAGCAGGCCGCATGCCGCGGCCGCAAAGCGGTCCCGCGTCGCAGGCCCTCGCAGGATGAAGGCATCCGTGCCGTCCACCAGGCCGGGAGCTCCGCTCTCGGTGCACAGCGCCGGAATCCCCGAGACCTGGTGGGCCAGGAGCTTCATCGGAAATCCGCCGCGCAGCGAGCGGGGAACCAGCGCCAGGTCCGCTCGGGCGGGGCGCGCGCGCGGCGAGGGCGCCAGCCCCAGCCGCGCACCAGGACAGCGTCGACGCGAGGCCCGCAGTGCCGCGTCGAGCCAGCTCGGGTTCTGGTAGGCGTCGCGGTTGCCCTCGTAGTAGAGGGTGAGGCCGTCGGCGGGATCGATCGGCCGCTCGTGGGGATCGACGGGAGGCGGCACCCAGTCGACCGGGCGAGCGACGCGGGGCGGCGCCTGTCCGTCGGGCGCGAGCACCACGATCCGCGACGCCAGCGTCTCGGCCCAGCGCTCCGGGACTCCGTAGGCGGCCCGCGCCACCCGCGGCCAGTCGCTGGCGAGCGCCCGCTCGTCGGCGAACAGACTATGACGCAGGTAGACGGCGGGTCGACGCAGCCAGCGCCCGGCCAGGCCCGCGATGACGCCTCCCTCGACATTGTGGCCCAGGAGCACATCGGGCCGGCTCCCCAGCGCCCGGATCGCGATGAGCGCGTCATCGAGCGCGCGGCGCAGGGAGGGGCGCGAGTCGATGGGCCGGCGCCCGCGCGGCAGCCCCGCTCGCCGCACGGGGAAGGGATCGCGACGCCCCTCCTCTCCGAAGCGCGAGGTCAGCAGCTCTACCCGGTGACCCCGCTCCAGGAGGCTCTGACTGGTGCGCTCGATCAGCAGCTGTGATCCGCGCCCGGCGGGGAACGGGCAGGCCGCGATCACCAGGATCGAGAGGGGCGGGCTAGCGCGCGTCATCCCAGGTAGCCCAGCGCTCGAAGCCGCTGCTCCAGGGCCGCCGACTGCGTCGGGGACAGCTCGAGCGGGGCGCGGCCGCGGTCCGGCCGCGGTCGCTCGCTGCGCCGCGTCGAGGGAGCCAGCGAGGGCAGGACCCGGCCTTCCATCCAGTCGGGCACATCGAGTCCGAGCCGCGCCAGCAGCGTCGGGGCGAGGTCGCCGATCCAGGTCCCCTGGAGCCGCAGGCCGCGGGGAACCCCGGGCCCCGCGGCGGCCACGACTCCCCAGGGCCGGTGCACGCCGTTCATGCCGGCGCCGCGCACCCCGTCGAGCTCCCGGGGCAGCAGCCGCCGGCAGGCCGGGCCGCGGTAGCCGCGCGGGGTCCGCACCAGCGAATGACGCAGCTCGAGCAGCAGGTGGGGGGCGCATTCGCGTGCGGGCCCGCGGAACACATCCTCGCGCCGGTACACCCGGCGCACCGCATCCCAGCGACGAAGCTGGCGAATCAGCGACTCCGTGCGGTCGGGCTGGAGCACCCAGATCCCGGGCAGCGTGCTCGACTCCTCGGAGAAGGCGACCGAGTGCTGGCGGTCGATGTCGCCCAGGCGGAGGGCGGTCTCGACCCCGGCCACGGCTCCCTCGCGCAAGGCCCGGAAGAGCCGGGCCTGCAGCTCGCGGGGCAGCCACGCCAGGGCGGCGCTGCGTAGCGGCTCCAGGAGGTGGCGCGCAGCGCGCGGCCGTCGGACCAGGAGGCGGCTCTGCTCGAGCCAGGCGTTCAGGTGGATGACGCAGTCGGAGGCCGGGCCCATGCCGTGGTCCGAGATCACGACGCAGGTCGCCTTCGCCCCCGCCTTCTGACGCAGCTCGGATACGGCCTGGTCGAGCGCGTCATAGATGCGCGGCAGGACCGCGGCCCGCTCGGGGTGGCGCGCGTCATGACGGGGGGAGGCGGGATCGAAGTAGCGAAAGAAGTGGTGGCCCGCGGTGTCCGCCGCTTGAAAGTGAACGAGGAGCACGTCGTGCTCTGCGCGCTCGAGGAGACGATGTGCCTGCGCCGAGCGACGCGTCACGGACTCGAGGATCCGCTGCGAGGCGCTCGCGTGCCAGCCGCGTCCCTTCCTGCCCTCCGGCAGCGTCGAGGTCCGCAGGTCGAGGCCCCCAGCCTCGAGTGCGTGCCACAGGGAGGGAGGGTGGAGGGCCCGCGCATCGGGGCGCCCCTGGAAGGGGGAGTCGAATCCCGCGAGCACCGCCCCATGGCGCAGGCGCGGAACAGGGTAGGTCGTCGGGACCCCGAGCGAGGCGACCCGGATCCCTGCCGCGTCGAGCAGCTCGAGCAGCGTGGGCACGCGGCGGTCGAGAGCGCTCTGGAAGCGGATCCGCCCGCCCTCGAGCCGGGTGAAATCGAAGAGACCATGTCGGCCGGGCCCGACGCCGGTCAGGAAGGTCGACCATGCGGGGATCGATACGGGCGGGATCGTCGAACGAAGCAGGCCGCTCGCTCCCTCCCGATCGAGCGCCGAGAGGGCCGGTAGCCGGCCCTGGCGCTGAAAGTGCCGGATCAGCTGGGGATCGAGTCCATCCAGCGCCAGTACCAGGATCATCCGCTTCCTCGTCGGCCTCCCCGTCCGCTCCAATCTCGGCTCCACCGTCGGCTCCACTGTCGGCCCCGCGGCGGTCGCGCTACAATCGCGCGCCCTTCGCCTCCGGGCAACCGACGCTCCGGGCCGCACACGCTCCGGGCAACCCCACCACAGGCGATCAGCGGAGACGTGAGCATGGCACTCGAGTTGGCGGGTCGGAAGCTTGGGATGACCCAGATCTTCGACGAGTCCGGACAGCGGATCTCGGTCACGGTGCTGCGGGTCGGCCCCTGCGCGGTCATCCAGAAGAAGACCGAGGAGAAGGACGGCTACTCCGCCCTGCAGCTCGGCTTCGAGGAGCGCAAGCCCAAGCACACCTCTCGGCCCCTTCAGGGGCACTTCGAGCGGGCCGGCACCTCTGCGCGTAGGCTGCTCTTCGAGGTCCGGGTCGATCCGGAGCGGCTCGCCGCCTACGAGCTCGGCCAGGAGGTCGACTGCTCGGAGTTCTCGGTGGGGCAGCGGGTCGATGTCACTGCTCGCTCCAAGGGGCGGGGCTTCTCGGGGGTGCACCGGCGCTGGGGGTTCAAGACCCACACGGCCACCCACGGCACTCACGAGTACTTCCGGCACGGGGGTGCCATCTCGGCTGGCTCCTACCCGGGAAAGGTGCTCAAGGGCAAGCGCATGGCGGGTCAGCACGGCAACTCGCAGGTCACGATCCAGGACCTGCGCGTCGTGCGCATCGACTCCGAGCGCCACCTGCTCTTCCTGCGAGGAGCGGTGCCGGGCCATACCGACGCCTTCGTGCGGGTGCGCCCGGCGCGGCGCCACCAGGCCTGAGGCAGCGCCCGGGGTCCCCCCCGTGTCACGGTACGAGCCTCGCGACGGCTTCTACCGTCGGGCCCACGAGGCCGGGTATCGCTCTCGCGGCGTCTTCAAGCTCGACGACCTGCTGCGTCGCCTGCCCGGGCTCCGGCGCGGTGCCTCGGTGGTCGAGCTCGGGTGCTGGCCGGGCGGCTGGCTGCAGAGGCTGGCCGAGCACGTCGGACCGAAGGGGAAGGTGGTTGGCGTCGATCTCGAGCAGCCCGAGGAGCTGCCTACGCCCGTCCGGGTCGTGGTCGGGGATCTCACCTCCCGCGAGACCTGGGAGCGCATCGTCCAGGTGCTGGGCGGCCCCGCCGACGCGCTCTTCTGCGACGCGGCTCCCCACCTGACCGGGATCCGCGACCTGGACCAGGCCGCGATGGAGGAGCTGCAGCTCGCCGCGCTGGGCGCAGCCGAACGGGTCCTTCGGCCCGGAGGGGCGCTCGTCCTGAAGGCCTTCCCAGGATCCCCGGCCGAGGCGCTGCGCGCACGCCTGCGCCGCCAGTACGGCTCGCTGCTCGAGGTTCACCCGGAGGGGCGTCGCGCTACCTCGCGCGAGTTCTACTGGGTCATCCCCGGCGACCTCGGCGCCGCCGCGGCACACGGGCGCGGCCCTCGTCACGGGCGTAGGCGTCGAGGAAGGCGCTCTTGAACGCCCCGTAGCGGCCGGCGCGAATGGCGCTGCGAGCCTGCTCCATCAGCGAATGGTAGAAGCGCACGTTGTGCGTCGCGCCCAGGATCGTGCCCAGGATCTCGTTCGAGGTGTACAGGTGGTGCAGGTAGGCCCGGCTGAAGTGACTGCAGGCGTAGCAGTCGCAGCCGGCGTCGATCGGGAAGTCGTCCCTCCGGTAGCGACGCTGGCTCATGCGGATGCGGCCGCGCCGGGTGAACAGCGTCGCCGAACGCGCGTAGCGCGTCGGGATCACGCAGTCGAACATGTCCACCCCGCCCTCGATCGCGGCGAGCAGGTCCGCGGGCAGCCCCACGCCCATCAGGTAGCGCGGCTTCGCCTCGGGCAGCAGGGGCGCGGTCACCTCGACCACGCGCACCAGCTCCTCGAAGCCCTCGCCGACCGACACGCCGCCGATCGCGTAGCCCGGAAGGTCCAGGGCGACCAGCTGCTCGGCGCAGGCCCTCCGCTGCCGCTCGAAGACCGAGCCCTGCACGATCCCGAAGAGCGCCTGGTCTGCGTCGTCATGGGCTCGAAGGCACTGCCCGAGCCAGCGCACGGTGTTCTCGACCCCCCGCGCCGCCTCTTGCTCGGTCGCAGGGTGTCCCGTGCACTCGTCGAGCGGCATGATGATGTCGGCGCCGAGCGCGTGCTCGAGCTCGATCACCCGTTCCGGGGTCAGGAAGATCTCGGACCCGTCGACCTCGTTGCGGAAGCGCACGCCGTCGCGCTCGATCTGGCGGCCGGGCAGGCTGAAGACCTGAAAGCCCCCGGAGTCGGTCAGCAGCGGCCCCTCCCAGCCCATGAAGCGGTGCAGCCCGCCGGCCCGCTGCACGATCTCGGCGCCCGGCCGCAGCGCCAGGTGGTAGGTGTTCGCGAGCAGGATCCGGCTCCCCGTCCCGGCGAGCTGCGCAGGGGTCATGCCGCGCACGGCGGCCCGGGTTCCGACCGGCATGAAGACGGGGGTCTCGACCCGGCCGTGGGGCGTGAAGAGGGCTCCAGTGCGGGCCTGGCAGCCCGGGTCCCTGGCCTCGATCTCGAAGCGGATCACCCCTCGGGGACGAAGCGCTTCGACTCGCCGACCAGGCCCTCCGAGGGGAGGCGAATCCGCCGCTGCGGATCCGCGACCGCGGTCCCGATCCGCCAGGCCTCGGTGCCGGTCCCTCGGATCGCAGCGAGGGCACGCTCGCAGTCCGCCTCGGAGACCGTGAGGCCCATCCCGATTCCCATGTTGAAGACGGTGCGCATCTCGCCGCGCTCGACCTCTCCCAGCCGCTCGACCAGGGCGAAGACGGCCGGCGGCTCCGGAAGGCCGCGGATCTCGTAGCCTACGGGTGCTTCGATGCGCCGCAGGTTGAGCAGTCCGTCGCCCGTGATGTGTGCGATGGCGTGCGGCGAGATCCCCGCCTCTCGGACGGCCCGGACCTCGGGCACGTAGATCCGCGTCGGCCGCAGCAGCTCATCCCCCAGCGAGGTGCCCAGCTCCTCGACGTGGGAATCGAGCGCGAGCTTGGGGAGCAGTGCCTGGCGCACGAGCGACAGGCCGTTGGAGTGCACGCCGTTGGAGGCGATCCCGATCAGCGCATCGCCGGGCTCCACCGCCGAGCCGTCGATCAGGGCTCCCTCGGGAACCAGGCCCAGGGCCATGCCCGCCAGATCGAGCCCGCGGCCCGGCGCGCTGCCCCGGAGCAGGTCGGGAAGCTGGGCGGTCTCGCCGCCCACGATGCTCACGCCGGCCCGCTTCGCACCCTCGGCCAGGCCCCGGCCGATCTCGGCGAAGACCTCGGGTTGGGCGTGCTCGACGGCGATGTAGTCGAGCATGCACAGCGGCGTCGCGCCGACGCAGAGCAGGTCGTTGACGTTCATCGCGACGCAGTCGATGCCGATGGTGTCGTAGCGCTCCATGCTCTCGGCGATCAGCACCTTCGAGCCGACGCCGTCGGTCGTGAGGGCCAGCCGCAGCGGGCCGACCTGGATCACGGCTGCAAAGTGGCCCACCCCGATCTCGTTCTGGGGGCCGTAGGCCTGGGTGGGGGCCACCTCGAGCAGCAGGCGCGAGAGCGCTCGATCGGCCGCCCCGGTATCCACCCCGGAGTGCGCGTAGTGGCGGGTGCTCATCGCCCGTCCAACCCTCCGCGACCGCCCCGACGATCGGCCGGGAGCGTCAGGAAGACGACTTCTCGCCGCGGCTCTGGCGGAGCCGGGCCTTGCGGTGCTTGGCCTTCAGCTGCGCGCGATGCCGCGCGCTCCGGCGCCGGTTGCGATGAGGCAGGGGCTTCGACTTCTTCATGCGGGCGCGACTCTATCGAACCCGGACGCGGGTCACCAGCGGAAGAACCCCCGGGAGCCCGACTCCGCGCGCTCCGCGTCGCGGGACTTCGCGGCCTGGATCTTGGCACGCAGCTCCTTGCGCTTCTCGACCAAGCGCCGTTCCAGGGACGCCTTGCCCGAGCGGGTCCAGGGGCGCTGCTCGGCCGTCTCGCGGAAGCTCGCGAACTGACGGTAGTAGTGCATCTCGTGGCGCAGATCCTGGGAGATCAGCTCGATCATGATCGCATCGTCCAGGAAGCCCAGACCCGGAATCCGGTCCGGGATCAGGTCGGCCGGGTTCGAGAAGTAGGCGAGTGCCGTCAGGATCTTCTTGCGGACCGACTGCGGCGGCGCCCAGTCCTTGTCCTCGACCGTCGAGAGGATGGTCTCGAGCTTCTCGACGCGGTCGAGTACGTACTGCGGCGGCTTCGCCTCGCGAACCTGGATGGCCATCTGCCGGCCCGCGCGGATGACCTCGTCGGGGGTCCGCTGGCCCGCGGCGCTCGCCGCCTGGCGGAGGACCCGGCGCAGGTACCGAATGTCCTTGTCCGCGAGCTTGAAGGTGATCTTGAGCTCCGACATGTCTCGATCCTCGCGTGGGTGGAGGGAAGGGCCGCCAGCCTAACGGAAGCCAATCGCGGGGGTCAATCGAGTTCGCGGGCGCCGGCGCTGAGGCGGATGGGGGGCGCCTGGGGCGGGGGCGCGACGAGGCGGATGGGCACCGGGGCAGCCGTCCGCAGCCCTTTGCGCAAGGCTTGCCGCGCCCGATAGCATGGGCGGCCATGTCGGGCCGGGTCGAGACCGAGCGGAGGGGCGGGATCGCCGAGATCCGGATCGATCACCCGGAGCGCCGCAACGCGATGTCGGTCTCCATGTGGGCGCAGCTGGCCGAGGGCTGCGCGTCGCTGGCGAGCGATCCGGCGGTGCGTTGCGTGATCGTGCGCGGTGCGGGAGAGGTGGCCTTCGTCTCGGGCGCCGACATCTCGGAGTTCGAGACGGTGCGCTCCAGCGCCGAGGCGGAGCAGAGCTATGGCGACGTCTCCGGAAGGGCGTTCGCGGCGCTCGCCACGCTGCCCATGCCGGTCCTCGCCGCGATCCGGGGCTTCTGCATCGGCGGAGGTGTGGCGCTCTCGCTCGCCTGCGACCTGCGATACGCCGCCGATGATGCGGTGTTCGCGGTGCCGGCGGCGCGTCTCGGGCTGGGCTACGCGCTCGGGGGCATCCAGGCCGCCGTGCAGCTGGTGGGCCCCGCCGCCACCAAGGAGATCTTCTTCACCGCGCGCCGCTATCCCGCCGCAGAGGCGCTGGGGATGGGCCTCGTGGACCGGGTCTTTCCGGCGCCCGACCTATTGGGCGAGGTGCAGAGCCTCGCCGAGCAGATCGCCGCCAACGCACCGCTCACGTTGCGCGCGGTCAAGCTGGCGGTGCGCGAGTGCCTGCGCGGCCCGGCCGAGCGGCCCTCCCTCGGTGACGGGGAGGGAGCGCGCGCGGCGGTGCAGCGAGCGATCGAGGCCTGCTTCGAGAGCGAGGACTACCGCGAGGGTGTGCGCGCCTTCCTCGAGAAGCGCGCGCCGGAGTTTCGCGGCCGATGAGCGGGCCCCTCGCCGGGGTCCGGGTGCTGGACTTCACGCGCTTTCTCGCCGGTCCCTTCTGCACGATGCAGCTGGGTGATCTGGGCGCCGACGTGGTCAAGGTGGAGCGGCCCGGAGGACCGCGGGAGTTCGCGGGTCCGGACGGCAAGGACACCTACTTCTTCCTCTCGGCCAATCGCGCCAAGCGCTCGCTCGCGCTCGACTGGAGGGCGCCCCGGGGATTGGAGCTGCTGCTGCGCGTGCTCGACCGCTTCGACGTGCTGGTCGAGAACTACCGGCCCGCTGTGATGGAGCGCTTCGGTCTGGGACCCCGGGTGCTCTGCGAGCGCTTTCCTCGGCTCGTCTACGTGTCGATCTCGGGCTTCGGCGCCACGGGTCCCTATCGCGACCGACCGGGCTTCGACCAGATCGCCCAGGGCATGAGCGGCCTGATGTCGGTCAGCGGAACGCCCGAGTCGGGGCCCGTGCGCTCCGGAGTCGCGATCGGGGACCTGGTGGCGGGGCTCGTGGGCGCACAGGGTGCGCTGGCCGCGCTGCACGCGCGAGAGCGGACGGGCCGTGGCCAGCACGTCGAGACCTCGCTCGTCGAGTCGCTGGTGGGTCTCCTGACCTGGAGCGCAGGCATGTACTTTGGCTCGGGCAAGGCCCCGGGGCCGGCGGGCCACCACCATCCGCTGGCTTCTCCCTACGGTCGCTTTCGCGCGGCGGACGGCTTCCTGAACGTGGCCGCCGGGAGCCCGCGGATCTGGGAGCGACTGGCGCGTGCGCTCGAGCGGCCCGACTGGCTCGAGGATCCGCGCTTTGCGGACCCGGTGGCGCGGGTGCGCCATCGCGAAGCGCTGACCGGCGTGCTGGAGGGAGAGCTCCAGGAGGCCCCCGTCGCGGAGTGGGTCGAGCGGCTGAACGCGGCCGGGGTGCCGGCGGGCCCGGTCTACGACCTGGAGCAGGTCTTCGCAGACCCGCAGATGATCGCTCGCCAGATGTCGGTCGAGCTTCCCCATCCCGAGCTGGGCGCTTTTCGGACGACGGGCCATCCGCTCAAGTGGTCCGGGACTCCGACGAGGGTCGATCGCAGACCGCCGCTCCACGCCGAGCACACCGAGCAGATCCTGGTGGAGTGGGAGATCGCGGCCGACGAGCGGCGGACCCTCTATGAGAGCGGCGTCGCGCGCCAGCGGTAGCTAGCCTCCGGATGTGGCGGAGTTCCACTTCCAGAAGCTCTTCGAGCTGGCTCCGGACGACACGCCCTACCGAAAGCTCGACCTGGAGGGCGTGAGCTCGGTCGAGGCCGCGGGGCGGACGCTCCTGCGCATCGCGCCCGAGGTGCTCACGCAGCTCGCGCGGGTGGCGATGGACGACATCGCACACCTGCTGCGTCCCGCGCACCTGGCACAGCTGGCGAGGATCCTGAAGGACCCCGAGGCCAGCCCCAACGATCGCTTCGTGGCGCTGGAGCTGCTCAAGAACGCGAACATCGCCGCGGGCCGGGTGCTGCCCGGCTGCCAGGACACGGGCACGGCCATCGTGATCGGTCACAAGGGAGAAGACGTCTTCACCGGAGGCGACGACGAGGAGGCGCTGGCTCTCGGGATCTACCGCGCCTACCAGGAGCGCAACCTGCGCTACTCCCAGCTGGCTCCGCTCGACGTGTACCGCGAGAAGAACACCGGCACCAACCTGCCCGCGCAGGTCGATCTCTACGCGGAGCCCGGCGGGGAGTACCACTTCCTGTTCATGGCCAAGGGCGGGGGATCGGCCAACAAGACGTTCCTGTACCAAGAGACCAAGGCGCTGCTGAATCCCTCCTCGCTCCTGGCGTTCGCCGACGAGAAGATCCGCACCCTCGGGACCTCGGCCTGCCCGCCCTACCACCTGGCACTGGTGATCGGTGGGCTGTCGGCGGAGCTGACGCTCAAGACCGTCAAGCTCGCGAGCGCCCATGCGCTCGACGGGCTTCCCACGACGGGCAACGAGTGGGGCCGCGCCTTCCGGGACCTGGAGCTGGAGGAGCAGGTCCAGAAGCTCTGCAACGAGACCGGGATCGGCGCCCAGTTCGGCGGCAAGTACTTCGCGCACGACGTGCGGGTGATCCGGCTGCCTCGCCACGCCGCGTCGTGTCCGGTGGGGCTCGGGGTCTCGTGCTCGGCGGACCGCCAGGTGCTGGCCAAGATCACTCGCGAGGGCGTCTTCCTGGAGCAGCTCGAGACCGATCCCGCGCGCTTCCTGCCCGAGGTGACCGAGGACGACACCGATGGCGAGGTCGTACGCGTGGACCTGGGCCGCCCAATGCCACAGATCCTGGCCCAGCTGCGGCCGCTGCCGGTCGCGACCCGGCTGTCGCTGTCGGGGCCCATGGTCGTCGCCCGCGACATCGCCCACGCCAAGCTGAAGGAGCGCCTCGACCGCGGGGAGGATCTTCCGGACTCCATGCGCGACCACCCCATCTACTACGCGGGCCCCGCCAAGACTCCCGAGGGTCACGTATCGGGGTCGTTCGGACCCACGACCGCTGGACGCATGGACCCCTACGTCGATCTCTTCCAGTCGCACGGGGCCAGCCTGGTGATGCTGGCCAAGGGCAATCGCTCGCGGCAGGTGCGAGAGACCTGCGCACGCCACGGCGGCCTCTACCTGGGATCGATCGGCGGGCCTGCGGCTCGGCTGGCGGAGCACTCGATTCGCCGCGTCGAGGTGCTCGAGTACCCCGAGCTCGGCATGGAGGCGATCTGGAAGATCTGGGTCGAGGACTTCCCGGCCTTCATCGTGATCGACGCCCAGGGTCACGACTTCTACGCCGACCTGATCGAGCGCCCCAGCCCGAGGCTCCAGATCTCCTAGACCGCCCCCGAGGTCGTCGGAGTGGCCGCTCGAGGGTCGGCGCCGGGGCGCCCTAGAAGAGCGGCTCGAGCTTGGCGGCGGTCCCGACGGCCGAGAGGCGCAGGCCCTTGTCTCCGGTCTTGCGCGACTCCGCGAAGGGATCGAGCGTGACCTCGAGACCCACTACGGCGTTCGCGCCCAGGGTGCGCGCCTTGTCTCGCAGCGAGGCGAGCAGCTCCCGCTCCGCCTTGGCCCAGGAGTCCGAGCGATCGGCCTCGGGGTCGTCGGGCAGGAACATCTCGGAGCTGATGGGGCCGAAATACGCCGCGGCGCGCGTACCGCTCACCCACGGGGAGGTGTAGAGCTCGACCTCCTCGCCCTCCGTCTCGCTCGTCGTGGGGGGGGCTGCGGGTTCGTTGCGGCTCATCCTCCGCTCTATCGGCAGAAACGTCCACAAGCTGAGACGGTACGGCTGTCCCTGCTGGTCGGCTGCCGGCGCGCGGCTACCCTGATTCTGGATGAGGGGGCTGGGCAAAGGGGTGGCGGTGCTGTCGCTCGCCGTCGCCACGGGATGTGCGAGCCGGTCGCCGCCCTCGAACGGGGAGCCGGTCTTCGAGCCGGCGCTCGGCGTGGTGCTGGAGCGGGCCGAGGCGGCGCGCGAGGCGGGCAACCTGGGTCTGGCGGTGGAGTCCTACCGGGACGCCCTCGGGCGGCAGCCCTGGAACGACCGCGTGCGCCGATCCCTGGCAGCGGCGCTGGCCGAGCGCGCCCAGCGCTCGCGCTCCCTGGGGACCTGGGCCGACGTTCGGAACGCCGAGGCCGACCTGCGCGAGGCGCTGGAGCTGGATCCCGGGAGCGAGGTGCTGCGGAGGGACCTTGCGGTCGTGCTGGTCGACCTGGCAAGCCGCAGCATGGATCGGGATCGCGCCAACGCCCTGCGCGCCGAGGCGGAGACGCTCGCGCCCGATGTCGCGGCCCAGGCGCCGCGCTCCGATCCCCGGCGCGACCGGCAGCTCGACCTGGCGCTGGGGCTGGTGAAGCGCGGGCAGCTTGCGGCCGGGATCGACCGCCTCGCGACGCTGCATCGCCAGCGGCCCGAGGACGTCGAGATCGCCGTCCTCTTTGCTCAGGCGACCGCCCGGCGAGGCGCCGGGCTCGCCGACCACGGGCAGTGGGCTGCGGCGGAGGCCGAGCTGGCGGCGGCGGTGGCGACTCTCGAGGCGTACGACCCGCAGGCCCTCCCGGCCGGAGTGCTCGAGCGAATCCGCCACAACCTGGACACCGCGCGTCGCAACGCCCACTGACCGCTCCCCTGGGCCCACCCCGCGGCTGCTATTCTGGGTGGCCGGGGCGTCCCTGAGCGGGGACCCTCGACGGAAGGAGCCAGGCATGTCGGTTCACGGAGGCAAGCTCGCCGCACGGGCGCTCAAGCAGGCGGGGGTCGAGTGCATCTTCACGCTGTCGGGCGGACACATCATGGCCATCTACGATGGCTGCCTGGACGAGGGCATCCGGGTCATCGACGTCCGCCACGAGCAGGCCGCGGTCCATGCCGCCGACGCCTGGAGCCGGGTGCACCCCGACCAGATCGGGGTCGCGGTGCTCACCGCCGGTCCGGGGGTGACGGACGGGGTCACCGGGGTCGCGAATGCCTGGCGCGCGAACAGCCCGATCCTGGTCATCGGCGGGCAGGGTCCCTTTGGAAACCTGCGCAAGGGCTCGCTCCAGGAGATGGACCACGTGTCGGTGATGCGTCCGATCACCAAGTGGGCCGACGCCTGCTACGACACGAAGCGCATCCCCGAGTACATCGAGATCGCGATTCGCCACGCGGTGTCGGGCACTCCCGGCCCCTCGTTCCTCGAGATCCCGATGGACGTGCTGATGGGCCAGGCGGACTTCGAGTCCACGTGGTTCCCGACGATTCGCGTCCAGGCGCCCCGGCTGGCTCCGGAGCGCGCGCGGGTGGTCGAGGCGCTCGAGGTTCTGCGAGCGTCGCAGCGGCCGATGCTGCTGGCGGGCACCAGCGTCAAGTGGTCCGGTGCGCGGGAGGCGCTCTGCGCCTTCATCGACGAGACGCGGATTCCGTCGTTCGTCAACGGTATGGGTCGCGGGGAGATTCCCTGGGACTCGCCCCAGCTCTTCAATCGGGTGCGCAAGGAGGCGATGAAGCGCTGCGACGTCTTCCTCTGCGCGGGCACGCTGCTCGACTTCCGCCTGGCCTTCGGCCAGCGGATTCCCGCCGAGGCCAAGATCATCCAGCTCGAGATGGACAACACCCTGGTCGGGCAGAACCGCTCCGCCGACGTTCCGATCGTCGGCAACCTGGGGGCGAGCTTCCAGGAGATGGGGCAGGTCATGAAGGACGAGTCGATCCAGCTCGACTTCACGGCCTGGCGCGATGAGCTGCGGGCGCGCGAGGACGAGATCGAGGCGGGCTTCCAGGCGCAGCTCCAGTCCGACGAGATCCCGATCGATCCGCTGCGCATGGCGCGCGAGATTCGCGACTTCATCGACGAGGACGTGATCGTGATCGGCGACGGGGGCGACATCGTCGCGCAGTCGTCCAAGGTGATCCCCGTCAAGCGCCCCGGTGCCTGGATGGATCCCGGGCCGCTCGGCACACTCGGCGTGGGCATGCCCTTCGCGCTGGCCGCCCAGGTGGCACACCCGGATCGCCGGGTCCTGATCATCTACGGGGACGGCGCCTTCGGTCTGAACGGCTTCGAGTTCGATACCGCCGTGCGCTTCGGGCTGCCGATCGTCGGGATCGTGGGCAACGACGCCGCGTGGGGACAGATGCTGCGTCCCCAGCTCGGGATGTACGGCCCCGATCGGCTGGTGGCCACGGAGCTCGACTACACCCGCTACGATCGGGTCGTGGAGGCCCTCGGCGGCCACGGAGAGTACGTCGAGCGCCCCGACCAGATCCGGCCCGCCCTCGAGCGCGCGTTCGCGAGCGGCAAGCCGGCCCTGGTGAACGTCAAGATCCGCCAGGACCGAGGCGGCCCCAAGGGCAGCACCTACGTCTGAGGAGAGTCGCGGCTGCGCGGGGCCGGACGACCTGCCCGGGTCCCCCGTGCCGATCGAGGCGCGCTTCGCTGGGGGCCGGATCGACGGGCTGGTCCGGGTGGCCGGTGCCGTGCTCTCGACCCGGGACGCTGCGGAGAAACGGCCCGCCGACGGAGTCCTGAAGCGGGTGCTCGAGACTCCGCTCCTGCGGCTGGAGCACTGGCTGTGCGCTCCCCTCGCGCGTCGACCGATCCGGCTGGCACGCGTGTGGCTGATCAGCCGGGCGCGGGAGGCCCTGGCGGTGGAGTACACCGAGATCTGGGAGATCCACCATCCCGACTATCGCACCGAGCCGGGAGCGGCGGTCGTTCGCACTCCGGACGGGGAGCGTGCACTCGCCGATGCCGGGATCGCCATTCTCGCGCGCCCTCCGCGCGATCCGCCGCAGGGCGGTCTCGCCCTCGACGTGCGGGTGCTGCTTCCTGGCGGCGAAGCGCGCTGCCTGCAGTTTGCCTACGCGGCTCCGGGTCCGGACGAGCCCGCCGCCGTACTGGTGCGCGCATGGCGCGGCGGCGTCGAGCGGGAGCTCGATCGAAGGCTGGTGGCGGGGCGCGCGTCTCAAGGTCACTGAGCTGGCGCGCTACAGTCCCCGCATGCGAATCTCGAACCTCGTGCTCCCCCTGCTGTGCATGATCGTGGCCCTACCGGCACGAGTCGCCGCGACCCCGGCGGAGATCGCCCAGGAGACCGTTCGGCCCATCGCGCGCGACCAGGGCGCGCTGCAGTTCTGGTGGCTGCCCCCGGAGTACTGGACGGGCGGCGCCCGGGAGCTCGACTGGAGCGACGACGCGGTCGAGGAGTTCGCCTCGAGGATGCGCAACTACCTGGTGCTGGGCGTGATCGATGCCCACGTCGAGGCGGCGAAGATCCACTTCGGCGAGCACGTCGAGATCGCGGATCGCATCACGCTGCTGCGCAATGGCACCGAGCTGCCCGCGCTACGCCGGATCGATCCCCTGCTGGTCCAGAAGATCCCCGACCTGGCGTACTTCCTGCGCGTCGCGGCCGGTCCGTTCGCCCCGGGGATCCGCTTCTTCTTCTTCTCGAACGTGGACGACGACGGCAAGACCGTCCTGACGGGCGCCGACCGCGGGACGCTCCGTCTGCGCTACCGCGAGAGCCCGAGCGCCGAGCCGCTCGAGGTCTGGTGGCACGGTCCGCTCACCGCCGTCGCAGGCAAGCAGCGCTGCAGCGATGGCGCCCCCGCCGAGGCGAGCTGGCGCTTCTGCCCCTGGACCGGCGAGAAGCTGCGCTGAGCCCGCTCCCTGCTCCCCGGTTACGCTTGGACGATCGCGGCCTCGAGCTCGTCGAGGGCCTTCCAGAGGTCCGGCTCGGGGATGTTCAGGGCCGGGAAGACTCGGAAGACCCGCTCGGCCGTCAGGTTGATCAGCACGCCGCGCTCGCGCAGGGCTGGGAGCACCCGCGCCGCGAGCTCGGGCTCGCGCAGCACGACGCCGAGCAGGAGCCCGAGACCGCGAACCGTCTCGATCCGGTCCGTGTGGCGCCTCGCGCAGTCCCGAAGCCGCTCCGAGATGCGCTCGCCCAGGTCGGCGGCGCGCGCGACGAGCCCCTCGCGCTCGATCACCCGCACCACGGTCGTCGCGGCGTGGCAGCACAGGGGATTGCCGGCGTAGGTGCCGCCGTGGTCCCCAGGCTCGATCGCCGACATCACGGGATCGGTCGCCAGGAACGCCGCGATCGGGACGCCGCCGCCGAGGCCCTTGCCCAGGGTCAGGATATCGGGCACGACGTCCCAGTGCTCGAGGGCGAACCAGCGGCCGGTGCGTCCGATCCCGGTCTGGATCTCGTCCAGGATCAGCAGGGCGCCCGAGGCGTCGCAAGCGCGGCGCAGCCCCTGCAGGTAGCCTTCGGGGGGGACCTGGACGCCGCCCTCGCCCTGGATGGGCTCGACGACCACGGCCGCCACGTCGTCGGCGATCGCCCCCTCGGCCGCCGCCAGATCGCCGAAGGGAACGAAGGTGCTCTCCTGCAGGAGCGCGCTCCAGCGGGCGCGGTACTTCTCCTGCCCCAGCACGCTCATCGCGCCGAGGGTGCGACCATGGAAGCTGCCGAACGTAGAGACGAAGCGGCTGCGCCCGGTGGCCCGGTGAGCCAGCTTGAGGGCGCCCTCGTTCGCCTCGGCGCCGCTCGAGACGAAGAACGCGCGGGTGATCGCCTCGGGCGTGCGCCGGGCGAGCTCTTCGGCCAGCTCGAGCTGCGGGAGCGTGTAAACGATGTTGGTCGTCTGCATCAGCGTGCGCGCCTGCTCGTGGATCGCCTCGACCAGAGCCGGATGGCAGTGACCGATCGCGTTCACGGCCCAGCCCGCCGTCAGGTCGATGTACTCTCGGCCATCGACGTCCCAGACTCGCGATCCCTCGCCCCGCACGAGCGCGACGGGCCAGCGCCGGACTCCCGGAGCGTAGAGACGTTCTTCCCGCTCTACGACGGCGTCGAATGGGGTCGGCATCGGCTCCTCTTTCGCTCGAGAAAGGTCAGGACCACGCGCGCGAACTCGTCGGGCTTCTCAAGATAGGGCAGGTGACCCGAGCCGGGCAGGAGGGCGAGCTCGGCGTGGGGGATCGCCTTCGAGAGCGCGTCCGCGTGCGGGAGCGGGGTCAGCCGATCGTCCGTGCCCGCGACGACCAGCGTGGGCATCGCCAGGGCGCCCAGACGGTCGAGCACGTCGTGAGCCGAGCACGCGCGCGCCTGGGTTGCGTAGTCGGCGGGCCGGTCCATCCGGGCCTTGGCGCGCAGGTAGGCCTGGGCGCGACGGTCGCTCTCGAGGGCCTCTCGACCCAGGCACCAGAGCATGCTGCTCTCGTGCCGGATCTGGGCCGACACGCCGCTCTCCGCCATCTTGGCCCAGAGCAGGAAGAGGCTCGCGAGATGGCGGTCCACCCGGCCGGTCGTCGAGACCAGCACCAGGCGGTCGACGCGCTCGGGGGCGAGCAGCGCCAGCTCCTGGGCGATCATGCCGCCCATGCTGCGGCCCGCAAACGAGGCGCGCTCCAGGCCCAGGTCGTCGAGAAGCTCCAGCAGGTCCAGGGCAAAGTCCCGGATCGTGGCGCCGGGCCGCGGCGGCAGCGCCACGCCCGCGCCGCGGTTGTCGAACGTGAGCACCCGGTGCGAGCGCGCGGCGGCATCGAGGAAGGGCTGCCAGTGCGTGCCCTTGCCCCCGAGCCCGCTGATCAGGACCAGTGGGTTCCCCTGCCCGTGAAAGGCATGCGGTAGGCTGGCCATGGAGTCGATCATCCCCTGCGCAAACGTGAATCGCGGAGCCGGCGCGCGTGGGAGGGGCGGCGCCGGGTGAGGGCCCAAGGAAGGTCCCGCGCCGGCGGGGGTGAGTCTGCGAGCGGACCTACCCGAGCCGGGGGGACCGGCTACGGATGCGGCGGAATGCGCGAATCTCGGGTCGCAGGCTCATGGCGCCGCGCAGGGTAGCACAGGACCCCGGGGAATCCGGTACCCTGGAGGTGCGATGGCGGACTTCCCCCTGGTCGATCGCTTCGGGCGCTCGATCGAGAGCTTGCGCGTCTCGGTCACCGATCGCTGCGATCTGCGCTGCTTCTACTGCATCCCCGACGAGAGCATCGAGTGGCTGCCCCGGGCCGAGCTGCTGACGCTCGAGGAGCTGGTGCGCGTGGTGGCCGTGGCGGTGGACTGCGGCATCCGCAAGGTCCGGATCACCGGCGGCGAGCCGCTGCTGCGGCGGGGGCTGGACTCGCTGATCGGCGACCTGAGCGGGATTGCCGGCCTGGACGGGCTGGCGCTCACCACCAACGCCACCTCGCTGGCGCGCCGAGCCGAGGGCCTGCGAGCGGCCGGGCTGCGCCGCATCAACATCAGCCTGGACTCGCTGCGGCGCGAGACCTTTCTGCAGATGACGCATCGGGATCGGCTCGAGGAGGTGCTCGCGGGAATCGAGGCGGCCGCGCGGGCTGGAATGAAGCCGATCCGGATCAACACGGTGCCGATCCGCGGCGTGAACGACGACGAGATCCTCGACTTCGTCGAGCTGGCTCGAACGCGTGGCTTCGAGTGTCGCTTCATCGAGTTCATGCCGCTCGAGGCCGGCTCGACCTGGGCGCGCGATCGCCTGGTCCCGGGGGCCGAGCTGCGCGAGCGGATCGGGGCCGTGCACCCGATCGTGCCCGATGCGTCCATCGACCCCAGCCAGCCCAGCCGCGACTACCTGTTCGCGGATGGGGCTCCGGGCAAGGTGGGCTTCGTCGACTCGGTGACGAACGCCTTCTGTCGCCAGTGCAACCGCATCCGCCTGACGGCGGACGGCAAGCTGCGCACCTGCCTGTTCTCGCTCGACGAGATCGACCTGCTGGGGCCGCTGCGCGCCGGGGCCGACGATGGGGCGCTCGCCCAGATCCTGCACGCCGCCGTGGCGCGCAAGGAGCAGAAGCACCACATCAGCGACGGTCTGTTCGTCAAGCCCGACCGGACGATGAGCGCCATCGGCGGCTGAGGCCGGCGTGCCCGATCGGATCCTGCTCGAGGGCATCCAGGTCCCCGCCCGGCTCGGCACCTCGAAGGAGGAGCGCGAGCTGCAGCGCCCCGTGCGGGTCGATCTGAGCCTGGAGATGCCGCTGGCGCGGCCCGGGCGCAGCGACCGGCTCTGCGACACCGTCGATTACGTCGCCGTGCACCGGACCGTGGAGCGGCTGGCCGCGGGCGACCACCAGCTCGTCGAGGCCTTGGCCGAGGAGATCGCGGCGGCGCTGCTCGAGTCCTTCCCGATCGACCGCTGCAGGGTGACCGTGCGCAAGCAAGCGCCGCTGGCGGGAGTGGCCGAGCGCGCCGGGGTGCGCATCGTCCGCGCCCGGGCGTGACGCGCCAGCCCCGACTCGCGCGTGGCTCAGGTGGGCTCGGCGTCCAGGATCGCGCCAAGCTCGCGCAGGTCGCCGATCACGTGCAACGGGCGGGCGCCCGAGTAGCGCGCCAGGCTGCCGCCCGGATCGGCGACGCGGCGCGTCAGCCACACGCCGCCGATGCCGAGCGCGGCCGCGCCGTCGATGTCGGCGACCAGCCGGTCCCCCACGTGGAGGGCCTCGTGCGGATCCAGCGCGAGCCGCTCCAGGGCGGAGCGGAAGATCTCGGGTCGGGGCTTGCGGTAGCCGACCTCCTCGGAGATCACGATCGGATCGAGGAGCTCGGCGAGGCGCGCCTGGTCGAGCAGCGCGCGCGCGGTGGCGGCGTGGCTGAAGTTGGACACGAGCGCGAGTCGCACGCGCCCGCGCAGGTCGGCGAGCACCTGGCGATGATGGGGCACGAGGCGCGCCGTGGCGCGCAGGGCGTCCATGTGGATCCGGGTCAGCTCGTCGGGGAGATCGGGGTCCTCGAGGCCCAGACTTCGGGCCAGCTCGCGGAAGCGCTCGCGGGTGGGGACCTCGCGCCCTTCGGCGTAGCGCGCATCGCGCAGCTCGCGGTCGACGCGGGCCAGCGCCTGCGCGAAGGCCTCGAACCCGATGGGGGCCCGCTGCACGATGGCCTGGTGGAGACGCCGGTAGGTGGACCGATAGCTGCGCCCGTTGATCTGGATGCTGGGCAGGTGTTCGAGGGGCAGGTCGATCAGGGTGTCGAAGAGATCGAAGAGGATCGCGCGCGTCGGCACGCGCGGAAGGTAGCGGTGGCGTGATCGAGCGGCGAATCGTCCTGGGAGACTGCCGCGAGGTGCTCCCGGCGCTGCCCGACGGCTGCGTCGACCTCTGCTACATCGATCCTCCCTTCAATACCGGCCGCACCCAGCGGCGCCAGCGCATGCGCGTGGTGCGCGATGCCGAGGGCGGCGACCGCAGGGGGTTCGGAGGCCGGCGCTATCGCACGCTGACTTCTCCGTCGACGGAGTTCGAGGATCGCCACGACGACTTCGTCGGGTTCCTCGAGCCCCTGCTGCGCGAGGTGCGGCGCCTGCTCTCCCCGCGTGGAACATTGATGCTGCATCTCGATCCTCGCGAGGTGCACTACTGCAAGGTCGCGTGTGATGGGATCTTTGGACGCGAGGCCTTCAAGAACGAGATCATCTGGGCCTACGACTACGGCGGTCGCTCGCGGCGTCGCTGGCCGGCCAAGCACGACAACATCCTGTGGTACGTGCGCGACCCCGAGAAGTACACCTACGACTACGACGCGATCGATCGTATTCCCTACCGCGCCCCCTCGCTGGTCGGGCCCCAGAAGGCGGCGCGGGGAAAAGTCCCGACCGACGTCTGGTGGCAGACCATCGTCCCCACGAACAGCCGCGAGAAGACCGGCTACCCCACCCAGAAGCCGCTCGCGATCCTGGAGCGCATCGTCAAGGTCCACTCGTGCCCGGGCGACCTGGTGCTCGACTTCTTTGCCGGCAGCGGCACGACCGGCTGCGCGGCGGCACTTCATGGGCGTCGCTTCTTGTTGATAGACTCCAATCCCGAGGCCGTGCGTGTGATGCGGGAACGCCTGGCATTCTTCCGACCCGAGATCGTGGGAGCCTGAGGTCACGCGGATGAGCACCCGGCCTGGGCCCTGGACCGGGACCTACTGGGTCGATCCCGGCCGGCTGCTGATCGGGAACCATCCCGGCGGCAGCGGGCGCGCCGCGACTCTCGAGCGGCTGGGGGCGCTGCTGGGTCTGGGGATCCGCACCTTCGTGAGCTTGATGGAGGAGGACCCGCGCGGGCTCGAGGCCTACGGGGAGCCGCTCGGGCGCCTCGCAGCCGAGCAGGGCGTCGTGTGCGAGTGTCTGCGCTTTCCGATCGAGGACTGCAGCGTGCCGACCCGGGCGCAGATGCGCCGGATCCTGGCCGCCATCGACCAGAGCCTGGCGCGAGGCCATGCGGTGTACGCCCACTGCTGGGGCGGCCGGGGGCGCGCGGGCATCCTGGCCGGGGTCTGGCTGATCCGCTCGGGCGCCGCCACGCCCGCCAGCGTCCTCGACGAGATCGGTCGCCTTCGCGGCCGCGATCCCCGCGAGTATCCGTCGCCCGAGACGGCCGAGCAGCAGGCCTTCGTCCGGTCCTTCCGGGACTCGCCGTCGTAGAGGCAGGTCAGTCCGCGATCGCGCGGGTGTGCGAGAGCTCGAGGCGGATCGAGGTATCGCCTCCGTCGAAGATCTGCTTGCCGAAGAGGAGCGCGTCGCAGGAGAGCAGCCTGGGGATCAGCACCTGGAGGTCGCGCACCAGGTCCGCCCAGGGCAGGTGCTCGCGCGGGAACCAGCGCAGGATCCCGTCCGCAGCCTCGCGGGCGCCCTCGAAGCAGAGCGAGGGGGAGACCTGGACATCGAAGACGAAGAGCAGGTGCGCGTGGCCGAGGAGACCCGTCTCGTGGATCACGCCGCGCAGGCGCGGCCGTCCGGGATCGAAGCCCGCCTCCTCGGTGACCTCGCGCCGCGCGGCCTCGCGCACGTCCTCGCCCGCCTCGACGTGCCCGCCGGGAAGCGTCCACATGCCGGGAAAGCGGTCCTTGTCCGGACGGTTGCGCAGCAGCAGCAGGGACTCGCCCCCGCGGACCAGGGTGAGGGTGACGGGAATCGCCGAGTGCCGTGCAGTCATCCGAGCCCCCAGGGGGCGCCGTCGCGGAACTGCTCGACCAGGAACTCGACGAAGGCGCGCACCTTGGGCGTCAGGTTCCGGTTGCGCGGATGGACGACCCAGACGCCGCTGCGCGACTCGGCATGCTGGGAGAGCAGGGCGACGAGGCGGTGCTCCGCGATGTCGGGTCCCACGATGAAGGTGGGCATGTAGGCGACGCCGAGCCCGTCGAGCACGGCCTGGCGCAGGGAGTCGCCGTGATCGACCCGGAAGCGGCCCTTCACGCGAACGCTGCGGCCGCCCCGGAAGCGCCACAGGGCCGGGGTCGCGAGCTGCGAGTAGAGCAGGCAGTCGTGGCGGCGCAGATCCTCGGGGGTGCGGGGAGTGCCTCGCCGGGCCAGGTAGTCGGGTGCCGCGACGATGGCGCGTGGGCTGGGGGCGAGCCGGCGGCCGGTCAGCGCCTGGCCCGCGCGCGGGGCGATCCGGATTCCGACATCGAAGCCGTCCTCGACGAGGTCGCTGTCTGCGTCCGAGAGTCGCAGCTCGATCGCGATCTCGGGGTAGCGCTCCAGGAAGGCCGCGATCCGGGGCGACAGGTAGCGGCGTCCGAAGGTGACGGGGGCCGAGACGCGCAGCGACCCGCGCGGGGCGCCCTGCAGGCTGGCGACGGCGCGCTCCGCCTCCTCGGCCTCGCGCGCGATCCGCGCACAGCGCGCGTAGAACTCCTGCCCCACCTCGGTCAGGCTCATCCGCCGCGTGGTGCGGTTGAGCAGCTGCGCGCCGATGTGCGCCTCGAGGCCGGCGATCTGCTTGCTGACCGCCGCGCGTGTCTGCCCCGCGGCTGCCGCGGCCGCCGCGAAGCTCCCCGCCTCGACCACGCGCGCGAAGAGGACCATCTGCCCCAGGTAGCTCATGCGATTGTCAATCTAGAGGAACCATATTGTCTCCGATCTCAGGCATTGTCAATCTCCTTGCCTGAAGGGTAGAGTCGGTCCATGGGCCGGCCCGAGCTGATCGAGCGGATTCGCAAGGCGGTCGATGCCGAGCCCCTGGAGCGGGACGCAGCGGTGGCGATCGCGGAGTCGGTCCGGGCCGACCCGAGCGAGCTGCTCGAGCCGCTGCTGGAGGCCGCGCGCGAGGTGGCGTGGCGCGGGCACGGGCGGATCGTCACCGTCTCGCTCAACGTCTTCGTCCCCCTCACCAACCTGTGCCGCAACCGCTGCGCCTACTGCACCTTTGCCAAGGGATTTCGCAGCGAGGAGGCGCACACCTACACGCTCGCCGCGGTCCGGGAGCTGGCGCGCACCAGCGCCGCGCGCGGCTGTCACGAGGCGCTCTTCTGCCTGGGGGACAAGCCCGAGATCGCCTACCGCGGCTACCGCCGCTGGCTCCGGGAGCAGGGCTACGCGACGACGCCGGAGTACCTGGTCGACGCCTGTCGCGCGGCCTTCGAGGAGGGGCTCTTTCCGCACACCAACGCGGGCGTGATGGCCGCGGGAGAGCTCGACGCGCTGCGCCCGTGGAACGCCAGCATGGGGCTCATGCTCGAGAGCACCTCGCCCCGCCTGCGCCAGCGGGGCGAGGCGCACTACTGGGCGCCCGACAAGGATCCCGCCAAGCGCATCCGCATGACGCGCGAGGCCGGAGAGATCGGGATTCCCTTCACCAGCGGAATCCTGATCGGAATCGGCGAGACCCCCGCCGAGCGGATCGACACGATTCTCGAGATCGGCCGGCTGCACGCGGCCTACGGCCACATCCAGGAGGTGATCGTGCAGCCCTTCCATCCCAAGCCCGCGACGCCCATGGCCGACTGGCCCGTGCCGAGCGATGCGGAGATGGCCGCCACGGTGGCCCTGACGCGGCTGCTGCTCGGTCCGGGGATGAACGTGCAGGCGCCGCCGAACCTGTCGCCGACCTCGCTCGAGCTGCTGGCTCGCTCGGGGATCAACGACTGGGGCGGCGTGTCTCCGGTGACGATCGACTTCATCAACCCCGAGGCCCCCTGGCCCGAGCTCCGCGACCTGCGGCAACGCACCGAGCGCGCGGGGTTCCAGCTCCGCGAGCGGCTCTGCGTGTACCCCGAGACCCTGCGCGAGCGACCGGAGCTCTTCGATCCCGCCATGCTCGCGGCGCTGCGCGCAGTCTGCGACGCATCCGGCTATCCGCTCGGCGGACCTCTCTCCACGCCCGACGCCTGAAAGGACCCCTCCATGCTCTTCGACCGACTTCTGGGAGCCACGAGCATTCCGGTGCGCACGGCGCTCGAGGCGGCGCTTGCGCAGAAGGAGCTCTCGGCGCGCGACGCGCTCACGCTGCTCGGCGCGCGCGGAACGGACTTTCACGCGCTCGTCGGTGTGGCCGACCTGGCGCGCCACGAGGACGTGGGCGACGAGGTCTCGTACGTGGTCTGCCGCAACATCAACTTCACCAACATCTGCTACGTGGGCTGCAGCTTCTGCGGCTTCGCGCGCCACAAGGGCGATGCCGACGCCTACGACCGCGGGCTCGACGACGTGGTCGCGCGCGCGCGCGAGGCTTGGGAGCGCGGCGCCTCGGAGGTGTGCATCCAGGGTGGCATCCATCCCAACAAGGACGGCTTCTGGTACCGCTCGATCGTCGAGGCGATCAAGGCGGAGCTTCCGGAGATGCACATCCACGCCTTCTCTCCGGAGGAGATCGACTTCGGGCATCGCAAGTCGGGGGGCATGACGCTGCGCGACTACCTGACGATGCTGCGCGACGCGGGCCTGGGAACGATCCCGGGGACCGCCGCCGAGATCCTCTGCGACGAGGTGCGCGAGCGTATCTCGCCGCGCAAGCTCCGAACCCGGCGCTGGGTCGAGATCGTGACGGCCGCCCACGAGGTGGGTCTGCGCTCGAGCTCGACCTTGATGTACGGCCACGTGGAGCGCGACGAGCACATCGCGCGCCACCTGGCGCTGCTACGCGACCTGCAGAAGGCGACCGGCGGCTTCACCGAGTTCGTCCCGCTCGGCTTCATCCCCCACCGCACGCGCCTGTACCGGGAGCTGGGCTCGCGCTCGGGCCCGTCGGCCTGGGAGGACCTGCGGATCCTGGCCGTGGCGCGGCTCTTCCTGCGCCCGTGGATCCGCAACGTCCAGATCTCGTGGGTGAAGATGGGCCCCCGCCTCGGGCAGATGGGCCTGATGGCCGGTGCCAACGACTTTGGCGGCACGCTGATGGAGGAGTCGATCAGCCAGGCGGCGGGCTCGGAGCACGGCGACCACATCGAGGAGGACCAGATCTGGAGCCACATCCTCGAGATCGGCCGCATCCCCTACGAGCGCACCACGACCTACGGCCGCCGCGTGCGCCCCGCCGGACGGCCGCCGGTGCCGACCTCGCTCGCCGACCTGCCCGCCCGGGGCGTCCCGAGCGAGTCCGTGACGCAGAGCGTCGCCAGCTACTAGGCACTCCGCCGGGTCGCGTCTCCGCAGGCACCGCGGCTTGACACTGCTGCGGGCGGTGCTGAGAGGAGCACCGAACCGGTCACACATCTCGAAGGCATGAACCCATGGGCATGACCCCCTCGAGTCGCAGCATGCTCCGGTCTCCCGAGCACGGGCCCCCCTAGCCCGCCCAGCCAGCCGAGAGCGGGGACACCGGCGGGGGGCATCGGTCGATCGCCGCGCGACGGTGCGATACCGAGACACGGACTCCGGCTCGGCGTCGGCCTCCGCGTCCTCCGTGTCGGCCTGGGTGGCCGCGAGGAAGCGCAGCACCCCGGCCGCGATCGAGGGGTCGAGCCACAGCGTCTCGAGGGCGGTCAGGATCCCGTCGCGCCCGAAGGGCGTGCTGAACCAGGGAACGCCGGCGTAGGGATATAGGCCGTGGGGCGTCTCGGTGAGCATCATGCGCAGGTCGGAGACCGAGCGGTTGAGCCAGTCGTTGAACTGCTCGTTCGACGTCTCGATTCCGTCGAGACGTGCGCGCGGCCGCAACGCCCGGCGCGAGGCCTCGACCGACTCCCGGAACGAGAGCGCGGGCGCGCGGTCGGCCCGCTCGCGGCAGGCGATGCTCACGAAGACGGTCGCCCCGGCGCCGGGAGTCAGGGACAGCTGGAACTCCACACTCTCGCCGTCGAGCTGTCGAGGCGCCGGCTCGAAGCGCAGCGTCGTCTGGCGCAGGAGACCGTCGAGCCCCTCGTAGGCCAGCACGACACGGTCGCTCTCGAGGACGGGGACCCGCATCCGCCCCCGCCGCCTGCGCTCGACGCCCCGCACCTCGAAGACGTCGGCGAAGTCCGCCTCGAAGCGCAGCGAGATCGAGATCTCCATCGGCTCGAGAGCAAAGCTCCGCAGCCGCAGCCGCTGCTGGCACGCCCCCTCCCAGAGCACCGCCGTGCGAAAGATGTGGAGGGTCTCCTGCTCCACGGCGCGGCCGGCATCATCCCCCGAGGTCAGGGGCGCCAGCGGGTTGGTGAGATCGACCACCACGAGCGCGTTGTCCTCGGTCACGGTCGAGCTGAGCAGCAGGGGTCGGCTGCGGCCCACGCGCAGCTCGAGCCGGCTCAGGTGCCGCGTGCCCTCGAAGTAGAGCCCCTGCTGCCCCCGGCCCATCGGGTGGAAGTCGGCGGAGCGATCGAAGACCGCGAAGGTCTCCCCCTGCTTGAGGACGCGCGTGCGATCGTCCGCAAGCGACGACGGGGCCCGCACGAAGTAGCCATCGCGCAGCTGCCCAATGTCGCGTTCGTCCGGATTTCCGGCGGGAGCCATGGGTTGCCTCCGAAGGACTCCGGGATGGGTCCCGGCTCGCCCTCGCGCTACCGGCCACCCCTCCACCCCTGGCGCGAGAGGATGTCGAGCCCCCGCTGGATTTCCACCCCGACGGTGCCCCCGTGCGGCTCCCCGGACTCGGCTGCTAGAATCGGGTCCTCGCCCCTTCCGGTCCCGGTCCGGAGGGCCCCGTGTCGAACTCCCCGACCGATCCGTCGCAACCCAGTGCCGCGCGCTCGCGCCCCGCACAGGCTGTGATCGTCTTCCCCCGGCGGCCGAAGCTCCTGGAGCGGGTTCGCAGCACCCTGCGCCTGCGTCACTACAGCCGCAGGACCGAGGAGGCCTACGTCTCGTGGATTCGCCGCTTCATCCTCTTTCACCACAAGCGACACCCGGCGGACCTGGGGACACCCGAGATCGTCGCCTTTCTGTCGGAGCTGGCCGTCGGCAGGCACGTGAGCGCCTCGACCCAGAACCAGGCGCTCTGCGCCCTCCTCTTCCTCTATCGCCATGTCCTCACGATCGAGGTGGAGGGTCTCGACGAGGTCGTGCGCGCGCGAAGATCGCGGCACCTTCCCGTCGTGTTGACGCGCGAGGAGATTCGAGCACTCCTCTCGCGACTCCAGGGGCCGCCGCAGCTCGTCGCGACGCTGCTCTACGGCAGCGGCCTGCGGCTTCTCGAGGCCCTGCGACTCCGCGTCAAGGACGTCGACTTCGACCGCCAGCAGATCGTGCTCCGCGAGCCCAAGGGCCGACGCGAACGCACGAGCTTTCTACCGCGTGCGTGCGTTCCCGCCCTGCGCCATCAGCTCGCGCGCGCGCGTTCGCTGCACGCCAACGATCTGGAGCGCGGCGCAGGTCGCGTCCCGCTTCCGCACGCGCTCGGCCGAAAGTACCCTTCCGCGGCCCTCGACTGGCGCTGGCAGTGGGTATTCCCCGGATCTCGCCTGCACCGGGGACCCATCCAGGGGGATGGCTGCCCCGTCCACTCCCCCGTCGCAAGGCGCGGCTGGAGACATCACCTGCACGAGTCCGCGATCCAGAAGGCGCTCCGCCGTGCCATGCGCGAGCTCGGCACGCCCAAGCGCGTCACGTGCCACAGCCTGCGCCACTCCTTCGCCACCCACCTGCTCGAGGATGGCACCGACATTCGCACCATCCAGGAGCTGCTCGGCCATCGCGACCTCAAGACCACCATGATCTACACACACGTCCTGGACCGCGGCCCCTACGGCATCCCCAGCCCCGCCGACCGACTGTGAGAGCTCATCCCGCCACCGGCCCCGCCCTTCCTGGGTGGTGGGCGGTGGGTGCTGCGGGCTGGGATGTGGGTGCTGCGGGCGGGTCGCCCAGGCACTACGCCCCGAGCACCCCCTACCTCCGCCCCGAACCACTCGAGAGGATCGATCCCAAAGCTCCGCACGGCCTCCTACGCGATTCCCGATAACTCCGGGATTTTCCGTCTAGGCCGCTCCCCCCAGCCACATAACATCCCGCGCGCTCCCCGCCCCACAAGACATCCCCCCGTTTCAGCTCTCCTTTCCCCGCATCCCGCGCGCCACTCCAGCACCTACCCCGAACCCCCCGCGCCCGGAGTATCGGGTATCCTGGGGTACGAATAGGAGTTAGACCGCGCAGCGAAAGTCAGGTGCAATGCCGGACAATCCCGGATTCGACGAAGACGTCGCCATTCAGGTTATACGGGATGAACTAGCCAAGGCGACGCCGTCGGACCGCAAACGCATCATCGAGAAGTTCGCCCTCGCGGCGCTCGGGAGCATTCCCTGGGTTGGTGGCTTCCTGAGCGCAGCCGCGGCCTTGCGAACGGAGAAAGGCGGCCTTCAGACCGACAGCCTGCAAACCAAGTGGCTCGAAGAGCA
>JBHHYV010000008.1:0-53262 GCA_046757685.1 Myxococcota bacterium
GGGGGAGCCCTGGGAGAGCCGCCAGAGGGCCAGCGGGTAGCTCCCGTCGGCGAAGTCGGGAGGCGTGTGGCCGCAGTGCTGGTCGAGCATGGCGGAGGTCCCGAGCGTCAGCTTGCTCTGGCCCTCGCGGTGGACGCCCTGGGCAAACGCCGCAGCCTGCTGGTCACCCGCGCGCGCGGCCACCGCGACGGGTGAGCCGAGGAGCTTGGGCGGAGTCTCGCCCACGACGGCGCTCGTCGCCTCCAGCTTCGGCATGGAGCGCAGATCGACACCGAAGAGTGCCAGCAGCGGCTCCGACCAGGTCTGGGAGGCGAGATCGAAGAGCGCGGTGCACGAGGCGTGGCCCGGATCGGTCACGTGCGCCCGACCTGCCGTCAGGACCCAGGTGAGCCACGAGTCGGGAGTGCCCAGGCACAGCCGTCCGGACTCCTGGGCGCGCTTCACGGCGGGGTCGTGGCGGAGCCACCACTCGAACTTGGTCGCCGAGGCCAGGGTGTTGAGGGGCAGGCCCTGCGCGCGAAACCCGGCCACGCGCTCTGCGGTGCGTTGGTCCTGCCAGCCGATCGCAGGGGCCAGCGGCCGACCCGTCTCGCGGTCCCAGGCCAGCGCCGTGCTGCGCTGCGACACGACGCCGATCGCCGCCACGTCGCTCGCGCTCCTTCCGGCCTGGGCCAGCACCTGAGGGAGCAGGGTGAGGGAGACGCGCGCCAGCTCCTCGGGATCCTGCTCGACCCAGCCCGGGCGCGGCGTCCGTACCGCGAGGCGCTGGTAGCTGCGGGCGAGAACGGCGCCCTGCCGATCGACGAGCAGTGCGCGCGCCCCGGTCGTTCCCACGTCCAGTGCCAGCACGCACTCGGCCATGCGGGGGCCTAGTGCTCCGTCCCAGGAGTTCCGACGCAGGTCTCGCGGTCGGGGCGCCTCGCGCGCGAGCGAGGCGAATCGGTAGATTCGTCGAGCGAGGGCAACGCCGCGAGCGAGGATGCCACGGCCGTCGAGAATGCGAGCGAGCTCCCGGGACGGGACACTAGAGCAGCACACCCGGGTTCAGGAGCCCCTCGGGGTCGAGGGCTCGCTTGAGCGCCCGGAGCACCCCGAGGCCCGCCTCGCCGAGCTCGAGCGGCAGGTCCTCGCGACGAACCCGGCCGATCCCGTGGTGGTGCGAGATCGAGCCGCCGCTCGCCAGGGTCGCCCGCATGGCGCCACGCCAGCAGGCGCGATAGCGCTCGGCCAGGTCGGCAGGATCTGCGGGCCGCGCCACGAAGGTAAAGTACAGGTTGGTGCCGGAGCGATAGCTGTGGCTCGAGTGCGCCGACGCCACAACGACGTCGGGCACCTCGAGCAGGGCGCGACGCACGTTCTCGTAGAGCGGGCCGATGCGGTCCCAGGTCGCCGACATCTCGATCGTGTCGAACACCAGGCCCCGCGCGAAGAGATCCCGGAACTCGGGAACGTGATTGCGGCGCTCGAGCCAGTGATCGACGCAGCGGGCGTCGGTCTCGCGGCCGTGCGCCGCGACGCAGATCCGCGCGACCGCGGGCGCCTCCGCCTCGACGGCCTCCTCGGGTCCCTCGTGGAGCAGGAGCAGCAGGGCACGACCCGGAGCGCACTCCGGAAACTGCCGCGGGCCCTCCGCGGTGTCGTAGAGACGTACCACGGGCGGCCGCCAGCCCGCGCGGACCAGGCGGCGGATCGCCTCGAGGCCCGCGTCGAAGTCAGCGAAGTCGAAGGCCTGCCCGCGGCGGGCCGTGGGTCGCTCGCGCAGGGAGAGCTCGACCTCGGTGATGACCCCGAGCGTCCCCTCGCTCCCGCAGAAGAGCTGGCGCAGGTCGGGACCCGTCGCGCTGCGTGGGGCCCGTCGCGTTCGCAGGACGTGGCCGTCCGGAAGGACCACCTCGAGCCCGAGCAGCAGGTCCTCGATGCTGCCGTAGGCGGTCGAGAGCTGACCCGCCGCGCGCGTCGCCACCCAGCCGCCCACCGTCGACAGGTCGATCGACTGGGGCCAGTGCCCGATCGTCAGCCCGTGGGCCTCCACCGCGCGCTCGGCGTCCATGCCCATCGTGCCGGCGCGAAAACGGGCGGCCAGCGAGCGATCGTCGAGCTCGACGAGCCCCTCGAGGCCCCGCGTCGAGAGCACGATCGCGCCCGGATCGGCGAGGATCCCCCCACACACCCCGCTGCCGCCCCCGAAGGGAATGACCGCGACCCGCGCCTCGCGACACTGGCGGAGGGTCTCGGCAACCTCGTCGGTCGAGGTCGCCTCGACCACGGCGAGCGGCCGCGGCGGGGCACGACCCTGGAACTCCAGCAGCTCCGAGAGCGGCCAGCGATCGCGGCGGTGCGCATCGAGGGTCGAGGGATCCGTGCGCACGCGATCCCCGAGCGCCTGGCGCAGGCGGCCGACGATGTCAGCCACCGGTCTCAGCCACCGGTCTCAGCCATGATGGGGTCCGGCGAAGGCCAGGTCATCGGCCAGGTGGCGGCGAAGCTCCGAGACCTCGCTCGCTCGGCGCTCCTCGCTCCACCCGAGGCGTCGAGCCATGCGCTCGGCCACCCGCTCGCCCAGCGCGGCGGGCGCTCCGGGATCGTAGAGAGCCACGCGCGTCCGTCGATAGACGACGTCCTCGACGTGGAGCGCCCCCTCCCGCTCGATCGCCCAGTCGATCTCCCCTCGCACGACCGTCTCCGCCCCCGCGATCGGCTCCGCGCCGAGCGCCAGCACGGCCTCGGCCTCGGCCCCGTAGAGCCGCACCAGCCGCTGGGCCGCCGGCAGAGAGAGCGAGTGGCGGGCCGAGAGATCGCGCTCGAGTCGGCCGAGGTCTCCGTCGAAGTCTCCCCCCGGGAGCGGCGCCTCGGCGGGCGCGGGGGGAAGCCGCAGGCCCGCGACCTGCGCCGCCCTCTCCAGTGCCCGCCGTGCGGTGGGCCGGTAGCCGGTGAGCTTTCCTCCGGCCACCGTCACCACTCCGGCCGGGCCGGTCAGGATCTCGTCGTGTCTCGAGATCTCGGTGGGGCTCTTGCCGGGCTGCGCGACCAGCGGCCGCAGGCCCGCCCACGCCGCGACGACCTCCTCGGGCTTGATCGGCTCGACTGCGAAGGCGCGCGGGAGGGCCTCGAGCAGGTACTCGACGTCGGTCGAGGTCACCTCGGGCCAGCGGGTGGCGCCCCCCGTCCAGCTGGTATCGGTGGTCCCCACATAGACGACGGGACCCCGGCGGAGCGCAAAGAGGCCACGTCCATCCGATGCCGTCATCAGCACCAGGTTTCGCACCGGGAGGCGCTCCGCTGGAATCGAGACGTGAATTCCCTTCGAGAGATGGAGCAGCGGCGGAGCCTCGGAGTCCTCGAGCCTGCGTACGGCCTCGACCCAGGGCCCCGCCGCGTTGATCACGGCCCGGGCCCGGATGCGCACGCGCCGGCCGCTCGAGGCACATCGCGCCGAGACCCCACAGGCGCGCCCCCCCTCGACCAGGATCTCGTCGACCGGGACGTGGTTGATCGCGACCGCCCCCGCGGCGACGGCGGCGCGCAGGTTGGCGATCACGAGGCGGGCATCGTCGGTGAGATACTCGCGGTACGCGCAGGCATGGCCATGGACGGCGCGATCCAGGATGGGCTCCTCGGCCTCCAGGTCCTTCCGGGTCCAGGTCCGGTGCCGGTCCTCGCTCGCGACCGCGCCGAGCTTCTCGTAGGCGGTGATGGCGAGCCGGAACTTCACCAGCCCCGCCCGGGAGCGGGTGGGCAGCACCATCCAGCGCGGCTCCGCGAGGTGCGGCGCCAGCTGGTGGATCGTCTTCCGCTCGAGCGCCGTCTCGCGCACGAGGCCGACCTCGCCGTGAGCCAGGTAGCGCAGGCCTCCGTGGATCAGCTTGGACGACTTGCTCGAGGTCCCGCCTGCAAAGTCCCCCGCCTCGACGAGGGCGACGCGAACCCCGCGCCGCGCCGCTTCGCGCGCGATCCCCGCTCCGCTGATTCCGCCGCCGATCACCACCAGCTCGAACGACTCGCGCTCCAGGCAATCCAGGGTCGCATCGCGCTGGAGCGTGGAGAGGGCGTCCGTCATCTGCTTCGGGCCATCGGCAATTCCTCGGGGAACGGGGCGCAAGATCCTAACGCAGCGAGCGGCTACATTCGCCCCCGATGCCGAGACTTCCCGCGAATCCGAGCCCCCACCGCTACCGCCTCGACCTCGAGATCGATCCCTCGCGCGAGCGCTTCGCAGGCGAGGAGCAGATCGAGATCGAGCTCCGCAGCGCCACACGAACGATCGAGCTGCACGCGGTCGACCTGCAGGTCAGCGAGGTGCAGGCGACCGACTCCAAGGGGACGCAGAGCGCCGCTCGCGTGCGAACCCTCGCGCGACGCGAGTCGCTGGAGCTGCGCTTCGCGAGGCCCATCCAGGCCGGAGTCGCGACGCTCGCGCTGCGCTGGACGGGACCGCTTCGCAGCGACCTGCGCGGCCTCTACCTGGCCCGGTCGGGACGCCACCGCTATGCGACCACCCAGCTCGAGGCCGCCGACGCGCGGCGGATGTTTCCCTGCTTCGACGAGCCCTCCCACAAGGCGCGCTTTGCGATCGCAGTGACCACCCCCGCTCGCAACCGGGTGGTCTCGAATGCTCCCGTGGCTCGGGTGACACGGCGCGGACGCCAGCAGCGCATCGAGTTCGCAGAGACGCCCCCGCTCTCGACCTACCTGGTGGCGCTGATCGTGGGCGAGCTCGAGAGCTCCCGGGTGCGGCGCTGCGGCGGCACTCCGGTTCGCGTGTGGTGCGCACCGGGCAAGCGCCACCTGGCGGGCTTTGCCCTGGAGTGCGCCGTCGAGTCGCTGGCGCGGCTCGAACGCTACTTTGGTCTCCCCTACCCCTACGCCAAGCTCGACCTGATCGCGGTGCCCGACTTCGAGTTTGGTGCCATGGAGAATGCGGGCGCGGTCACCTTTCGCGAGACGCTGCTGCTCAGCGATCCCAAGACATTGACGTTTGCCGAGCGCAAGCGCGTGGCCGAGGTGATGGCACACGAGCTCGCGCACATGTGGTTCGGAGACCTCGTCACCATGGAATGGTGGGACGACCTGTGGCTGAACGAGGCGTTCGCCACATGGATGGCCTTCACGATCGTCGACCAGTGGCAGCCGGACTGGCACATGTGGCTCGACTTCGAGCACGGCCGCTCCGCCGCCCTTGGCGAGGATGCCCTCCAGAGCACGCACCCCATCTACATCGAGGTCGACCACCCCGACCAGGCGACGGAGAACTTCGACCTGATCACCTACGAGAAGGGCGCCGCGGTCGTACGCATGCTCGAGCGCTGGCTCGGCCCGGCCGTCTTCCAGCGAGGAGTGCGCCGCTACATCCGCCGCCACCGCGAAGGCAACGCGCGGGGCGCCGACCTGTGGTCGGCTCTCGAGGAGGTCTCGGGCCAGCCCGTGCAAAGGGTGGCCGAGCGCTGGATCGGCCGACCCGGCTACCCCGCACTCGAGGTCGGCTTGCGCCGCTCGCGCGGCCGCGATCGCCTGGTCACCCGGCAGAGCCGCTTCTTCTCGAGCCCGCGAGCGCCCGAGGTCGCCCGGCGGGCGACATGGCCGATCCCGGCCGTGATTCGCGTCCAGCCCCAGCGGGGCGCGGGACGCATGCGCCTGGAGCGTCACCTGCTGCGCCGGGCTCGCGAGTCCATCGACATGGGCCCGGCGGGGTCGATCGCCTGGATCTACGCGAATGCGGAGGAGTCGGGCTTCTATCGCCCCTTCCACGAGCCCGCCCTGGGGACCCGCATCTCCCGCGACCTGGAGCGGCTGCGACCAGTCGAGCGGATGGGACGGATCGGTCACGAGTGGGCCGGGCTCCGTGCGGGGGTCCGCGAGCTGGCTCCCTTTCTGGAGGCGGTCGATGCGCTGGCGGAGGAGCCCGAGGCCGAGGTGCTCGACTCCCTGATCGGACCGTTGGGGACCCTCTTGGGTCCGATCGCGCACGCCCGAGGGGACGACACGCCCGGGCTCCTGCGGCGCTGGCTCGCGGACCGCTTTGCGCCCCCCTTCCAGGCACTGGGATGGCGCCCTCGTCAGAGAGAGCCGCTGGCCGTCCGCTTGCGCCGCGCCGCGCTTCTGCGCCTGGCGGGGGGCCTTGCAGAGGCGCCGCAGCTCGTGGCGGCCGCATGCGTTCGCGCTCAGGTCTACCTGGACGGTCGGCACTCGCTCGACGCCAACCTGGCGGGGTCGGTCGTCGCGATCGCCGCTCGCGAGGGCGGCGCGCGGCTCTGGAGCCGCTACCGGAGCGCCATGCGACGTGCGGCCACGCCACAGGAACGTACGCGCTTCGAGCAGGGTCTCGCGAGCTTTCGGGCCGAGCCCCAGGTGAAGCGTTCCCTCGAGCTGCTGCTCACCGACGACATTCCGACCCAGGACGTCGTACCCCTGCTCGTGCGGCTGCTCGCCAACCGTCAGGCCCGGGATGCCACGTGGGCCTTCATCCAGGAGCGCTGGCCGGAGCTCGAGCCACGGATCTCCCCTGGGCTCGCCGGGCGGCTAGTCGGCGCGCTCTCCGCCCTCGAGACGCCGCAGGCCCGCCGCGAGGTCGCGGCGTTCTTCCGGGCGCACCCGATCCCGACCGCCAAGCGCGCCCTACGCCAGACCCTCGAGCGCTTCCAGAGCCAGCGGGAGCTCTGTCGCCGCGTGGCCCCTCAGCTGCGAAGAGCGCTCCTGGAGCGCACCGACTGAGTCGCGATTCCCCGGGGACGGGCTCGGGTCAAACGCGTCGCTCGATCAGCCGAAAGCGCACCTCCTGACGGCGGGAGAGCTGCAGCTCGAAGGCGCTCCGCGCCGGTGCGCGGGCGAGGGCCGGAGCCCCGGACGACGCGGCCTCGGCCGGTGGGGTCGGGGGCGGCGACCCGAAGCTCCGCCCCTCGAGGCTCTGAAGCAGGACCTCGAGCCCGCGCGCGAAGCGGTCCTGCAGGTCGCTCCGGAGCCGGACGAAGCGTCGATCGAGCGAAGCTGCAGGCTCGCCGTGGCGACCCCCGGGCGCCTCGGACCGCGGGCGAGCAGGCCGCTCGTCCGCCTCCCGGCCCGCCTCGCGCTCATGGGCGCGCGCCTCTCGGGTCTCGTTCGGCTCTCGGATTGGAGCTGCCGGGCCGGTCTGGCCCTCGAACGCCGGTCGAAGTCCGTCGAGCAGCGAGGCGAAGGCGTCCCGGACCCTCGAGACCAGGGTCTCCCCAGCCCCGCCGGTGTCGCCCTTGCTCGCGAAGCTGCCAGCCAGCGAGTCGAGCGCATCGCGGAAGCCCGACGCGAGCTGCTGGAGCGCATCCCGCAGACCCCCCGGCGTGGCGTCCGCCTGGATCTCCAGGTGGATGCGCAGCGTGATCGACTCGGAGAGCTTCGCCAGGGCCTGGACGGCTCCCTCCGGCCCCCCGAGCTCGAGCTGAGCCAGGGTCTGGGTGCGCAGACGAGCCTGCAGATCGAGCTCGAGCTCTCCGTCGCTGCCGAGCTTGACCTCGAGCTTCTGTCGCAGGCTCGCGGTGCTCGAGAGCAGGCTCAGGGAGCTGCTCGGCACCGCGCGATCGCTCGGGCCTGCGGTCGGCGGCGGGACGGACGGCCTGGTCGCGAGAGTGACTGCCTGCATGCGCTCCATCCCTCCGGCTCGAGTGCGGTTTGCGTGGTGCCGTCGAAGGCGGCGGCCGAGCGGCGCCCGGTGTCCCCCTCCCAGGGGGGATTCGACTCCTGCGCGCGGGATCTTGACCGGGGCGCCTCGGCGCAGGCGCCTGGCAGATCGCTGCGGCTAGAGTGCCTTGCTCATCGCGCGGTGCGGGATGCCTGCCTCCTCGAAGACGGGTCCCTCCGCCTCGTAGCCCAGGCGCTCGTAGAAGCGGACGACCGCGACCTGCGCGTGCAGGGTCATTCGACGCAGCTTTCGCCGCCGCGCCTCGCGCTCGAGCGCATCCATGAGCGCGCGTCCCAGTCCCCGGCCTCGACTCTCCTCGAGCACCGCGACGCGTTCCGCGCGAGCCGCGTCCTCCCGGTAGCGAAGCCTCGCGGTGGCGACGGGCCGCCCGCGGATCCGGATCAGCAGGTGCGCGGCGTCCTCCTCGAGCGAGTCGCGATCGACCTCCTCGGGAACCCCCTGGCCCAGCACGAAGACCTGGCGGCGGATCTCGAGGCAGGGGGCGAGCGCCTCCGGCCCCACCCACTCGAGCGTGAGATGCTCCGACATCGCGACCATTGTACGAGCGCGACGAGTGCCTCCGGAACGTATGCGACAATCACGGCTCATGGGAGCCACGATCGAGACCCTCGCCTTCGGCTTCGGCCTGATCGAGGGGCCACGCATCGACGCCCTGGGCAACCTCTACTTCTCGGACGTGCGCAAGGGCGGGGTGTTTCGACGCAGCCCGGAGGGCTCGATCGAGACCCTCGTGCCGCGGCGGCGCGGCGTGGGCGGAATCGCCCTGCATGCCGACGGGGGCCTGGTGATCTCGGGACGCAACGTCTGCTGGGTCCGCGACGGCCAGACACGCGTCCTGCTCGAACGCGACGACATCCCGGGCTTCAACGATCTCGTGGCCGACCCCGAGGGGCGGATCTACGTGGGCTCGATGCGCAGCGACCCCTTCTCGGGCGAGGGGATGCGCACCCCCGGCGAGTGCTACCGCATCGAGCTCGACGGCGAGGTGCGCGAGCTCTACGGGGGCGTGGAGCTCTCGAACGGAATCGGCCTCTCGCCCCGCGGAGATCGTCTCTACCACTCCGACACGAGCCCCCGCTGCATCTGGGTGCACGACCTCGATCCACAGGGCCGGCTCCACGACCGCCGAGTCTTCGCCACGCTCGACGCGGGCGCCCCCGATGGACTCGCGGTCGACCGGGAGGGGGGCGTCTGGGTCGCGGACGTCTCGGGCGGCGGCGTGCAGCGCTTCACCCCGAAGGGCCGTTTGGATCGCAAGCTCGCCTTCCCCTCTGACTTCGTCACGAGCCTCTGCTTCGGCGGCAACGACGGCCGCGACCTCTACGTCGTGACGGCCAGCAATCTCGAGGACCCTGCGCGCGGCGGCACGATCTTCCGCACACGCAGCGAATTCGCGGGCCTGCCTGCGTCGTTCGCCAGGGTCTGAGGTCGCTCGCGCGTCTTCGCGCCATTGACGCTCGGGTCTCACGCTCGTAGGGTGGAGGGGATGTCGGATCTCGCCGCTCGCGACTGCATCCCCTGCCGCGGGGGCGTGGCTCCGCTCGATGGCGCGGGTATCGCGCCGCTGAAGTCCCAGCTCGATCCCGACTGGAAGGTCGTCGACGGCCATCACCTGGCCCGTACCTTTCGCTTCGAGAACTTCGCCGAGGCCTTGCAGTTCACCGACCGGGTCGGCGCGATGGCCGAGGAGCAGAGCCACCACCCCGACCTCCACCTGGCGTGGGGCCGGGTGACCGTCGAGATCTGGACTCACAAGATCGACGGCCTGCACGAGTCCGACTTCATCTTCGCGGCCCGCTGCGACGCGCTCTTCGCCGAGTAGCCCCGCGAGGCGCCGCGCCGGTGTCGATCCTCGACGACGTGCGCACCGCCTGTGCGCAGGTCACCGCCCGCGCCCGCCAGGTGCACCTCGAGAGAGAGCGACTCGTCCCCTACGCCCGGGCGCTCCCCCGGGCACAGATCTCGGACGCGCCTCCGCCAGAGCTCCCGAGAAACGCGAGCGGACCCGCGGAGCGCGCCGCCTTCGTCCTGTGCCTGGACGCGATCAACTTCGGCTCGGGCTGGTTCCCCCTGCTCCGCAAGCTCCCCGGGCACTCCGGGTACCGGACTCTCGAGGCGCGCCTGGGGGCGAGCTTCGAGCGCTGCGGGGCGCCCCGCCCCGAGCAGCTCGCCCAGCTCGAGCCCGAAGACTGCGCGCGGCTCTTCGGTCAGGTCGACGCACCTCGTGAGATCCGGGAGCTGATGGCGCTCTACGCGCGAGCCCTTCGCGATCTCGGCAGGTTCGTGGGCGATGGCTGGCTCGCGCCGATCGAGCGCGCCGGCGGCTCGGCCGAGCGTCTCGTCGAGGGGCTCTGCGCCATGCCCCTCTATCGCGACATCGCGCGCTACGGCGCACTCGAGGTCCCCGTCCTCAAGCGCGCCCAGATCACCGCGCACGATCTGGGCGCCGCGGGCGTCGGGCGCTTCGGGGATCTCGACCGCCTCACCCTCTTCGCCGACAACCTGGTCCCCCACGTGCTGCGCCTCGACGGAGTGCTCCGCTTCGACGCGGGCCTGGTCGAGCGGATCGACGCCGAGACCCTGCTCGAGCCCGGCTCCCCCGAAGAGGTCGAGATTCGCGCCTGCGCCCTCACCGCCGTCGAGTCGCTCGCGGCCGACACGGGCCTGCCCGCGCGCTGGATCGACGGCTGGCTCTGGCGACGCGGCGCCCTGCCCCGCTACAAGGCGCGCCCCCGCCATCGCTGTCGGTGTGCGTACTACTGAGGCGGAACCCCCGCCACGGGGCGCGGCCAGCGGGCCTCGGGCCGAGGACCCCGAGCGGAGCGCCTACGGCAGCGACCCCAGGAACGCATCGATTGCGCGCAGACACTCGGGCTCGTCCAGGGCGGGGGCGTGGCCTCGATCGGGGACCTCGACCGACGTCAGGGTGGGATGGCGCTCCGCCATCTGGGCGAGCGTGGCGGACGAGAGGATGTCGGAGAGTGCGCCGCGCAGCACCAGCACCGGGACCCGGGCGAGCGGCTCGAAGAGGGGCCACAGGTCGGCGGGGGCAGCCGTGCCGCGCGCCAGACCCTGGGCGATCGCGGGATCGTAGTCAGCGACGAGGCGGCCGTCCGGCGCCTCGCGGAGCGTGCGGCGCGCGAAGCGCTCCCAGTCCGCGGGGCCGTAGTCGGGGAAGGCGTGCCCGTGGACGGTTTGCGCCGCGCGCGTGGCCTCGGCCCAGCTGGAGACGGGCTCGCTCTTGCCCACGTAGCCCGCGATCCGCTCCAGCCCCCGCGGGTCGACGACGGGACCGATGTCGTTCAACACGACGCCCACGAGCGCCCCGGGGTGCGACGCGGCGAGGCCCATCGCCAGGATTCCGCCCATCGAGGTCCCGATCACCACCACCTGCGGGACCTCGGCGTCGCGGAGCAGCTCGGCGACGTCCTCGACGTAGGTCGCCGGAGCGTAGCGCTCGGGCTTCGGATCCCACTCCGAGCGTCCGCGACCGCGCACGTCGCCACACAGCACGCGTCGGGTCGCTGCCAGGTGCGGGGCGAGGTCGGCGAAGTCCCGGGAGCTGCGCGTGAGACCATGCAGGCACAGGACCGGGACCCGATCTCCCGGACCCGGGTAGTCCCGGTAGTACAGGCGCAGTCCATCCCGCGAGCGGAAGGTCCGGTCGCGCGCGAGGCGAGTCACACCGGTCGCTCGCCCCGGACAGTGACCCGGTAGCCGTGGCGCACGTTCGGAAAGTAGTCCCAGATCGCCAGGTGCTGGACCGCACGGTTGTCCCAGAGCGCGACGGAGCGCTCGCGCCAGCGGAAGCGACACTGGAACTCGGGATTCCGAATGTGTTGGAAGACGAAGTCCAGGGTCGCCCGGCTCTCGGAGGCCGACATCCCGCGGACTCTCGTCGTGAAGCCCTCGTTCACGTAGAGCGCCTTGCGCCCCGTCTCGGGGTGGGTCCGCACGACCGGATGCTCCGCCTGCGGGTAGTCCCCGTCCCGCAGGTGGGTCGTGATGCCATAGCGGCCCCGGTAGACGTGCTCCGAGGAGTGGATCGCGGTCAGGTCGGAGAGAAAGCGCTGCCAGCGATCCGAGAGCGCCTCGTAGGCCGCGTACATGCTCGCGAAGAGGGTGTCGCCGCCGGACGGGGGAACCCGGGTCAGGTGCAGGATGCTCGCGGAGGGCGGCTCGAGATCACAGCTCACGTCGGAGTGCCAGCCGTAGCCCGCCACGGTCTTCGAGCGCTCGTCGGCGTGGACGACCAGCACCTCGGGATGCCCGGGTGGCGACGGAGCGGCCGGGTGGACGTGTAGCTCCCCGAAGCGCCGGCCGAAGGCCTCGTGCTCCTCGAGGCTCCATGGCTGGTCGCGGAAGAACACTACCTGGTGGTCGAGCCAGGCATTGCGCAGCTCCTTGAAGGTGGCGTCGTCGAGGTGTGCGAGATCGACTCCCTCGATCTCTGCTCCGATCACGGGATTGAGCGCTGCCACCGCGAGGGTCGTCTCGCTCATTCGACTCTCCCCTCCTTCCCCCTCCGCCCTGCCTCTCTCCTCGAAGGGTCCCTCCCACCGGAGCATGCAGCGGGCGCCTGGGCCGTGATGGTCTTCACCACGTCCAGGTAGATGTGCCTCACCTCGCGAACCCGAAAGCCGGCCCGCCGGACGTTCTCGACGGTGGGGCGGTTCATCTCGGGCCCGACCTTCCGGGAGAGCGGTGTCATCAGGTTCAGCATCAGGTTGAACGGAAACCAGCGACTTCCCGTGTGCTCGAACATCCGCAGCTCACCCGCGGGCCGGAGTACGCGCCGCAGGGCCTTCAGTCCGCCCACCGGCCCAGCCACATATTCCAGCTCGGGCCCATCAGCCCCACGCACACCAGGCCCACGAGCGCGCCGATCACGCCGTTGGCGAGCAGATCACCGAGAATGAAATAGGGTCGCGACTCCATCGGGTCCCGGCCGGCCATTCTAGCCTGTGGAACCAGGGGCCGCGGGTTCACTCCTCGCTCCTGACCTGCCAGACTCTCGGGGGCCTCGCGGAGCGCGCCGAGAGGACGCAGCGGCAGCTCGCATCCTGCACCACGCCCGGGGGAGAACGTCACGGCCAGCCTCGCAGAACTCAGCCAGGAGCTCTGGCGGTGGCTTCCGACGGCAGGGGCGGCCACGATCGCGGTGGGGACACTCGCGGTCGCGAACGCGCTCTGGCTACGGCGCGCTTCGACGCAGAATCGCCTCCAGCGCCAGCTCGCGATCCTCGCCCTCTCGGGCGCCGCGGTCGTCTCGGTCGTGCTCGCGCTCCCCATCAGCGAAGCGCTGCGGAGCCAGCTGCTGAGCCTGCTCGGGCTCCTGGTCTCGGCCGCGATCGCGCTGGCCTCGACCACCTTCATGGGCAATGCCCTCGCGGGAATGATGCTCCGCGGGCTCGGAAACTTTCGCTCGGGGGACTTCGTCCGGGTCGGGGACCACTTCGGCCGCGTGTCGGAACGCGGCCTCTTTCATGTCGAGATCCAGACCGAGGACCGCGATCTGGTCACGCTTCCCAATCTCTACCTGGTCACCCAGCCGGTCAAGGTGGTGCACCGCTCCGGGACCTTCGTGTCGGCCAGCGTGTCGCTGGGCTACGCGATTCCCCACACCCACGTTCGCGAGCTGCTGCTGCGCGCCGCCGAGCGCGCGGAGCTCTCCGAGGCCTACGTTCACGTGAGCGAGCTCGGAGACTACTCGGTTCGCTATCGCGTCGCCGGCTTCCTCGGCGATGCCGAGCACCTGCTCGGCGTCCCTCCCCGGCTCCGGGGCTGCATGCTCGACGTGCTGCACGGCGCCGGAGTCGAGATCGTGTCTCCGACGTTCATGAACCAGCGCCAGCTCTCCGAGGACGAGCGCGCCATTCCGCCCGCGGCGGCTTCGCGCGAGACGGACGCCTCCCGCATGCCCGACGAGGTGATCTTCGACAAGGCGATCGCGGCCGAGACGCGTGAAGAGCTGGAGAGCGAGTCCGGGAAGCTCGGCGCGGATCTCGCCGAACCCGAGGCGGAGCCCGAGATCCCCGAGGAGTGAGCGCGCGCGAGGGCTCTCCGTTGGGGTAGACTGACCCCTCGAGAACGTCGAGGGAGAGAGCCATGAAGCTGCTCTGGTTCCATCTGATGCCCTACACCGACCTGCCCGACGACTTCACCGAGCGCCATGAGTCGGTCTGGGTCGACATCGACTCGGGCCTCTTCGACCCGCGCAAGGCGCACGCAATGTACAACGAGTTCCTCGACGAGCTGGAGTTCGCCGACGAGGTGGGCTTCGACGGCATCTGCGTGAACGAGCACCACTCCAACGGCTACGGAATGATGCCCTCGCCCAACCTGATGGCCGCCACGCTCGCGCGGCGCACCCGCTCGAGCGCGCTGGTGGTGATGGGCAACTCGCTCGCGCTCTACAACCCGCCGACCCGCGTCGCCGAGGAGTTCGCGATGCTCGACTGCATCTCGGGCGGACGCCTGGTCGCGGGCTTTCCGGTCGGCACCCCCATGGACACCTGCTTCGCCTACGGCATGAACCCGAGCCAGCTGCGCCCCCGCTACTACGAGGCCCACGACCTGATCCTCCGGGCCTGGACCGAGCCCAAGACCTTCGCCTTCCATGGTCGCTACAACCAGCAACGCTACGTGAACCCCTGGCCGAAGCCGTTGCAGAAGCCGCATCCGCCGATCTGGATTCCCGGCGGCGGCTCGATCGAGACCTGGCATTGGTGCGCCGAGGTCGACTACGTCTACGCCTACCTCTCGTACTTCGGCTACCAGGCCGGCCAGCAGACCATGGACGGGTTCTGGTCCGAGATGAAGGCGCTCGGCAAGGATCTGAACCCCTACCGCGCGGGCTTCCTGCAGTTCGTCGGCGTGGCCGAGACCGAGCGGCAGGCCCTCGAGCTCTACCGGGAGCCGGCGGAGTACTTCTTCAACCGCTGCCTGCACGTGAGCCCGCGCTTCGTGGCGCCCCCGGGCTACGCCACCGAGAGAACGGTGCGGGCCAAGGTCCGCTCCCAGGTGCAGCAGGCCGCGGCCACGGCCGCGGCGACCACCACCGGAGGGCTCGAGGGCGCACAGCCCAGCTTCGAGGAGATGGTGGCGAAGGGCTACGTGGTCATCGGCAGCCCGGACCAGGTCGCGGAGAAGCTGCGCGAGGTGGCCGTCACGCTGCGGGTCGGTCACCTGATGCTGCTGCTCCAGTACGGGAACATGAGCCGGGACCTGACGCTTCACAACACCGAGCTCTTCGCCAAACGCGTGAAGCCGCAGCTCGAGAACCTGTGGGACGACGAGTGGGAAGACTGCTGGTGGCCCGCGCCCCTGCCCGCTGCGGAGCGCGCCGTGCCCCGGAGGATCGGGGCGTGACTTCGAGAGACGATTCGCCGAGCGAGCGCGAGGTCGAGCTCAACGGCTACCCCTGCCGCGTGCTCGAGAAGGGAGCGGGCGAGCTGCTGGGCTTCCTGCCCGGGGCGCCGGGGCTGGTGCACTGGACCCCCTTCCTGGACCGCCTCTCGGCCCGCCGGCGCGTGATCGTCCCGTCGCTCCCGGGCTTCCTGGGCGCCAACGGCCACCTCGAGCTCGACGATACACTCGATTGGATCGCCGCGACCCTCGAGCTGCTCGGGGCCGCGGGTCTCGACGGGGCGGACCTGGTTGCGGCCTCGGTCTCTGGCATGCTCGCCGCCGAGGTGGCGGCGCTCTCCCGCGCGAGCGTTCGCAGGCTGGTGCTGATCGACTCCTACGGACTCTGCGACGAGAGCGAGCCTCCCACCGACGTCTTCGCGACTCCCGCAGCCGAGCTGCCCTCGCTGCTCTCCGCCGATCCCCCGAAGCTGGCCGCCTACATGGCGCCGCCGACCGACACCGCCGAGGCGGAGGAGTTCCAGATGCTCCTCTATCGGGCCCAGGAAGCGGCGGCGCGGCTGACCTGGCCGATGGGCGATCGCGGCCTGGCGAAGCGGCTGCACCGGATCACCGCTCCCACCCTGCTGATCTGGGGTGCGGAGGATCGCGTGGTCCCGGCGAGCTACGCCAAGCGCTTCGCCGACGCGATCGCGGGTCCCACCCAGGTCCGCTCGATCGCGGGTGCGGGCCACCTGGCCGAGATCGACGCCCCCGACGAGGTCGCAGCCGCGATCGAGGCGTTCCTCGGCTGAACGCAGGCCGTCCCCCGGGACCGATCACATCCAGATCGCAGGCTCGTTTCTCCGTACGCATCGGGCCACAGGAGCTAGCTACAAGCCTCCAGGCCTCAGCACATTGCACGCATGGGGGTCTCGAACTCGGATCCGTCGCCGGGCCGAGACGGGTCGCCGGAGCCCACTCGTGACGATCGTAGGTGCAGCCTGGAGCGTCGAGCAATCGGGCTCGCTCGCATGAACCACTTGTGCAGGCTGCGTCACGCGAATGCTGTTGGAGTGGATCGGGGGTCCCGAGGTGACGGTGTCGACCGTCTCACGACGGGCTCACGGCCCCGAGATTCCCGGTCCACCTCAGTGGCTCTGAGCGGAAGGCAAGCAGCCGTGCAAGACGGAAGCCAACCCCAGATTCCCGTCTGGTCTCCCCGTGTGAGGAAGACGAAGATCGCGGAGCTCTATTTGGCCTTGGGACGGGGAGCCATCGACGAGGAGCTGATCGATGACGTGGGCTTCTCGCTGCTCGCTCGCTGCGAGAGCGTTCTTGCGGCCACGGAAGCGGGCCGGGGTCGCGCGGGCTGTCCCCGCTGCGGCCTCGTCGTGAAGCACGTTCCCTGGCGAAACGAGATTCTCGAGTGTCGAGGCTGCGGGTGGCGATGCCGGTGGCAGGCCTACCGCAAGACGATCAGGTACAAGCATCTCTTTGCTGGAGGGATGAAGCCCTTCCTCGAGGAGTTCGTTCGGGACTTCCGGCGTGCAGGGACCCATTCCGACCGGTTCATCGCAATCGACACCCTCATCCACCGCTACCACTGGGAGAACCTGGGCAAGGCCAGCCGTCCGGGCGCGTGTTGCCTGATCGAGGGAAAGCTAAAGGACATCATGCCCTTCCTGGACGCCTTGAGCTACGGAGAGAGCATCCCCGAAGAGGTGAGGGCGACTCGCGAGAGATGGCGCGAGGAGTGGCGCCGCTCGCGATGGAATCGCGGCAAGCCCTGAAGCCTGGGACCGCCCCGGGGGCGGCCGCGCTCCCCTTCGATCAGGTCAGCGGCTTCTGCTGTGGAGGACTGGCAGGGCGACCCCGGGCCGCTCCAGAACCGTGAGGCCGCCCTCCTTCAGGCTCCGTCCCGATTTCCCGACATCGTTCGTGACCACGGAGACGGGATAGAAGCCCTCTCCCTTCCGGGCCAGCCGCCGGGCCACGGGGTTGCTCATGTCCGACTTGTCCAGGGGCTCCATCAGCTCGATGGCCATCTCGCCCGACCTGCCCGGAACCGAGAGGAAGACGCTTCGAATTCCCTCGCCCGAGGTCTCCATCTGCGCGCACTTCTTCAGGACGAAACGATCGCGCCAGATGGAGAGGGCCCGCTCCATGTCGGCCACGACGATCCCGAGATGGCTGATCCGCTCGAACACCGCTCGGCTTCTCTCGTTCCCTGTTCCGCCGGCCGGAGCATTCGGCCCCGGGCGAGGGCGGTGACATCTCGCAACTCATGCGATCCACCGCCCGGTGCCGGCGGCTCGGCCGCGGACCCGCGAATTGGAGGAGGGGCAGGCGGCCCGCCACCCCGAGCGTCGAGCCCTCGAGGCTCCGCAGCTCGATCCGGATCCCATCTTCGGGAGCCTGGATCCTCTCGTCGGACCAAGGATCAAGATATCCCCATTCTCCGAGGTCCCACGGGTGTCAGCAGCCTATCGAGGGACCTCGGCTGGCGCGAGAGTCAACCAGACCCGGGTCGAGATGCGGCGTACGGATCTCTCCTGGGGGTCCAGATGCGTGGGTACTCGGCGGAGCCGGCAGCGTGATTCGAGGCCGGGCGCGACTCAGGTGGTGTAGCCCGCCGGCACCTCGAAGCCGAAGAGCCGCGCGGCGTTCAAGCCCAGGATGCAGGCGCGCTCCGCGTCGTCGAGCCCTCCCATCGTGCGCTCGATCGCGGCCGCCGAGTGCGGCCACGTGCCCTCGTGGTGCGGGTAGTCGTTGGCCCACAGGAAGTTCAGGACCAGCCCGTGCTCGCGAGCCGTGTCGAGTCCCGGCCGGTCCTCCCCAAACGACGAGAAGCCCGCAGCGCGGTAGTACTCGCTGGGAAGCTGCTTGAGCCGGGGCCGGACGAACATGTGGTGCTTGCGGTAGGCCTCGTCCATCGCGGTCAGCGCCCACGCAACCCAGCCGATACCGGCCTCGATCGTCGCGAAGCGCAGGCGCGGGAAGCGCTCCAGCACCCCCGAAGCGCACAGGTTGGCCAGCGGCTCCATGGTCGGCGAGAGCGAATGCACTGCGTAGTTGATGACGGCACCGCCATTGCCCCGCGACGTCCGGGGATCGCGGCCGGTCGAGACGTGGAAGGTCATCGGCAGGTCTGCATCCTGGATCGCCGCCCAGAGCGGGTCGAACTCGGGCAGGTTGTAGTTGGGGTCCTCGTGGTCCGGCGGCCCGAAGATCGGCTTGCACGGCAGCGTCAGTCCACGGAAGCCGAGCCGTGCGACGCGCTCGATCTCGGCGACCGCGCCCTCGATGTCGCCGGCCGCGATCGCGGCCATCGGGGCCAGGCGATCGTTGTAGGGGCCGAAGGTCTCCCAGGCCCAGTCGTTGTATGCGCGACACATCGCCTGCGAGAACGCGAGGTCCCGCGTCGCCCACATCGTGAGCCCCTTGTTCGGAAAGATGATCTCCGCGTCGATGCCATCGCGCGCGTGGTCGCGCAGCCGATCCTCCGGGGTGCGGCCGCAGGCATTGCGATCCGCGTCCTCTCCCTCGAACTTGATGTTGCGCAGGCGGACCGGCCGGAACCCCTCGGTCTTCTGGTACCTGGCGCCGCCCGCGCCCATCACGATGCCGGGCAGCCGCTCGCGGTAGCGGCGATCGACGCGCTCGCGCCACAGATCCGGCGGCTCGTTCGCGTGGCAGTCCGCCGATACGATGAAGTACTTGTTCGGAGCGCCGGGCCGGGGGGAGCGTGGCCAGCCGTCGCTGCCGGGAGTCCGGCGCCGCCAGGCATTGGGGTCGTGGCTCATCTCGGTCGCCCTCCGCTCCGAGGCTAGCATGGGGCCGGGACCCGCGGGCTCAGCCGCCGACGCCCGGCTTGTAGGCCACACAATCGATCTCGACGGCAGCACCGAGGGCCAGTGCGCTACAGCCCACCGTGATCCTCGCCGGGGGCTCGCTCGGAAACACCTCGAGATAGGCCGCGTTCATCTCCGCGAACGTGCCCATGTCGACCAGGAAGACGTTCACCTTCACGACGTCCTCGAGGTCCGCGCCCGCGGCGTTCAGCGCCCTACGGAGGTTCGCCAGGGTCTGGGCCGTCTGCGGGCCCGTGCCGCCCTCGGTCAGCTCGAAGGAGCCTTCGCGGGTCCCGAGGGTGCCGGAGACGTAGATGAAGTCGCCGGCGATGCTGGCGTGCGAGAACGCCCGGAGGCGACCCAGGTCTGGCGCGTTGATCCTTCGGATGGTGCTCACTGGACAGGTCCCTCCCGGGGCGAAATGGCCAACGCCTGGGGATTGGATCCCGGCGCCCGGCCGCACGTCAAGACTTGCCGGACCTGGCCCAAGACTCGCCTGGCCTGGAGCCACGCCCAGGTTCCGCTCACGATGCGCGTGGCGGGGCTTCGACCCTGGGGAGACCGGCCGCGCAGAGCAGACCGCCAGGGGCGAGGAGGCGGGGGGCCTCGCGGAGAACCGTCTGGACGTCCGCTGGAGACAGCAGATCGGGCAGGTAGCCGGAGACGAAGCGATCGAAACGGGCGTCGTCCGCATCGATCGATGGGGCTCCCTCGGGTCGACGCATCTCCGCCCGTTCCCCGAAGGGCTCCATCCGATCGCGGGCCAGGGTCACCCTGGTCGCACTCCGGTCCAGCCCCCCTCTGTCCTTCCGCGGCGCGCTCAGTCCGCAGGCGACTCCGGCCGGAGGATCTTTCCGAGCAGCTGGAGGAGGCTCCGACGCATCTCCCTCTCCGAAGGGAGAGCCCGAGGATCCAGGAAGACCTGGAGGATGAGCCCGTCGATCATTCCGATGAGGAGGGTCGCAATGGCCTCGGCCGAAAGCGCGCGATCGACCTCGCCTGCCTCCTGAGCCTCCCGGAGGAGCTGAGCCAGGACCGAGCGAAGCGCGCGAAGCAGCGTTCGAACATGCCGCTGCTCGGCCATCCAGACCTGGAGCAGGAGACCGCCCACTCGAGACCAGGTGGCAAACCTCTCTACGATGCGATCGACGAGTCCCTCGATGCGCTCGACGACGCTTCCGGGAGACTCGAGTGCTTCGCGGAAGAGCGCCTCTTCCTCTGCCAGAAGCTCCTGCGCCAGGTCCCGTACCAGCTCCGCCTTGTCGACGTAGTAGTGATAGAGATTCGCGCGGCTGACCCCGGCCTCTCGCGCAACGTGGGTCAGCCCGACTCCCGCGATTCCGCGTCGCGAAAACACGCGGCGCGCCGCCGCCCGGATGCGGGCGCGTTGCCGCGTCGCATCAACGATCCGGGGCACGGCTCGGGCTCGCACTCGCGGAAGCCGCCTGGACCTCGCCGAAGAATCGCAGCAGAGCAGCTCCGTAGGCTTCGGGCTCCTCTTCCATGGGCATGTGCGCGGAACGCTCGAACCAATCGATGCGGACGCTGCCCGGAATGTCGCCCGCGAGCCGCTCGGCGATCTCGGGCCCGAAGTTGGTGTCCTCGCGGCCCCACGCGATGAGGGTCGGCTTGTGGAACCGGCGCAGCCCATCCACGACGTCCAGCGTCACCCGGTTGTGGTGCGGATCGAGCTGCCAGCGAAAGAAGCGCCTGAAACGGGCGGAGCGCCGGGGAGTGGACAGCGAGGCTCGAAGATACGCGTCGAGGTCCGCGTCGGTCATCGTCCGACCGGGGTCGTGGTGAGCGATCGCGAACACCTCGTGCTGCACCCACCGGAGTCCCATCGCCAGCCGGAACAGCGGTGCCGTGACGGGATTGACCATCAGGGCCAGGTAGGGGCGTTCCGGCGCGCTCGGCCACTGGTCGTAGGCCTCCGCGTTGGTCAGGACCACCCCGAGAATGCGCTCCGGATGCTCCTTCATCAGCAGCTGCAGCGTCGCCGCACCGTGGTCATGCCCCACGAAGAACGCCTCGCGAAGACCCAGGGAATCGAGCAGCGCGAGGACCATCGCTGCGTCGTTGGGGAGCCGGTAGTCCCCATCGAGGCGAACGGGCGTGTCGCCGAGCCCGAGCAGATCGGGTGCGATGACGCGGTAGCGCTCGGAGAGCTGCGGAATGACGTAGCGCCACTCGTAGGAGTGGAAGGGGCAGCCATGCAGGAGGACCACCGGCGTCCCCTGCCCCTCGTCGATGCTGGCGACCGTCCACCGGCCCGCCTCTACGAAGTGCTTGTGGCGCGAGAAGTCCTCCAGCCGTTCCGTCGTAGGGAGCGACGCCAGACCTCCGCGATCGAGGAGGAAGTAGCCCGCGCCCCAGGCCCCGTAGAGCCAGACGAGCATCACGACGCCGATCCCGCTCCCCAGCCAGCGCTTCATGGAGTCGCTTCTCTTATTTAGACAACGATGTCGTCTAAAATACTCCGACACCCCCATCCGTCAAGCCTCGATCCTGCCGGACGCAAGGACTTCACGATCGGGTCGAGCGGAACCCGTGGCCTCCCCACCGGGCGTGCCCCGTGCTGTCGAGCCAGCCCGTCGCCGGAGTCCGATCGCTCGAGAGCCGGCGGCGACCGGACGAAGTGCGAGATCTGTCCGATCCCCAACGCGGCTCCCGCGGCCCGCCTAGCCGGCTTCGTCGAGTGCACTCGGGTCGAAGGGGCCGATCCCGCGCCCGCGCAGCGCGTTCTTGAGCAGCTTGCCGGCCGGGTTGCGCGGCAGAGGTCGATCGGTGAACTCGACCACCTCCGGCACCTTGAAGCGCGCAAGTCGGCTGGCCACGTGGCGTTGCACCGCTTCGGCAGACAGTCGAGCCCCTGGCACGAGCCGCACGATCGCCTTGACCCGCTCGCCCAGCTCGCGGTCGGGCATCCCCAGGACGGCGGCCTCCTCGATCTGCGCATGCTCGGCCAGTGCGTTCTCGATCTCGACGCAGTACACGTTCTCACCCCCACGCAGGATCATGTCCTTGAGGCGGTCGACGAGAAAGAAGAAGCCAGCCCGATCGCGGTAGCCGATGTCGCCGGTTCGCAGCCAGCCGTCGACGACGGTCTCCGCCGTGGCGTCGGGCCGGTTCCAGTAGCCTGGCGTCACCGTGGGGCCGAAGATGCGCAGCTCACCGGGCTCGCCGTCGGGCCGCTCGCGCCCTTCGTCGTCGGTGACCTTCAGATCGAGGATCGGGATCGGGCGTCCGATCGAGGCCTTGCGCCCCAGCAGGTCCTTCCCGGCATTCACCGTCACGATGCCGTGCGTCTCGGTCAGTCCATAGGCCTGGGTCATGCTGGGCTCGATCGGAAGCACTGCCCGGGCACGCTCGATGGTCTCTGGCGGCATCGGCGCGGCTCCGAACGAGATGCTGCGAAGGCTCGTGAGATCGTAGCTGCCCAGCCTCGGATGATGGACCAGGCGGTGGATCAGCGCCGGCACTCCGCCCCAGATCGCGATCTGCTCGCGCTCGATCAGCTGCATCACCGTCTCGGGCTCGAAGCGCCCCTCGAGGAAGACGAGCTTGAGACCTGCGGTGAGCCCGGTGCAGACCGACGAGTGCAGCCCGGCGACATGGAAGAGCGGCGAGGTGACGAGCGTGGTGGGTGGATCCCCTTCGCTCGAGAGACCCCCGCCCGTCCCAAGGATCATGCCGACGACGCTCGCGAAGGTCACGCCGAGCACCTGTGCGATCGTTCCCCGGTGGGTCGTGATGCAGGCCTTGGGACGGCCGGTCGTTCCCGAGGTGTAGAGCAGGACGAAGGGGTCGTCCTCCTCTACGGGGTCCGTGGGCACCTCGTCATCGGCGACGAGGATCTCCTCGATCGGGATCGTGCCTCGGGGCGGGGTGCTCCCGATGTAGAAGACCTTCTCGACGCTCGGCACCTGCGCGATCGCCTTCTCGGCGCGCGAGTAGAGGCGCTCATCCACCACCAGGAAGCGGCTCCCCGAGTCGGCCAGCCCGAAGGCGATCTCCTCGGGGGTCCACCAGCCATTCAACCCGACGACCCCTGCAGCGATCGAGCTCGCCCCGAAGAGCGCCATCAGCCAGTCCGGCGAGTTGTAGGCGAGAATCGCCATGCGGTCGCCCCGCCGAAGACCTTGCCCGTCGCGCAGCGTACGTGCAGCCCCCCATACGCGTCTTGCGAAGTCGCGGTACGTGACCCGCCGATCTCCCTGGACGATGAACTCCCGCTCGCCGTGCAGGGCCGCCAAGGCGATCTTGTCGCGCAGGGACCGCTCGCGATTCTTGAAGTTCTTCATCGGAAGGCCGCGCACCGGCTCGACCACGATCTCGAATGGACCCCCCGGACCCGTGAGCTGGGCCGCGGCCTCTTCGTAGCGGACGGTCATGGGCACTCTCGCATCGCCGTCGCCAGGGTGGGGCTCCAAGTCGTGGGGTTGGATCCTGGCACAGGGGAACCCTGCGGCTCATATGATCACGGTCATACCCGGAGTCCGCCGGATAGTACAAAGTTCTACTTGCTACTTTCTTCGGATGGGAACGGCGATCGGCGATGCGCAAGCTTCGGGTCAGTGACGTGGCGGCTCGAGCGGGAGTCCCTCGCTCCACGATCTCGTTCTACGTCCGTGAGGGTCTGCTGCCGAGGCCGCGCAAGACGAGCCGGAACATGGCCTACTACGGCGAGGAGCACGTCGAGCGCCTGCGCCTCATCCGCCAGCTTCAGGAGCGCCATCTTCCCCTTGCAAGCATCAAGCGCCTGCTCGACCGGGGCGTCGGCGCGGACGACGTCGAGGTGCTCCTGGCGGCGCGCCTTGCCCCGGAGCTCCGGGAGGGGGAAGAGGCGCTCGCGATCTCCGATCTCCGAGAGGCGAGCCTCCTCGATCGCGCAGAGCTCGAGCAGCTCCGAGAGCTCGGCCTCCTCGGCCGGCCCGGAGCGGAGGGCTGGAGCTACGCTCCCGACGACTTGCGGCTGGTCCGCTGCCTCTCCGAGATGCGAACGCTCGGGCTCACGCCCGAGCGAGGCTTCGACCTCGAGCTGCTTGGGCTCTACCTCGGCACGCTGGAGAGGCTCGTACGCGACGAGATTGGAGCCGTTCTCGAGCGCGCGGGCGGCGACCTCGGACGCGCGGAGATCGCCCAGCACGCGCCCCAGCTCGTCGCGCGCGTCAACGAGCTGATCGCGCTCCTGCATGCGCGGGTCCTCCAGCGCGCCGCCCAGGATCTACGAAGTGCGCTGCAGCGGAGCGTGCGCGGCGCAAGGGGCCTCGCGACCTCCGCGGCACGGAGAAGCCAGGGCCGAAGGGTCCGCTCGAGCGGCAGGGAGGGTGCGCGAAGCCGAGCCCCTGGGAGGGATCATGAGAGCTGAGTACGACGTGATCGTCGTCGGTGCGGGGATCAACGGTCTCGCGTGCGCGGCCTACCTCGCCAAGGCGGGTCTCGAGGTGCTGGTGGTCGAGCGACGCAACGAGTGCGGACCCTTCGCCCTGACCGAGGACGTGTTCGGGGCGGGCGCGGTGACCGACACCCACGCCGCGGTCTGCTTCCTACCCATGAGCCCGGTGCTACCCGACCTCGAGCTCCATCGCTTCGGCTTCTCGCTGTTGCTGGGGCGCGCGCCCGCGGCCATCACCTGGCCCGACGGCCGCAACCTCGTCTTCTACTACGACGGCGCGGCCATGCGAGGGGCCATGGCGCGTCACTCCGAGGCGGACGCAACGACCGCGGCAGCCGTGCGCTCCAAGCTCGAGCCCCAGCTCCTCGAGCTGCTCGAGCGGATCCTGTTCGCCGAGCCGAGCGCGGAAGGCCTCGAACGCATGCTCGCCCTCGGCAGCCTCGTGGGTCTCTCTCCCGGCGAGCTCCGCCGCACGACCGGAGTCCAGCTCATCGAGCAGCTCTACCGGAGCGACCCGGTCCGGCTCACGCTCCTCGGGGTGGCGGACATCGGTCTCTTCGGGGATGTGACCGAGCCGGGGGAGGGAGCGCTGGCGGTCCTCTTGGGAGGGCTGCTCGCCGTCGGTACGCCCCGGGGCGGCATGCACCACCTCGTTCACGCGCTCGTGCGTTGCTATCGCCACCACGGGGGCACACTGTGTCTCAACGCGCCGGTGGCGAGGGTGGAGCTCGAGGGGGGCGTCGCTCGACGCGTGATCCTGGCCGAAGAGTCCCCCTATGGTGCGCGCGAGCTTCGGGCGCGCCATGCCGTCGTGCTGCACGTCACGCCCCCGGTCGCTCTCGAGCTGCTCGGGAACGACCCCCTACGGGCGGAGGCGCCCGATCTCCATCGCAAGATGGCCGCGTGGAAGATGGACGACCACTGTGCCTTCATCTCGCACTTCCTCGTTCGAGGGCTTCCCCACTGGGGATCCGAGCCGTTCGACCCGGAGGTGAACCGCGTGCCCTTCATCTTGCGCGCCTGGGACTCCTGGGACCATGCCACGCGCTCGCTCCAGCTTCACCGCGAGGGGCGCACGCCCGACGTGCTGGCCGATGTCGGCGAGCTCTACAACCAGGCCGCACTCGATCGGTCTCGACTCTCCCCCGACGGGTTGTGCACCGTCTCGGTCGAGATCGAGTACCCGCCCTTGCCGCAGCCCGACGGGACGTTCCAGGATTGGGACGACCGCGCGATCGTGGACCCCATCCACGAGAGACATCTCGAGCTGATGGAGGGCCTCGCGCCGGGCTTCCGGAAGCAGCTGGCGGCGAGCACCTACTTCACGCCCCTCGACAACTGGCGAAGGAATGCCTCGGCCCTGTACGGCCACGAGCTCGGTGGAAACGCGTCTGCCGAGCAGTGGTACGCGGGACGCATGCCGGTGCGCGCCCTTCCGGGGCTCTACTTCAGCAACGGAATCTGGCCCGTGGCCCTCACGCACCTGGGCAGCGGCTACGTGGCCGCCTGCCGCGTGGCCGAGGATCTCGGCGTTCGAGGTCAGCCGTGGTGGTGCCACCGTCCCATGGACATGATGGTGAGACGGATGGGCGTGGGGGAGGGGTGAGCCGTGGCGAACGATCGGAACGAGTACGACGTCGTCGTGGTGGGAGCCGGGCCCAACGGCCTGGCGTGCGCGAGCTACCTGTCGCGGGCGGGAGCGCGCGTGGCACTCCTCGAGCGGAACGTCGAGACGGGCGGAGGGCTGGTCACGGAGGAGCTCTCCGGCTTCAAGCTCACGTATCACGCCACGTACCTGCTGCTGGCCGAGGAGCTGCCCCCCTATCGCGACCTGGGCCTGGCTGCCGAGGGGGTCGCCTTCCTACGGCCCGACGTGCAGGTGGCCTTCCTGCTCGACGAGGGTCAGACGCTCCTGCTCCACCGCGATCCCGAGCGAACCCTCGCGTCTGTGGGGGAGCTGGCGCCAAGCGACGTGGAACGCTTCCAGGTTCTCCTCGACGAGTTCCGTGCCATGTGCGACCGGATCCTCGTGCCGGCCACCTACGCGCCTCCGCTCTCTCCGATCGATCAGATGACGGCCTTCGAGGAGTCGGACGCACTCGGAAGACGGCTCGGCGAGATCTCGGATCTGACGCCGCGCGAGGTCATCGCGAGCTACGGAATCGACGACTCGAGGCTGCGCGGGGCGTTGCTCTACCTGTCCTCCGCTTTCGGGCTCGACCCAGACGAGGGGGGAGTCGGCTTCCTCACGCCGCTCTACGTGTGCCGTGGCATGAACGCGGCGCTCGTGCGCGGCGGTACCCACCAGCTGGCCTCGACGCTCCGCCGCATGCTCGAGCAGGGCGGGGGCACCGTCCGGACCGGGACGGCGGCGGCGCGCTGGATCTTCGACCCGGAGGGTCGCGTGGCAGGGGTGGGCACAGAGGATGGGTCGGAGCTGCGCGCTCGAGCCGTCGTGAGCACCTTGAACCCCGTGCAGACCTTCCTCGACCTCGTCCGGGATCAGGATCAGGCCCGCATTCCGGCGGATCTCCTCGAGGTCGCGCGAGCCTGGCAGTGGGAGGAGGTGAGCCTCTTCGTGGCACTGCGGGGAATCGTGGGGGCGCCGCCGAGCTACCCCGGCCGCCCCGCTGCCGTCTCGCGGGCGCTCTCCGTCGTGATGGGTCTGCGCGACGAGGACGATGTGCTCGAGCACTTCCGCGCGGTTCGCGAGGGCGGGCTGCCCGATCACCCGATCGCCCAGGGCACGTGTCCGTCGCTCTTCGACCCCCTGCTCGTCCCAGACCACGTGCCCTACGGCCCTCACCATGTGCTTCGCATCGAGTGCTTGGCGCCCTATGCCGGGGGCTGGGAGGACCGCAGCCGGAAGGCGGCGTTCGGGAACGGGCTGCTCGACCTGTGGGCGAAGCACGCCCCGTGCATCGCCCGGGGCAACGTGCGCGCTCGCAGCGACTGGAGCCCACTCGACATCGAGCAGCACCTGACGACGATGCACCGTGGATCGATAAAGCACGGCGCGTACCTCTCCCTGCAGCTCGGCTACAACCGCCCTTCGCCCGACTGCTCCGCCTATCGCACCCCCGTCGCGGGCCTCTATCTGGGGGGAGCCAGCGTACATCCCGGCGGCATGGTGACCTTCGGACCCGGCACGAACGCCGCGCGCGTCGTCGCGGGCGACCTCGGACTCGAGTCGCACTGGGACGAGCCCGAGATGGTGCGGGAGGCGCGCGGCCGCGGCTACCTCGGGTTCGCAGAGGATGCGGACCCTCCGCACCCAGGTCCCGGCGGCTAGGAGGTCCGACGGTGCGGCTCGCGTCCAGGGGACTTGGGCGGATCACGCTGCCCATCGACTTCCGCGAGGCGCAGGTCGAGCTGCGCGAGGACGGGAGCCTCTGGCTGACGGGCCGGATCGAGGAGCGCACAGTGCGCTGGGACTACCGCATGCGCCTGGAGGATTCCGACCTCGTCCGGTTCATCGCGCTCGCGCGCCGGGCGTGCATCCGGCGCTACCTGGCAGAGCGGGTCGGGCTGCAGCTGGTGGGGCGGATCGCGCGGACCCTCTGGTCCCACGCGACCGGACGCCCGCGACGCGTGCGAAGGGGAGAGCCCTAGCATGCAGTTCTGGTCGCGGGGGCTCGGACGGCGAAGCATGGGCATCGATTGCGGAACGGAGAAGGTCGCTGTCGAGGGGAATCGGATCGTGCTCCGCGGGACGGTTCGCCCTCCCCTCTCCTGGCCCTACACGATCACCATGGATGCGGACGACTGGGTGGCCTTCTTCGAGCTGACGGTCCACCCCACGATCGTGCGCTACCTCCTGCATCCCCGGCGCTGGCGAGTGGCCCTCCGCGCTCTCGGGCACCTCCTGGCCTTCCTCGCGGCCTACCTCGCAGACTGCGGGCGCGCGCGGCTCAGCCGCCCGACCGCCTCGCAGAAAGTCCGGAGCGCCGCGACCGACTCGAGTCGGGACAGCCCCCCCGGACCGAGGCCCCTCCCGTAGTCGACACCCCTGCCAGGCTGATCCCCGTGCCTGCGACCGGGGCGCGCGTCTCCAAACCTCTGCCTCTTCGCTCTACAGTGGATCGGAAGGGAGCGACGCACTCACGGGCCAATCCCGGTCTCCGACGCAGGCGCCCTCAGCCCATGGCCCGCACGTAGGTGCCGAGATCGAAGTAATCGCGCCAGACCTTGATCTTGCCGCCTTCCAGCTCGAAGACGCCCGTGCAGGGAAGGTCTACCTGCTTCTCCCCGGCCTGAGTCCGGTCGACGCGCTCGACGATCACCACGTCTCCCTCCGCCACGAGGTGCCGGATCTCCCAGTCGGTCTTCGTCCACGAAGCCGTGAAGGCGCGGATCATCTCCTCGACCGGCTTGCGACCCTGCACCGGCCCGGTGGGCATGTTGTGATAGATGCCGTCGTCGCAGAAGTAGCCCGCGAGCTCCTCGGGATCGAGGCGCGACCACGCGGCGATGAACTCCCGGACGACCCTCTCATTGCTCTCCATCGTCTCGACCCTCCCCGCTCGCTCGTCGCGGTCCTGGCCCCTCCGCCCGCGAGCGCCTCGCCCATGATAGCCGCCTCCGGTGCCGCCGAGGCCGAAGGATCGGGGCCGCCCCGGCCGCCGCCCGGAGGTCCGCCGCCCCGCCCCTCGGACGGAGTCGGCTCGACCGTCGGGGCCTCGGGCCGGACGGGCCCTCGCAGGGCGGGGACGCTATACCTGTCGCGACTCTCGGGGCGCCGAGTGGACGAGAGGACCTGCGGATCTCCCGGCGCCTCTGGCTCGGATCCGCGCTTGACCAGGGGTGGGAGGAATCCGTGATCGTCGGAGTCCCCGCGGAGCGGCTCGAGGGCGAGCTTCGCGTCGCACTGGTGCCGGGCAACGTGCCGCACCTCGTCGAGAAGGGCCTGGAGGTCCGCGTCGAGCGAGGCGCCGGCCAGGCGGCGGGCTGCTCCGACGCCAGCTACCAGAAGGCGGGAGCGGAGCTGGTCGAGGACCCCGGAGACCTGCTCCCGGGAGCGGACCTGGTGGTCAAGGTCCAGCCGCCGAGCCTGGAGGAGATCGCACAGCTCCGAGAGGGCTCGATCCTGGTCTGCGTGCTGGACCCCTACTTCCACGCGGACCGGGTCCGGGCGCTCGCCGAGCGCAAGGTCTCCGCCCTGGCGCTCGACCTGATGCCCCGTACCACCCTGGCGCAGTCCATGGACGTCCTCTCCTCCCAGAGCACTCTCGCCGGCTACCGCGCCGTGATCCTGGCGGCCGAGCGCCTGCGCAAGGTCATGCCCCTCCTGATGACGGCGGCCGGCACCCTGCGTCCGGCGAGGGTCCTGGTGATCGGGGCCGGCGTGGCGGGTCTGCAGGCCATCGCGACCGCACGCCGGCTCGGCGCGGTCGTCGAGGCCTTCGACATTCGCGCCGCGGCCAAGGAGCAGGTCGAGAGCCTGGGTGCCCGCTTCGTCGAGGACGAGGCCCCCGCCGAGGACGCCGAGACCGAAGGCGGCTACGCGCGGGCCCAGACCGAGGAGGAACGGGCCCGCAGTCAGGCCCTGCTGGCCCGCCGCTGTGCCGACGCCGACTGCGTGATCTCGACGGCGCTCGTGCCGGGGCGCGAGGCGCCGCGCCTGATCACCCGGGAGATGGTCGAGTCCATGCGACCCGGCTCGGTGATCGTGGACCTGGCCGCCGAGCGAGGAGGCAACTGCGAGCTCTCCGTCGCGGGCCAGACGGTCGATTGCGGGGGCGTCCAGATCGTGGGGGCGCACGACCTGGCGAGCCGCGTTCCCGTGCACGCCAGTCAGATGTTCTCCCACAACGTCGAGTCCTACCTGCTCTACCTGCTGCGCAGCGGCGAGCTGGCGCTCGACCGCTCGGACGAACACGTCTCGGGCCCCCTGGTCACGCACGCCGGTGAGATCGTGCACGAGGGGGTGGCTCGGGCGGCGGAGGTCTAGATGGACCAGGTCTTCGTACTCACGATCACGGTGTTCGTGCTGGCGATGTTCGTGGGCTTCGAGCTGATCACCAAGGTCCCGCCCACCTTGCATACGCCGCTGATGTCGGGCTCGAACGCCATCTCGGGCATCAGCATCGTCGGGGCGCTGCTCGCGGCGGGCTCCGGGGAGTCGAGCCTCGCCGCGTGGCTGGGGGCGGTCGCGGTGGCGCTGGCGACCGTCAACGTGGTCGGAGGCTTCCTGGTCACCGACCGCATGCTGCGCATGTTCCGCAGCCGCGACGATCGGCGAAGCCGATGAGTACGACCGCCATCCTGCTCGCCTACCTGGTGGCGGCCGTCCTCTTCATCGAGGGCATCCGGCGACTGAGCTCCCCGAAGACGGCCTCGGGTGGGAACGCGATCGCGGCCGTCGGAATGCTCGTCGCCATCGTCGCCACCCTGGTCGACCGGGCGGTGGTGAGCTACGGAGTGATCGCGGCCTCGATGGCCGCTGGCGCCGCGGTCGGGATCTATGCGGCATACACCGTCAAGATGACCGCCATGCCGCAGATGGTGGCGCTCTTCAACGGTCTGGGTGGAGGCGCCTCGTCGCTCGTCGCGGCGGCCGAGCTGCTGCGCAGCGTGGGCGCGGGCAGCGCTCCGCAGGTCTCGATCGCGATCCCGATCGTGCTGGGCGTGTTGATCGGTGCCGTGACGCTGACGGGCAGCGGAGTGGCGTTCGCAAAGCTCCAGGGCCTGATGCGGGGCTCACCGATCGTATTTCCGCTGCAGCAGCCCTTCAATATCGTGCTCGGGCTGACGCTCCTCGGCCTCTCGGTGTTCGCGGTCGTCGAGCCGAGCCAGCTTGCCGCGTTCTGGGTGCTGGCCGCCCTCGCGAGCCTGCTCGGGGTGTTGCTCGTGATCCCCATCGGGGGAGCCGACATGCCCGTCGTGATCTCGCTCCTCAACGCCTACTCGGGTCTCGCGGCATGTGCGACGGGCTTCGTGTTCCGCAACCAGGTGCTGATCATCTCGGGCTCCCTCGTGGGCGCCTCCGGGATCATCCTGACCCAGATCATGTGCCGCGCCATGAACCGGTCGCTCTTCAACGTGGTCTTCAGCGCCTTCGGCCAGGCCGACGAGAGCGGGACGGGCGCAGAGGTGGGTGGGTCCGTGAAGAGCGGGTCGGCGGAGGACAGCGCGGCGATCCTCGACGCAGCGCGCTCCGTGGTCATCGTCCCGGGCTACGGCCTCGCCGTCGCCCAGGCCCAGCACACGGTCAAGGAGCTCGCGAGCCTGCTCGGCGAGCGCGGCATCGATGTCAAGTACGCCATCCACCCGGTCGCGGGGCGCATGCCGGGTCACATGAACGTGCTGCTCGCCGAGGCCGACGTTCCCTACGAGCAGCTCGTCGAGATGGAGGAGATCAACCCGCAGCTTCCCAACACCGACGTCGCGCTCGTGATCGGGGCCAATGACGTCACCAACCCCGCTGCGCGCGAGGATCCCTCGTCCCCGATCTACGGGATGCCCATCATCGACGTCGACCGCTGCAAGACCGTGATCGTGATCAAGCGCAGCCTGAATCCCGGCTTCGCGGGAATCGCCAACCCCCTCTACACGGCGGACAACACGATGATGTTCTTCGGCGACGCCAAGCGGGCGGTGGGCGATCTCGTCAAGGAGCTGCGGGAGCTCTGAGGGCCGCGCCCCGTGTGGGCGCGACTCGCTTGACGCCCGGCCCGACATCGGATCTCCTAGGGAGACTGCGAGCCTCGAGCGCCCCGCCCCGCGAGGCGCCCCCGGGAACGCCGCAAGGAGATCGAGCTTGGCTGCCGGCTTTCGTCCCTTCCGAAGCTTCGCGCTCCGCTACCTGGTGCTGCTGGCGGTCCTGAGTGCCGCGGTTTCGACCGACACCTTCATGAAGTCGGTGAGCCTGCCTCTGAACGGGGTCATCGCGAGCCTCTCCGCGGCCTTCCTGCACCTCTTCGAGCCCGGTGCCCGCAGTGCGGGCGCGGTGCTGTGGAGCGGCGGGTCGAGCGTGCTGATCGGACAGGGCTGCAACGGCGTCGAGGTCTTCGCGATCCTGCTGCCCGCCTTCGTGGCGGCGCCCGCGTCGCTGAGCGCCCGTATCGCCGGAATGGCCTCGGCGATCGGGGTCGTCACCGTCCTGAACGTCGTCCGCGTGGTGACCCTGCTGAAGGCGCAGGGAGGCTCGGCAGAGATCTTCTCGCTGGCTCACCTCTACGTCTGGCCCGCCCTCCTGATCGCGGCGTCGCTGGCCCTCTTCCTATTCTGGCTGCAGCGCTTTGCCGCGACCCCCGAGTAACGCGCTCCGCTTCCTCGGCCTCTTCGCCGTCAGCTACGCGGTGCTGATCGCGCTCGACCAGGGCCTCGGTCTGGCCGACGCGATCCTGGGCGCCGAGGCCTGGCTGGCCCATGCGATCACCCGGGCCAGTGAGTTCCCGCCCGTCACGGAGTACATCCGCGTCGTCGACGGAGACCTCGTGGCCAAGCTCTGGGACCAGGAGATCGGGTTCAAGATTCAGGGGGGGCTCTTCTCGTCGAACGTGATGATCTGGCTGGCACTGGTCCTCGCCACGCCGGGACTGCGGCCGCGCGCACGCGCGCTATTCGCCCTCGGCGGTGCAGCGGCCATCACCGGCGTGAACGCGCTGGGCCTGGTGGCGAGCCTCCGCTCGTACTACTCCGTCTACCCCGGCGCGAAGGTCCCGGCGCCCCACCCCGCCGCGGCCGCGCTCTACAAGATGACCCTCAACGCCTACCTGAGCGGAATCGGCCAGTACGTCCCGGTCGGCATCCTCTACCTGGTGTCGATCGGAGGGCGGGTGCTTCGGACCCTCGACGCGTCCGAGAATGCGACACGCACCCGGACCCGATCGCGGCGGGGCAGACGCTGACGGCGATTCCTCCGGCCGAGAGCCGTCAGGCTTCGTCCCGGAGGACGAGCGCGGCCGCCTCACAGACGCTGTCCACGACGGAGCTCTCCTCGCGCAGCCCTCCCGACCATCCGACCAGGCTCGAGAACCAGACGTGCTGGAGCAGGACAGCCACCTGCCGGTCGCGCTCGCTGCGCGCGCACCGCTCCAGCCCTGCGCGCCCGCGGCCCCGCAGCGCATCGAGGATCGCCGCAACCACGCGGTCGTGGAACGAGGCGACCGTCTGGGCGAGGGCATGGTCCCCCGACGCGGCCGCGCGCAGCACCGCGCGAGCGAACTTCGGACGCCGGCAGAGCTCCCGCGTCACGACCTCGAAGAGCGCATGCACTCGCTCGAGCGGGGTGTCTCCCACGGGCGGCTCACGGTCGAGGCGCCGCTCGAGACCATCGATCTCGCGTTCGAGCGCGGCGACGAGCAGATCCTCCTTGCTGTGGAAGTGACGGTAGAGCGTCCCCAGGGCCACGCCCGCACGGGCCGCCACCTCGCGTAGCCGGACGTTCTCGAAGCCTCCCGTCTGGGCCAGCTCGATCGCCGAGTCCACGATCCGCGCGGCCCGGTCCCGGGAGAGCGCCCGACCACCTCGCGCCGCGCTCACACGGACTCGGCGTTCTCCGCCAGGTCGCGGCCCAGGGAACGCAGCGCGTCCGAGCCGGAGCCGAGCTGCAGCTCGTTCTGCTTGATCCACAGGAAGTAGCGGTGGAGCGGATAGTCCGTGTCACTGCCGATCCCGCCGTGCAGGTGGCTGCACGCGAAGGCGACCATCGCGGCCGGGCGACCCGCAAAGTAGCTGGCGACCTGGACCGACTCGCGGGCGTCGCGCTCGTCGTCCAGGCGGAAGACCGCCTCCCAGGTCGCGAGCCGCAGCGCCTCGACGGAGCAGTAGGCATCGGCCGCGCGCTGGTGGAACGCCTGGAAGCTCCCGATCGGACGATCGAACTGGCGACGCTCGCGCCCGTACTCGGCGGTCTGCTCGAGCATGCGTTCGGTACACCCGAGCTGGACCGACGCGTAGGCCGCGCGCACTCGGTCCAGCCACGCCTCGAGGGCGGCGAAGCCCGCCTCCGGATCTCCCAGCGCCTCTCCCCGCACCCCCTCGAGCGAGAGCTGGAACTGCGGCTCGCCGTTCGTCGTCTGCTGGCGAGCCGATGTCAGCCCGGCGCTCCCGGGATCGACCAGGAAGAGCCCCGCCGAGCGGGCGCCCGTCCGGGCCGAGACCACGACCCGCTCTGCCAGGTGCACGACGGGGACGCAGGTCTTCTCGCCCGAGAGACGCCAGCCCGACCCATCGGCTCCTCGCTGGGCCACGAGCCTGGGCCGGCTCGGGTCCGCGCCCAGGGGCTCGACCAGCGCTCCGGTCAGGACCGAATCGCCCGTCGCCACTCCCGGAAGCCAGGCGCGCTGCTGCGCATCGCTTCCAAAGCGGGCGATCGGCAGGGCACCGAGCACGAGGGTCGGCAGCACGGGCGCCGGCAGGACGGCTCGACCCACCTCCTGGAGCAGCAGGCAGAGCTCGGTAAAGCCGAGCCCGCTCCCGCCACAGCTCTCGGGCAGGCTCGCGCCCAGCAGGTGGACCTTGGCCAGCTCGAGCCAGGTCTCGCGGTCGAAGGCGTCGGGATCCGAGTCCAGCCTCTTCAGTCGCTCGTTCGTCACGCGGTCGTCGAGAATCTGCCGGGCCAGGTCCCGGAGCGCCCGCTGGTCCTCGCTGTACTCGAAGTCCACTGGATCCTCCTCCCGATTCGCTGCGCGCCCGCGCGGTCAGCTCTTGTAGTGCGGCAGGCCCAGGCCGGCCATCGCGATGATGTCTCGCTGGACCTCGTTCGTTCCGCCTCCGAACGTCATCACGAGCGCCGTGCGGTAGGCGCGCTCCACCCGCCCCTCGAGCACCGCCCCCGGCGACCCCCGCCGGAGCGTTCCGGCGGGCCCGAAGATCTCGAGCAGGGACTGGTAGAGACGGACCGACATCTCGCTCGAGTAGACCTTCATCGCCGAGGCATGCGCAGGATGGAGCGTGGAGTACTGCAGGCTCCAGGCGACCCTCCAGTTCATGAGGCGCACGATCTCGGTCTGGGCGCGGGCCTGGGCGAGCTTCTCCTGGACCCACTCCCGGTCGATCACACGCCTTCCGTCGGCGAGCCGGGCGGCTCGAGCCCACTCGACCACGTCCGAGACGAGCTTCGAATCGGGCCCATAGCTCGAGAGCGCCACGCGCTCGTAGTTGAGCTGCCCGGTGATGAGCGCCCAGCCGTTGTTCTCCCCGCCCACCAGGGCGTCGGCCGGAACGCGGACGTCCTCGTAGAAGGTCGCGTTGGTGCGCACCCCGCCCATCGTCATGATCGGCTGGATCGTGACGCCGGGGGCGTCGAGGGGTACCAGGAACATCGAGATGCCCCGGTGCTTGGGAGCATCGGGGTCCGTGCGGGCGGCGAGCCAGACGTACTGGCAGTAGTTCGCCAGGCTCGTCCACATCTTCTGACCCTGGATCCGCCAGCCATCCCCATCGCGCACCGCACGCGTGGTCAACGACGCCAGGTCCGTCCCCGCGTTCGGCTCCGAGTAGCCGATCGCGATGTTGATCTCCCCCGAGGTGATCCGCGGCAGGAGCTCCCGCTTCTGGGCCTCGCTGCCATACGCCATGAGCGTGGGGCCGACGGTGTTCAGGGTGAGAAAGGGGAAGGGAAACCCGGAGCGCTGGGCCTCGTTCGCGAAGATGTACTGCTCGATCGGAGTCTTGGCCTGACCTCCGTACTCCCGCGGCCAGCCCACCCCGAGCATTCCGTCCGCGCCCATCTGCCGAAGCGCCTTCCAGTAGAGCGGTCCTCCCCCCTCGCTGCCCTCCAGCTCGGCTCGAAACTCGTCGGTCATGAACTGCTCGAAGTACTTTCGGCAGTGCTGCTGGAACTCGCGCTGCTCGGGAGTGAAGTCGATGTACATTTCGGGTCCCCTCCTCGGCCGCTGAGCCCCACTCGTCGTCCGGCCTTCCCGACCCGGCCCGCGGGCCGGGGATCTAGAACGTGTTCCACTCGGGATCATACCAGCATCGGGAGCTCGGGACAGGGCGAGCGGTCCTCCGGGGACGAGCCCGCCCTCCCGAGGTGCGCCGCGCGCCGCGTGATAGCATCGGGATCGGACGCGGCGGACGCCGAGACGGAGGGAGGGAGTACCATGGGCTTGAAGATCCTCGTCGATTACGACCTGTGCGAGGCCAACGCGATCTGCATGGGTGTCGCCCCCGAGGTCTTCCAGGTCGACGACGACGACAACCTGAATCTCCAGATCGAGGAGATTCCCGAGAACCTCCGCACGAAGGTCGCGGAGGCGGTGCGCCTCTGCCCCAGGCAGGCGCTGAAGCTCGAAGAGGGCTGAGCGGCCGGTCGAGTCGAACGGAGGCCTAGAACTCGATCACTGTGCGGATCGCCTCGCCCTCGATCAGCCAGCGGAAGGCGTCGTTGATCCGGTGGATGTCGGTCTTGCCCGTGATCAGGCGCTCGAGCTCCAGCTGGCCCGAGCGCCAGAGTCGCAGCAGCCGCCCGAACTCGGTTCGGACGTCGGCGGAGCCGTAGACGCAGCCGAGCAGCCGCTTCTCGGAGTAGAAGAGCTCGAACCCGCTGAAGGCCACCATGTCATCGGGGCGCGTGACTCCGACGACCGTGACCGTCCCACCGCGTCGCGTGGCATCCCACGCCGCCCGGATCGTCGCGGACAGGCCGATCGCCTCGAAGCCATAGTCAAAGCCCAGCCCGCCCGTAAGCGTGGCCCGTGCGTCGCCGACCTCGTCGGGCTTCACGGTGTGGGTGGCTCCGAACTGTCGCGCGATCTCGAGCTTGGAGTCGAGCTTGTCGACCGCGACGATCACCGCGGCCCCCGCCACGCGCGCTCCCTGGAGCACCGAGAGGCCGATGCCTCCCGCCCCGAAGACGATCACCGTCGATCCCGGCTGCACCCGCGCGGTATTCAGCGCGGCGCCCGCACCGGTCGTCACGCCGCAGCCGATCAGGGAGGCCACGTCGAAGGGAACGTCCCGATCGATCGCAATGGCCGAGGCCGCGGGAATGACCGTCTCCTCGATGAAGGTCGGTGTTCCGGCGTTTCCGTAGACGGGCTCCCCGTGGAGCCGAATCCGGGGATTCGGGTTCGGGTTCCCGCTCATGCACAGGTTGGGCTGCCCCGCGAGACAGTAGAAGCAGCTTCCGCAGGGAGGGATCCAGGCCACGATGATGGGGTCGCCCTCGCTCACCCCGCGAACGCCGTCTCCGACGGCAATCACCTCGCCCGCTCCCTCGTGCCCGAGCACGCTCGGAGTGGGGATCGGGATGGTGCCATTCTGGAACGAGACGTCGGAGTGGCAGACCCCGGTCGCCCGGATCCGCACCCGAACCTCGCCGGGCCCCGGTCCGATGACCTCGAGATCATCGCGAACCTCGAGCGCCGGATCCCCCGCCTTGCGCAGAAGCGCTCCCGTCACACCCATGCGGCTCCCCTCGCTGCGCCGGCCAACGCGGCGTCCGCGCGAATGGGAACACGTCCGGCGGTTGCTCGGCAAGCGTGAAACGTGTTCCAATGGACCGGCTCCGCCCTCTCGACCCGTCCGTTCGAAGGAGTGTCATGACGACGCCGACCCGCGACCCCCAGAGCACCGAGCACTGCACCATCGAGCGCGACGGGCACCTGCTGATCGTGACCCTCAACCGGCCCGAGGCGCGAAACGCCTTCAGCCCCTTGATGCTGCTCGGGATGTTCGATGCGTGGCAGCTGCTGCGTCGCGACGAGGCACTGCGCTGCGCGATCCTGACGGGGGCGGGTGGCACCTTCTGTGCCGGAGCCGATCTGAAGGCCATGCACTCCGATCGCATCGATCCCGAGCTCCAGAAGCGCTTCCAGGAGGTTCCCGACCTGCACTGGCAGGCGCTCCTGCGTCACAACCCGCCCCATAAGCCGATCGTCGCGGCCGTCGAGGGATTTGCGATTGCGGGCGGCACCGAGATCCTCCAGGGCACCGATCTGCGAGTGGCCGGCGCCTCGGCGCGCTTTGGCGTCGCCGAGGTGCGCTGGGGTCTCTTTCCTCTGGGAGGGTCGACCGTGCGGCTGCGGCGCCAGATTCCCTACACGCGGGCCGCGGAGATCCTGCTCACCGGCCGACAGGTCCCCGCGGCCGAGGCGCTGGAGATCGGGCTGATCGGACACGTCGTGCCCGACGGTCAGGCCCTGGCCAAGGCCCGGGAGCTCGCCGAGGCGGTGGCACGCAACGGCCCGCTGGCGGTGCAGGCGGTCACCCGCTCGCTGCGCGAGCTCGGGAACCTGCCCGAGGACGAGGCCCTCGCCCGCGAGCTCGAGATCGGACAGCCGATCTTCGCGACCGAAGACGCTCGCGAGGGGCCCCGCGCCTTCGCCGAGAAGCGCGTGCCCGAGTTCAAGGGCCGCTAGGGAGAGCCGCTGCGCCGACGGAGCGCTCCCGAGACCAGCAGCGAGCCGACACCGAACACGAGTGCCGCAGTGGGCTCGGGTACGGGCCGCACGCGGCCCCCGAGGTCGCTTCCGAAGCGATTGGTCGGGCCGGCGATCTCGGTGATCGCATTCCAGTTGTTGCCCCACAGGCGCAGGTTCTGGCCGTCGAAGCTGTTCGCGGTCCCGGCGAAGGTGTGGTTGAGGTAGAAGAACTCGCCGAGCTCGAGTGTCTTGAGCGACCCGAGCATCGTGTCCGGAGCCACGCCGAAGTCGAGCGAGCCACCCACGACCGTCAGGCTTCCCGAGCCCAGGGCACCCGAGTAGCGAAGGGCGCCGTGGATCCCGCTGAACACATTCCCCTGCAGATCGGCGAAGAGCGTTCCCGTGAGCATGGAGGCCGTACCGGAGGCGAAGTAGCTGTTGCCGTTGACGAGGATCTCGCTCCCCGTCGCGGCATGCAGGTCACTGAAGCCGAAGCTTCCGTTGGTCCCCATCGACAGGTCGATCGCGACCGGGAGCGCCCCCGCCGGGAGCGGTACTCCGATCGCCAGAGCTGCCAGAGTCCAGAGCGCGTGCTTCAGCATGAACATCCTTTCCCACATCCACCGACCGGGGTCCCGGGGGCGCTTTCGAGGAGCGCTCCCGAGTGGAGTACCGCCGCCCGGCCTCGCGTGTCGCCCTCTCGCGTGGGCCTGCAGGCAGCTCGCATGCACGCGCGCCGCATCGAGGGCTGCAAGCGCTCGGTGCCGTTCGCGTCGCGTGCGATCCAGGAAGCTCGGCCGAGTCAGGCGCGCCCGACCCGCGCGCCGCTGCTTCCGCCTGCGGTCGGAGACGCGGTACACTGCGCACCCAACCCACGGAGCCCAGGGGAGATCGCGATGAAGCTCGGTTTGCTGGCCGCTGGAATGGGCCCCCGCGCCCAGGTCAACCTCGAGCTGCTGCTCCAGGCCGAGAGCCTCGGCTACGACAGTGCCTGGACCGCCGAGGCGTGGGGCGCCGATGCCGTCACGACGGCGACCTGGATCCTGGCCCGGACGACGCGGCTGCGCGTCGGAACCGCGATCCTGCAGATGCCCTCCCGCACCCCGGCGCTCGCCGCGATGACGGCGATGTCCCTCGACCACCTCTCGGGCGGCCGCTTCATCCTGGGGCTCGGAGCCTCGGGGCCTCAGGTCGTGGAGGGCTGGCACGGCGTTCCCTACGGTCGGCCGCTCACCCGCACGCGCGAGTACATCGAGATCTGTCGAAAGGTCTTCCGGCGCGAGGAGCGCCTGGAGCACGCGGGCTACCACTACCAGATCCCGATCCGCGGCGAGGGCACGACGGGTCTCGGGAAGCCCCTCAAGAGCATCCTCCACGGCAATCCCGACATTCCCATCTACACCGCCTCGATCAGCCCGAAGGGACTCGCCACTGCGGCCGAGCTCGCCGACGGCGTGCTCCCCCTCTGGATGAACCCCGAGCGCTTCGACGTGATCGAGGAGCCGCTGCGCGAGGGCTTCGCCCGCGCGGGGGGCGGCAAGAACCTGGAGAGCTTCGCGGTGTGCCCGACGGTCACCGTGGTCATGGGGGACGATCTCGAGAAGTGCCGGATGCCTGCCAAGGCCGCCCTCTCGCTCTACATCGGAGGCATGGGAGCGCGCGACAAGAACTTCTACAACGACTACGCCCGGCGCCTCGGCTACGACGAGGCCGCGGCCGAGATCCAGGATCTCTACCTGGCCGGAAAGCGCAACGAGGCCTTCGCCGCGGTCCCCGACGCGCTGGTCGACGACCTCTTCCTGATGGGGCCGCGCGAACGCATCGTCGACCGGCTCCAAGCCTGGAAGGCCGCGGGGAAGGCGCGCCAGATCGACACCCTGCTGGTGGCCTCCGCGCAGCCGGAGGTCCTGCAGCTCCTGGCGGAGGAGATCCTCTAGTTCGGCGCAACGCGCTGGTAGCTGGTCGCGATCCAGAGCCTTCGACCCAGACGGGCCTCGCCTCGACAGCGCCGCACGCGTCCGGGTAGCGGCAGGCGCGCAGCGGCCGCCTCGATGCGCGCCGCTTCGATCCCGTCGCAGATCAGCACCAGGTTCGCCGTTCGCGGAGCTTCGACCCGGAACGCTCCTCCCTGGCGCTCGAAGCGAAAGCGATCGACGCGGCCCAGGCCCTCGAACGCGACGTAGCTCCGCCCAGCGCGCAGGGCCTCGAGCACGGCCCGGCGCGTGGGGGCGTGTGCGAGCACGTGCGTGGTCAGCAGGCGGAACATGCGATCGTAGCCATCGAGAGTTCCGCCGAGCGGACCCAGCAGCCGAAACTTGGCGTGGGCGTCGACTCCGGCAACGATCGCATCGGCTTCGGGCAGCGCCTCCCAGTGCTCGAGGTTCCCGCGCGGAACCCGCATCAGCGTGCGCAGGCCGAAGGGCCCGGGAAGGAAGACCAGACCTGCGATCAGCCGACCCGGGACCTCGAGCGCGCTCGCGTGCAGGTTGGCGATCGAGATCCCGTCGAGGCCCGACGCTCGGTACTCCGCCGCGTCCAGCTTCGAGCGCTCGAAGTGCCCGGCGAAGGCGAGACCTCCCGAGGCATGAATCGCGCGAACCAGGGCGCGGGGGCCGAGGCGGCGGTCGGGACGCCGATCGACCCCCAGGGCCAGCAGCGAGCCACCCCAGGCCTTGAACTCGAAGCCCGGAACCAGCAGGACCCCGTCGCGCGACCCCGACTCCGGCGGACCGCCGGGCCGGGTGTGCTCGGTCAGGGCGACCCAGCGCACCCCCGCCGAGCGCGCGCCCCGAACCAGGCTCGCAATCGTCCCCGGGCTGTCGTGCGAGCCCTGCGTATGCACATGCACGACTCCACGCAGGTCGAGGAGACCCGCGGGCCCGGGTCTGGGCCCGATCGGAATCGCGACCTCGGGCCAGGGCAGCGCCGCGCACCCCGCCAGCCCGAGTGCGAGCGCGGCGAGGAGTGCAGCCCGGCGTTCAGGGAAGGCCGAAGGGACGGACATGGCCTGCGTATCGGAAGTTCCCCCCAGCGCCTTGCCCCGACGGGAGGTCTGCCTAAGGATCGTCTCGGGGAGGCTCGCGAGGGGCGATGGGAGCGCGGTGCCATGAGCACGGGGAGCGGCTTCGAGGTCGAGAGAGCCGGCATGGTGGCCCGGATCGCCCGCTCCGGCCGGGTCGGCCCGCGCGTGCTCGAGGCCCTGCAGCGGGTGCCGCGCCACGAGTTCGTACCGCCCCACCTCGCCGCGGTCGCCTACGAAGATCGGCCGCTGCCGGTCGGCGAGGGACAGACCGTCTCCCAGCCCCTCATCGTCGCCCTCATGACCGAGGCCTTGACCCTGTCGGCCTCGGACCGTGTCCTCGAGATCGGCTCGGGCTCGGGCTATGCCGCTGCGGTGCTCGCAGAGATCGCGGGCGAGGTCTACACGACCGAGCGGCTTCCCCGCCTGGCGCGCTCGGCGAAAGAGCGCCTGAAGCGGCTGGGCTATGCCCACGTGCACGTGAGCTGCCGCGACGGCACGCTCGGCTGGCCGGAGCACGCACCCTTCGACGCGATCAGCGTCGCATGTGGGGCTCCGGAGATCCCCGCTGCGCTCCGCGAGCAGCTCGGCTGCGGCGGCCGCCTGGTGATCCCCGTCGGACGGAGCCCCACGATGCAGACGCTGGTTCGCGCCGTGCGCCTCCCCGAGGGTGAGCTCCGCTGCGAGGAGCTCGACGATGTCTGCTTCGTTCCGCTGATCGGTGCCCAGGGCTGGCCGGAGACCCCGGAGCCGGGGAGTGGGCGACGGATCGAGCCCTGAAGGTCGTAGGGCTCGAGCGGCCCTGACCCGACCCGGCTGTGCCCCGCGCTCTCGATCTGGAGAGCGATATCTCGACCCTGGGAGCGAGACATCTCTACCCGAGATGTTCCCTCCAGTCCCAGCTTCCCTGACACCGCTCCCGATCCGTGAGAGGATCAAGTGTAACTGCTCCCGATGGACGCGAGCACGGCCGAGTGGATCGGGCGCCTAGCCGTACCCGCAGATCCCAGGGAGAGCAGGATGGCGCAACCGAGCTGCAACGCGAACCAGGCTCGATGGCGAAGAGGCGTCTCGGCTGCCGCACTCACGCTCTTCAGCGCCGGCTCTGCCGATGCGGTGGGGATCCATCTCGCGGCCTCGGGCGGTGGGAATGGGAGCGACGGCGGAGACGGCATCGGCCTGGTGGGCGTGGGCGGCGACGGGGGCACCGTCAGCGTGACCGCCTCGGGCTCGGTCGGCACAGCGGGTCCAGACGCCCACGGCATCTTCGCCCAGAGCGTGGGCGGCGTGGACGACGGGAAGGTCGACGTGAGCGTGGACGGGGACGTCACGATCAACGGCCTGGATGCCGACGGGATCATCACCCAGAGCCTCGGCCAGAGCGGCGTGGCGGGTGCCACCTCCGTCGATGTGCAGGGCGGTACCGTACAAGGCGGATCCGGTACGGGCGCAGGCGTGCGCTTCCGGGACGGCAGCGCCAACACCCTCACCAGCTCGGGCACGGTCTTCGCGCTGAGCGGCCTGGCGGTGTCGGCCACCGGCGGGGACGACGGCATTCGGAGCAGCGGCACCCTGATCGGCGACGTCGAGCTCGGATCGGGCACCAACGCTCTCGACAACCGGATGGGAGGCGACTTCCAGATGGGGCCCCACGTGGATCTGGGAGGAGGCACGCTCACCAACGACGGCCAGCTACGCTTCCTTGCGGGGCCGACGGGCCAGCACACGAGCCTCGACGGCCGGCTGATCCTGCGGACTCCTGGGAGCCTTCGGGTCGGGATCGCCGCCCGTACTTCCGCTGCGAAGCTTCGGTATCGAGATCACACAGAGGGCGGTGAACGCCGTGGCGCACGTGAAGCCCTTCGTGGCGCTAGCGAGCAACCGGGTCGAGGGACGGGTGGCCCAGTACATCGACCACATCACGGTGCCGTCGGTGAGCGGCGACCTGCGCCAGATGCTCGTCGCGCTGCAGGAAATGCCGGACGGCCAGGCGATCGCGTCGGCGTACCGAGCGATCAGCAGCGATAGCCTCGACAACCTGACGCGCGTGGCGACTGCCACCGTGCGCCGGCAGTCGCTGGCGGCGGAGCAGCGTCTGCGGGACCTGCGCCAGAACGACCTCTTCATCGAGCCCGAGGTCGACGTTCCGCCCTCCCCCGCCCCGGTCGGGGCCTCCTCCCTGCAGGCCGAGAGCAAGCACCGCGGACGCACGCTCGGCGCACGTCTGGCGCTGGGCTGTGTGCTGGTGAAGCGCGAGGTTCACCTCGAGCCCTACGGGTCGATCCAGTACGCGCGGATCAGCGAGGGGGGCTTTGCGGAGCAGGATGGGGGGGCCGCGAACCTGAAGGTGCTGGGCCGCACGACCCACTCGCTGGTCTCGGAGTCTGGCCTGCGGGTCGGGCAACGCGTAAAGCTGGGAGAAGAGACGACGCTCTTCCCCGAGCTGAACGTGGGCCTGCAGCACGACTTCCAGCCCGACGATCGGGAGCTGCGCTCGGGCTTCGTGGCCGCCCCGGGAACCTCGTTCACGCTGAACGGGCGGCGGACCGACCGCAATCGGTTGGCCGCCGGCGCTCGAGTGCGCGTGATCCGGCGCGGGAACCTGGAAGCCTCGCTCGAGTTCGACTCACTCCTGGGCGCCCGCGAACGCGAGCTGGCCGGATCGTTCCGGCTCGAGCTGCGCTTCTAGCCGGTGGAGGGTCGCTTCTAGGAGCCGGTAGACCGGGTAGGACTCGCGCCAAGCGCCTCTTGTAGCCGCTCGGCCAGCTCCGAGTCGTCGCTGCGAGCCCCGCCGACGCTTGCCGTCATGCCCCCATCGACGGGGTAGATTCCTCCGGTGATGAAGCTCGCGCGGTCGCTGCACAGGAAGGTGACCAGGGAGGCGACCTCCTCGGGCCTTCCCACGCGACCGAGCAGGTGGGCGCGGCCCATGAACGTGTCGAGCTCGGCGTTCCCGTGCAGGGGCCCCAGGATCGGCGTGTCGATGACCCCCGGACACACGGCGTTCACGCGGATCCCCCGGTCGGCAAGCTCGGCCGCGGCCGCCTTCACGAGTCCGACGACGCCGTGCTTGGTCGCGTAGTACGAGGGCATTCCGGCCCCTCCGCGAAGGCCTGCGACCGAAGCCGTCGCGACGATCGCGCCGCCACCGGCCTCGATCAGCGCGGGCGCGACCGCGCGAATCCCGAGGAAGACTCCGGTCAGGTTGACCGCGACGACTCGGTCCCAGGCCTCGAGGTTTCCGTCGAGGATCGTCGACCCGATCGCGATGCCGGCATTGAGGTGCGCGATCTCGAGTGCTCCGAAGCGCTCGCGCGTCGTCTCGACCATGGCCGCGTTGTCCTCGGGCACGGTGACATCGGCCCGGCAGGCGATGGCCTCGCCGCCGAGCGCGGAGATCTCCTTGGCGACCGACTCGGCGCCCTCGCCGTCGATATCGACCACGCACACGCGCGCGCCCTCTGCCGCGAGCGTCTTCGCGGATGCCCGACCGATTCCCGAAGCTCCGCCGGTGACCAGCGCCACCCGCCCCCGCACCAGACCGGACCCACCCTCGAGCGTCATCGTCTCTCCTCTCGAGCCTATGGTGGCATCATAGCGCGAGCGGCTCTACCAGAGCACTCCCCTCTCGGCCAGCTCGCCGATGCGCTCGGGCGGGTAGCCCAGGAGGGTCTCGAGGACGTAGCGATTGTCGCGTCCAAAGTGGAGCGCGCTCCGGGGAAGGCGCGGCCGAGCTCGCGACATTCGCAGCCGCGAGTCCTCGATCGTCGTCGTCGGGTAGATGCTGTGCTCGATCTCGAGATAGTGCCCGCGATGCTGGAGCTGAGGGTCCGCGTGCAGCCCTGGAGTATCCAGCGCGACATGACAGGGTACGCCCGCGGCCTGCAGGCTCGCCTCGATCCCCTCCGCCTCGCGCTTCCGCGTCCACTCGGCGATCGCCTCGTCCACCCCTTCGCGCTCGGCGCGACGCTCGATCAGGTCGGGCCGACCCAGGGTGCGGCACAGGGCCCGCCACTGGCGCTCGCTCGCGACTGCGATCGCGACCCAGCGGTCCTCGCCCGAGGCGGGGAACATTCCGTGGGGAAAGAGCTCGCCGTCGTGGTTTCCCGCTGCCCCCTGCGCGTGGCCGTTGACGGTCCAGTCCAGGTACGCCGGCGCAATGAAGTGAAGCGCCGACTCGGCCTGGGACTGATCGATGTGCTGGCCGCGGCCCGAGCGAGCTCGAACCTCGAGAGCCCCGAGGATCGCGAGTGCGTTGTAGCGCGCAGCCACGAAGTCCGTGTAGGCGCCGAAGGGGCCCGAGGGCGGGCGCCCGGGCCAGCTCGCCAGCTGCTGGAAGCCCGTGACGCTCGCCGCGAGATTCCCGAACCCCGTGAACTCGCGCCAGGGTCCGGTCTGTCCCATCAGACAGCTCGAGACCATGATCAGATCGGGCTTGAGGGCCCGCAGCGTCTCCCATCCCAGTCCATAGGACTCCATCACACCCGGGGCGAACGACTCCGTGACGACGTCCGCCCAGCGCACCAGGTCGAGAGCCACCTCGCGTCCCTCGGGGCTGGCAAGGTCGAGCGTGAGACCGAGCTTGTTGGCGTTGGCCGCCTGGAAGCCGATGGCGCCCTCGGGATGGGGCTGGCTGAACTGGTAGGGAGGAATCACTCGCAGCGTATCCAGCCGGCGCATGGACTCGACCCGCACGACCGTGGCGCCATAGTCCGCAAGCATCCGCGTCCCCGCGGGCCCGGCCAGCACCCAGAAGAGATCCAGGATCCGCACTCCCTGGAGTGGAGCCCGCTCGGGAGCGGGCGCCTCGACGGCGGGCGGTCTTCGCGGCGCCTCCCGGCGGATGTCGTCCCCGTGCTCGTCGAGGCGGGGCGGCGGCAGGCGGTAGCGGAGAGGAGACGCCTCGAAGCGCGCGAAGGGCCCCGGAAATCGCACCCGATGACCCGTCGCGGGTTCAGCATGCTCGACGCCGAAGTCCCGGGACGCGAGCTGCTCGCTGTCGATGATCTCGTCGAGCTCGAGCACCGGAGCGAGCAGGAGCTTGCGCTCGACGGCCGCACGCATCACCTCCCTCTTCGTCCGGGTCCGAAAGAACGACGTGAGCAGGGCGTCGGTCTCGTCGTAGGCGTCGCCGAAGAGCTGGCCCGTCACCAGGCGCAGCCCGAACGTATTCCAGTCCTCCTCCAAGAGACGCGAGACGTCGTATCCCTCCTCGCCGGCCCAGCGCAGCAGGCGCACCATGAAGTGACCGGTGCTCGGCAGGAAAGCCGCCCCGAGAACGACGAAGCCATCGCGCAGCTCGTAGCGCGTGCGCACAAAGGCCTCGCCCGCCTGCACTCCTCCCGAGACCCGTTGAGCCGGAACCTGGCCCACGGGCTGGTCCAGGCTCCGGTACATCGTGGCCAGCGTGACCGACTGCTGGGTCGAGACATCGACGTGCTGCCCGCGTCCCGTGTGGCGCCGCTCCGCGTGGGCCAGCAGGGCGCCGACTGCCGCATCCGCGGCCGCGTGCGCATGCGCCTGCGGCACCCGGATACGCACGGGCGGTCGCTCGGCCTCCCCCGACAGGTAGGCCTGTCCGCCCGCGGCCATCTGGGTCAGGTCGCTCGCCGCCCAGGCCGCCTTGGGACCGTCCTGTCCGAAGGGTGTGATCGAGACGTAGATCAGGGCGGGATTCAGCTTCGCCAGGTCGGAGTAGCCGAGCCCGAGCGTCGCGAGCCGACCCGGGGCATCGGACTCGATCCAGAAGTCCGCCCCCGCAGCGAGCCGCCGCAGGATCTCGAGATCGTCGCGCGACTCGACGTCGAGGACCACGCTGCGCTTGTTGCGAGCGTAGGCCCACCAGAACAGGCTGCGCTCGAGACCGCGCTCGCCCTCGAGCCAGGGACCGATGCGCCGCGCCGAGCAACCGCCCGGGGGCTCGACCGCGATTACGTCGGCCCCCATGTCGGCGAGGATCTGCCCGCACAGGAGCCCCCGCTCGTCGGCCAGGTCGAGGACACGGCAGGCGGAGAGCACCGGCACATTCTAGCAGTGCGAGAGTCCCGAGACGGCCCGGCTGTTGCGTTCACGTTCGCGCAACCCGAGGTCTTCAGGGCTTGTCCGAGCTCACCACCCACATCGAGAAGAACTGCGACCCACCGCCGTACGCGTGGCCGAGCGCGCGGCGCACGCCGTCGATCTGGTGCTCGCCCGCCATGCCGCGAACCTGCAGCGCAGCCTCCGCAAAGCGGACCATTCCCGAAGCTCCGATGGCGTTCGAGGAGAGGACGCCGCCCGATGCGTTGACCGGCAGGTCGCCGTCGAGCATCGTCGCGCCCTCCTCGACCATGCGCCAGCCGCCGCCGTGGGTCTCCGCGAATCCCAGGTTCTCCAGCCACATCGCCTCGAACCAGCTGAAGGGGACGTAGATCTCGGCCATGTCGAAGTCGCGCCGAGGATCCTGGATTCCCGCCTGCCCATAGAGATCGCGCGCGCAGTCGCGACCGGCCTGGGGGTTCACCTCGTCGCGCCCGGCGAACATCGTGGGCTCGGAGCGCATGGCCGTGCCGCAGACCCAGGCCACCGGGTGGGGCGCGCGCCGGGCCGCGTCCTCGCTCGCGAGCACCATGGCACAGGCGCCGTCCGAAGAAGGGCAGCTCTCGAGGTAGCGAATGGGCTCCCAGAGCATGGGAGACTGCTCCACCCGCTCGGGCGAAATATCGGGGATCTGCAGGTGGGCGTAAGGGTTCTTGAGCGCGTTCAGCCGGTCCTTGTAGGCGATCAGGATGCCGATGTTGGAGGGAGCCTTGGAACGCTCGATGTAGCCCCGGACCAGAGGGGCAAAGTAGCCCCCCGCGCCCGCGTTCGCGTGCACGCTGAAGGGCTGCTTGGCCGAGAGCGCCCACATGGCGTTCGACTCCGACTGCTTCTCGAAGCCGAGCGTGAGCACGCGCGCGTGGATGCCGGCCTTCACCAGGCCGGCCGCGACGATGGCGGTCGAGCCCCCGACGCTTCCCGCGGTGTGGACCCGCAGGATGGGCTTGCCCTGCGCCCCGAGGGCATCCGCCAGGTAGAGCTCGGGCATCATCACGCCCTCGAACATGTCCGGAGCCTTTCCCAGGACGACGGCATCGATGTCGCCATAGCCCAGGCCCGCGTCCGTGAGCGCGCGACCCGCCGCCTCGCGGACCACGCCCGCAATCGACAGGTCCCCGCGCTTCGAGGCGTACTGGGTCTGGCCGATACCGATCACCGCGCAGCGCTCCGCCACTACACCCCCTCCCCTTCCGCTTCGAGGACCGCGACCAGGTTCTGCTGCAGGCAGGGTCCCGACGTCGCGTGGGCGACAGCCCGACCCGCGCTTCCGTCGTGAATGCGGCGCGCCGCCTCGCCGATCCGCACCAGCCCCGCGGCCATGATCACGTGGGCGCCCAGCGCCCCCCCGGACGGGTTGACCCGCACGTCGTCCGCCAGCCCGAGGGCCTCGCGCAGGATCCCCTCCTGGGGCGAGAACTGGGCGTGCAGCTCCGCCACGTCGACCGGGCCCTGCGGCACACCGGCGCGCTCGGCGGCCAGCCGGGTCGAGGGCGAGTCGGCCAGATCCCGGATGCCCAGTGCGTGGGGCTCGATGCGGTGGTCGATCCCCCGGATCCAAGCCGGGCGCTTGCACACGTCGCGCGCCAGGTCGCCCGCCGCCAGGACCACCGCCGCTGCGCCGTCGCTGACCGGGCAGCAGTCGGAGCGGCGCAACGGAGAGACCAGGTAGGGCTCGCCGAGGAGATCCTCGCAGGTGCGGTCGCAGGCGACGTGCGCGTGCGGGTTCTCGAGCGCATCGCGGCGCGAGCGAGCGACGACCTCTGCGAAGTCCCGCTCGCTCGCCCGACCCGATTCGAGACGCTCCCGAGCCTGTAGCGCCGCCAGGCTGACGGTGTCGGGCCAGAGCGGAGCCAGGTAGTAGGGATCGAGCTGCAGCGTCATCACGTCGCGGATCTCGCCCGGAGAGGACTTTCCGAAGCCGAAGACCAGGGCCGAGTCGCAGCCTCCGTACTGGATCTTCACCCACGCCTCGTAGAGCGCCCAGGCGGCGTCCATCTCGACGTGGGACTCCGAGATGGGCGGCCAGGCACCGAGCGAGTCGACGGCCGAGACGAACGCGAACGACTGCCCCGCCAGGTAGTCGTTCGACCCCGAGCAGGTGAATCCGATCTCGCGCCGCGGGATCCCCGAGGCGTCGATCGCCTGCTGGATCACCGGCATCAGGATCTCGACCTCGTTGCGCAGATCTTCGCGGCGCGCGGCGGACTGCGCGAACGAGACGACCGCGACCTCACGCAAGGTAGCTCTCCTGCAGCGCCTCGTAGGGCACGTCGGGCTCTCCAGTAGGCTCGAAGTAGCGGATGTTCGCGAAGGAGTACTCCCACTCCTCTCGAGGCTTCCAGACGGCCCGGACCCGCATGCCGATGCGAACCGCGTGCGGATCACAGCCCGAGACGAGGTGCATGCAGGTCTGATCCGCACCGTCGAGCCAGACGATTCCCGTCACGAAGGGCGGCGTGAGCTCGGAGCCGGGGATCGGGATGTGAACCACGGTGAAGCTGTAGAGCGTTCCCGTATCGGCGACCTCGACCTCTCCCGTCGTCGGCACTCCGCAGCGCGGACAGGCTCCGCGCGGTGGGACGTAGACCTTCCGGCACTCCGGGCAGCGCTGGCCGACCAGCCGTCCCTCCCGCAACGCGCGCAGGAAGACGCTCGCGGCAGCGCCCGCCGTGTAGCGATACTCGAAGTCGATCGGCGTGACGATCGTCTCGATCTTGTCGGGCAGCCCGGCTCGCTCCACTACGCCTCCTCCAGCTCGAAGCACTCGATGTCGCGAATATGTCCCACCCTCTCGTCGCGCCAGCGAACCCGCACCCGAACGCCGCGGTGCAGGCGCTCGGGGTCGCCCGCGTCGAGGGCGTGCAGCATCGGCACGTCCGCCCCATCGAGGCGCACCATCGCCCAGGCGAAGGGCCGATCCAGGGGATCCCTGGGCCGCGGCGTCGAGACCCAGGCCCAGCTCGTCACCTCTCCCGAGGAGCCGACGTCCACGAACTCGCTGAGCGCCTCGCTCGTGAGGGGATCGTACTCGGTGGGAGGGACGAGCACGCGTCCATCGGTCATCCGGATCCCGCAGATCCGACGCTGCAGCAGCCCCGTCAGAAAGTGACCGACGACCGGTCCCACGGAGCGCGTGTAGTCGTACGAGAGGCGAAAGGACGCGCGCAGAACCTGGTCCGACCCGGGCATGGATTCCCCTCCTTCGGGAGCCGAGAGATCGCATTGGAACACGTTTCATTCCGCGACTTCAACGCGGCGGACCCGGCCTCAGCCTTCGCAGCCTCGCACCCGATGTTCGGAGCATGACCCCCGAGCCACCGCTTTGGGAGCGCTACCGGCGCCCGCGCGGGAGGGTCCACCTGACGGGCCTGCAGGCCCTGGTGCGGCTGCCCCTCGAGCAGATCCGCCGGGACCGTGCGGCGGGGCTGCGCGTGGGAGGCATCGTGTCCGGCTATCCCGGCTCGCCCCTGGCGGGCCTCGACCGCGCCTTCGAGGCGATCTCTGCGCTGTGCGACGAGCACGATCTGCAGCTCCGGCCCGCCCTGAACGAGGAGCTCGCGGTCTCCGCGGTCGCGGGCTCCCAGCTGATGGAGCTCTTCGGTCACTCGCGCTACGACGGCGCAATCGGCCTCTGGTACGGCAAGGCGCCGGGCGTCGACCGATCGCTCGACGCCCTTCGCCACTCGAACTTCGCGGGCACGTCGCGCCACGGCGGCGTGCTGGCGGTGGCGGGAGATGACCCGGCGTGCAAGAGCTCGTCGCTTCCGAGCCGCAGCGACCTCGCCTTCCGCCACGCACACATTCCGGTGCTCGCCCCGGCGGATCCCGCCGAGGTGCTGGAGCTCGGACTCCACGGCTTTGCGCTCTCGCGCTCGAGCGGGCTCTGGGTGGGGTTGAAGATCGTGGCGGATGTCGCCGACGGAGGCGCCATCGTCGAGCTTCCCCGGTCGCGACCGCTGCCGGTCCTCCCGAAGCTCGAGTACGAGGGAGAGCCCTTCGAGCACCGGGTCGACGCGCGCCTGCTGCCACCGCAGGTGCAGCACATCGAGACCCGGCTGCTGCTGGCGCGGCTCGAGGTCGCGCGCCGCTATGCCTACGTCAACGGTCTCGACCGCATCCTCGAATCTCGACCGAGGGACCGCATCGGCGTGGTGGCAGTCGGCCGCCTGGCTCGAGAGCTCTCGAGCGCCTTCGAGACGCTGGGGCTGGACGCGCGGGCGCGCGAGGCGTGCGGCCTGCGCCTCTATCACCTGCGCCTGCTCCATCCACTCGACGAGCGGCGGCTCCTGGAGTTCGCCTCGGGGCTCGAGGAGATCGTGGTGCTCGACGACCGACCGGGAGCGGCAGAGGACGCCATCCGGACGCTGCTCTGCAACGCGATCGACCCTCCCCGCGTCCTGGGTCAACGGGGGCCCGGCGGCGAACCGTGGATCGCCCGCCACTGGGACCTCGACGCCTCTACGATCTCGACGCTGCTGGGACCCTACCTCGCCACGCTGCTCGGGCGGCCGCAGCTCGCGGACATCGCGGAGAAGCTGCGCGGAGCCACCCGCCTCGACCCGGTGCCCGGTCTGCGGCGCCTGCCGCAGTTCTGCAGCGGCTGCCCTCACTCCACCTCGACCCGCCTGCCCGAGGGTGCGGTCGCGGGAGGCGGGATCGGCTGCCACACGATGGCGCTCTGGATGGACCGCGGGGTGCGCTACGTCGGCGCGATGGGCTCGGAGGGAGCGCACTGGATCGGGCTCGCCCCCTTCGTCGATACGCCCCATCTCTTCCAGAACCTGGGCGACGGCACCTACTTCCACAGCGGTCGCCAGGCGCTGCGCGCGGCGGTCGCCGCGGGGGTGTCGATCACCTACAAGCTCCTGCACAACGGCTCGGTGGCCATGACGGGCGGCCAGAGCGCGGTCGGCGCGCGGCCGGTGGCAGGGCTCGTGAGGGACCTGCTCGCGGACGGGGTCCGCCGCGTCGTCGCCGTGACCGACGATCCGGACCTGCGAGCGCTCGCGGCGGAGCGAGCCGATGTCGAGTGTATCGACCGGAGCCTCTACGACGACGCCATGTGCCGCCTCGCCCGCGAGCCCGGCGTCACGGTGCTGCTCTACGACGCGCTCTGCGCCAACCAGAAGCAGAAGCAGGAGCGGCGCGGACTGCGCGCGGAGCCGCTCGAGCGCATCGCGATCCATCGAGACGTCTGCGAGGGCTGCGGCGACTGCGGGAGACGCAGCCGCTGTGCCTCGCTCTTCCCCGTGGCGACGCCCCTCGGCCGCAAGACGCGGGTCCACGACGCCTCCTGCAGCGACGACCGGACCTGCCTGGAGGGCGACTGCCCGGCCTTCGTGGCCCTTGCAGGGGTGCCGAAGCCGGTCGCTCCCGACGAGGCGCTCCTGCGCGACCTTCCGGCCCCGCCTCCTTGCAGCTGGGACGGAGAACGGTTCGAGATCGGCCTGGTCGGCGTGGGCAGTACGGGCGTCGTCACGCTCGACGCGATCCTGGTGCGTGCCGCGGAGCTCGACGGGCTCTGGGCGCTCCACCTCGATCAGACCGGGCTCGCGCAGCGTGGGGGCCAGGTTCGCTCGCACTGC
>JBHHYV010000009.1:0-52954 GCA_046757685.1 Myxococcota bacterium
GGTCCGCGATGTGCTGGATCGCGATGGCTGCGTGGTCGTCGATCGCCTCGTCGACCCGCAGGCGCTGCAGCGGGTCCTCGAGGAGATGCAGCCCTACCTCGACGCGACGCCCCCGGGCTCGGACGGCTTCAGCGGCCAGCGGACGCGGCGCAGCGGGGGCCTGGTGGCGCGCTCGGCGGCGGCCCGCGAGCTCGTCGCACATCCGCTCGCCCTTGCGACCACCCGGGCGCTGCTTGCGCAGGCCACGGGCTTTCACCTGCACCTGACCCAGGTGATCGCGATCGGTCCGGGCGAGAGCGCGCAGGCCATCCACCGCGACCAGTGGGCCTTCGACTTCTTTCCCTTCCCCAAGGGGTACGAGGTGCAGTGCAACACCATCTGGGCCGCGAGCGACTTCACGGAGCGCAACGGGGCCACCCGGGTGATCCCCGGGAGCCACCGCCTGGAGGATCGGCTGCGCTTCGAGCTCGAGGACACGGAGCCCGCCGAGATGGAGGCCGGGTCCGCGCTCTTCTACACGGGCTCGGTCTACCATGGCGGCGGCGCCAACGCCTCGCACGAGACGCGCTACGGGATCAACATTACCTACGCCCGCTCCTGGCTGCGACAGGAGGAGAACCAGTACCTCACGGTCCCCCGCGAGGTCGCGCGCGAGCTACCCGTTCCACTGCTGCGCCTGCTCGGCTACGCGCGCGGCGCCTATGCGCTCGGCTACGTGGACGACCTGCGCGATCCGCTCGAGGTCGTCCGGCCGGGCGAGAGCCACGAGGGCTTCGGTGACCTGCGGCGCGCGAGCGAGCAGGCGCGGTCCTGAGGTCTCCCCGCTCCTGAAGGTTCGCGATGCGGAGGCGCGGGGTCAGGCGCCGCCGGGCCCGGGCGCGAGGATGGTGAGCACGACCAGGCGCTCCGTGCCGGTGTTGCGGATCCCGTGGCGGACGCCTTTGGGAGCGATCAGCATGGCGCCCGGCTGCAGCGGGATCTCGCCGTCCTCGAGCAGGAAGAGCCCGCTCCCGGAGAGCACCTGGTAGACCTTGTCCATGCCGGCGTGGGCGTGGAGCGCGTGCTCCTGGCCGGGCTCGAAGGCGTTCGTGCCCACGAGGATGCGCTCCGACTCGAAGAGGGTGGTCTTGCCCATCTTCTCGGGACGGAAGACCGCGTGCTCCTCGGGTCGGAAGGCCTGGGGGTGCCGCATGCTCGAGCCTCCTCTCTTGGGGTCCCATCCTAGCGCGCCGGCAGGGGGTACCATGACGCGCAGCGATTCGAGGGAGGAGTTCGAGGATGTCCGAGCAGGTCCGGGTCGAGCGAGAGGCGGGAGTGGGGACGGTGATCCTGAACCGGCCCGAGCGCATGAACTCGCTCACGAACGAGCTGATGGTCGCGCTGGCCGAGCGTCTCGGCGAGCTGGAGCACGATGCCGGGGTGCGCTGCGTGGTGCTGACCGGGGCGGGCGATCGCGCCTTCTCCGCGGGAGCGGACCTGGGCGGTGTCGCGGCGCGCGCCCCCCGAGGCGAGGCCGGCGAGCCCGCTCAGCCGCACGAGCCCGAGACCCTCGAGGCCTCGATCGCGCGCCTGCAGCGCTTCCAGCGGACCTCGCTGCTCCTGCACACGATGGCAAAGCCCACCCTGGCGGCCATCAACGGCGCCGCCGCGGGTGCGTCGCTCTCCATGTGCGCCGCCTGCGACCTGCGCGTCATGTCCGACTCGGCGGTGCTCACGACGGCGTTCCAGCGGATCGGCTTCAGCGGGGATTTCGGGGGCTCGTACCTGTGGACGCGGATCCTGGGAACGGCAAAGGCGCGCGAGCTCTACCTGCTCGGCGAGCGCGTTCACGCGGACCGCGCGCTCGAGCTGGGCATGGTCCATCGCGTCTACCCGCAGGCGGAGTTCCGCAAGCAGGTCCGCGAGCTGGCCCAGCGCCTCGCCGAGGGCCCACCGGTCGCCTACCGCTATATGAAGCGGAACCTGAACCTGGCCGAGTCGGGTCTCGGGCTGCAGGAGCTCCTGGACCTGGAGGCCGAGGCGATGATGCGCACCGCCCGCACCGAGGACTTCGCGCGCGCCACGGCCGCCTTCCTCAAGAAGGAGAAGCCCGAGTTCCGGGGCCGCTGAAGGCCGGGTCTCGGACGCCTACGCCACGACCTCCTCGAAGAGCCGGCCCGACTCGACCACTGCGCCGATGTGGCCGGCGAGCAGGAAGCTGCCGACCAGCTTTCGATGCAGGAAGAGGGTCTCGGAGGGGGGGGTGGGAAGGCGATGGTGGTTCAGCGCCTCCAGGCTCGCCTCCCGGGCGCGTCGGGCCAGGTCGGAGTGGGGAAAGTCGTAGGGTCCCTGCGCCCGGAGGGGCTCGCTCAAGAGCTCGAGCAGCGCGAGGAACATCTCGCGCGCGCCCGCATCCTCGCGACCCGTCAGGAACCCGAGCGTCTGGCCGACCTCCAGGAGCGTCGCCCGGTCGTGCCGGGTCGCGGCCAGCAGCATGCGGCGGTAGAGACCGGTGAAGCGCTTCGAGAAGGACCGCGCCGCGCCAAAGTCGAGCAGCGCCACGCGCTCGCTCCGCGCGTCGAAGAGGTAGTTGGCGAAGTTCGGGTCGGTCTGCATGAAGCGGAACTCGAAGAGCTCGCGCAGGACCAGCCGCAGCAGGCGCTCCCCGATCCGGTTGCGCAGCTCCTGGGGGTGCTCGGGGGAGCGCAGGTCCTCGATCGGCAGCGCGAAGACCCGGTCGGTCGCGAGCACGCGCCGGGTCGAGACCTCGCGGTGGACGCGCGGCACGAAGACGGAGGGGTCGTCGGCGACGAGTGCGGCGTAGCGTTCGGTCGCGTCGGCCTCGCGGCGGTAGTCGGACTCGCGGTGCAGGTCCCGCTTGACCTCGGCGATCAGGGGATCGAGATCCAGCTCCGCGGGAAGCAGACGCGCCAGCCGCAGCAGCGTCGACAGGTTGTCGACGTCGCTGTCGATGCTCCGGTCGACGCCCGGGTACTGGATCTTGAGGGCGATCTCGGTTCCATCCGGAAGCCGCGCCGCATGCACCTGGCCGATCGAGGCCGCGGCGAGGGGATCGCTGTCGAACTCGGAGAAGCGGGACTCCCACTCGGGTCCCAGCTCGCGGCGCATCACGCGGCGCACCTGCTCCTCGGGCATGAAGTGCGCTTGGCTGCGCAGGCCCGCGAGGATCTGCGTGAACTCCTCGGGCAGCAGGTCCGCCCCCTGAAGCGAGATCATCTGGCCGAGCTTCATCGCGGCGCCGCGCAGGTGCGAGAGCGTCTCGGTCAGCCGCTCCGCGTTCGCGCGGGTCAGCAGCAGACTGCCCGCCTCGCCGCTGCCCGTGAGCCGGCGGAGCGACTCGATCGCCGTCTCGCCGGCGATGCCCGCGAGCATGCCCCCGAGGCGCGCGATACGCGCACCTCGTCCTTCCGGCACCGCCGAGGCGCGCCGTCCGGGCTTGGGGTCCCGTCCCGAACCCGAACTTGATGGGATCGGGACGCGGCTCGCCTCGGGAGTCTCCGTCATCGGGCCCTAGCGACCCTCGAAGCGGGGTGCTCGCTTGTCGAGCAGCGCCTTGACGCCCTCGCGGTGGTCACGCGTCTCCACGGTGCGCGACTGCAGGGCGGCTTCGTCGAAGGCGGCGGGCCGCGGGTCGAACTGGGCCTGCCGATAGAGGGAGCGCTTGGTCCAGCGAACCGCGATGGGCGCGCAGCCCGCGATCTCCTCCGCGATCTCGCGGGCTCGGGGCAGCACCTGGTCCGGAGCCACCGCGTGGTTGACGAGCCCCAGGTCCGCGGCCTCGGAGCCCGTGATGATGCGGCCCGTGAGCAGCAGCTCCGCCGCACGCGGCAGACCCACGAAGCGTGGCAGCAGGTAGGTCGTCGCCATTCCGGGGTGCAGCCCGAGGCGCACGAAGTTGGCGCCGTACTTGGCCTCGGCGTTGGCGACGCGGATGTCGCAGACCAGCGCCAGCCCCAGGCCGCCGCCGATCGCGTGGCCGTTCAGTGCCCCGACGACGGGAACCTCGATGTCGAGCACCGAGAGGAAGGGCTGGTACATGGCGAAGGATCGCTCGTTGGGGAGCAGCGGCCGCGCCCCGGTATCGCGCTGAACCTGGCTCTTGAAGTCCGCCCCCGCGCAGAAGCTGCGGCCGCGACCGGTCAGGATCAGGCAGCGCACCTCGGGGTCGGAGCGCACCGGCTCGACGCCTCGCGCGAGCCCCTCGAGCACGTCGTTCGTCATGCTGTTGCGGTTGTCGGGCCGGTTCAGGGTCAGCGTCGCGATGTGATCCTTGACCTCGTAGAGGACTGCGCTCTCGCTCGTCACGTCTTCTCCTTCAGGCCAGACTGGAGAGGAACTCGAGGGTGCGTTCGGCGGCACCCTCGTCGGCCGGGAAGGGTGCCGCGCAGAAGTCCGTGGCGCCCGCGTCCTCGAGGCGCCGGAGCTCCTGGCGAAGCGTCTTCTCGTCGCCCACGAGTGCGAGGTCGGCGGGACCCGCCGCCCCTTCCCGATCGAGCATGGCGCGGTACGAGGGCAGCGAGCCGTAGATCTGGAATGCGTCGCCCGCAACCGTGCGGGCGCGTTCGGGATCGTTCGTGAGCGCGATCGGCAGGCCGCAGACGATCCGGGGCTCGGGTCGTCCCACTGCGCCGGCGGCGGCGCGGAGGCGCGGCGCGGTGTGGCTCTCGATCGTCCGGGGGCCGGTCATCCAGAGCAGCGTTCCCCGGGCCTGCTCCCCGGCGATCTTCAGCATGGCCGGCCCGAGCGCGGCGACCAGGATCGGGACCGGGGTCGCTCCGGGCACCTGCAGACCCGCCTGCACCCGGTACTCGTCGCCCTGGTAGCTCACGTTCTTGCCCTCGAGCAACGGGCCCAGCACCGAGAGATACTCGCGCATGTGCTTGGCTCGGCGTTCGTAGGAGAGGCCGAGCAGGTTCTCGATCACGACCCGGTGCGAGAGGCCGATTCCCAGCACGAAGCGACCCCCGGACGCCGCCTGGGTCGTCAGCGCCTGCTGCGCCATGATGAGGGGGTGCCGGGGATAGGTCGGAACCACCGCCGTGCCCAGCTCGATCCGCTCCGTCTCGCGGCCGACGATCGCGAGGGCGCCGATGGCGTCCAGTCCGAAGATATGGGCCATCCATGCGGTCGCGAAGCCGCGCGCCTCGAGATCGCGCGCCCGCTCGACGAGGCCGTCGAGCCCCGGCGAGCTCCCGGAACCCTCTCCGATCATCATCCCTATACGCATCCGTCGACTCCTTCCGTGGCCCCCGGCTCCCGTCCCCGCGGGAGTGTATCAATCGAGGATCAGGACGATTCCCTCGGCGGGGGCCAGCTCGATCCGCCCGCCCGCGGCGGGTCGGGTCCGGCTCGCCTGGCGCTCGCTCTCCCGGGCGCTGGGCTCCGTCCGAAAGCTCTCCCGCACCGGCGCTCGGCCCAGGTCGAGGGAGCGAGCCTCGTCGGCCAGGTTCAGGGCCACGCGCACCCGGCTGCCCGGGGTGCGGCGTTCGTAGGCCAGCACGTCCGGGGCCCCCTCGAGGGCGCGCCAGTCGCCGCGCTCCAGCGCGGGAGTCCGGCGCCGCAGGGCGATCAGGTCGCGGTAGAGCCAGAGCAGCGAGCCGCGGTCGCTGCGTTGCGCAGCGACGTTCCGCACGTCTGCATCCGGCCCCAGCGGCAGCCACGGGGTTGCTCGCGTGAACCCGGCGCCCGGGCCCGGCTGCCAGGGCATCGGCGTGCGCTCCGGATCTCGCGAGAGCTTCGGATGCAGCGTCCGCGCGAGAGGGTCCTGCATCCGGTCGACGGGGACCTGGACGTCGCGCAGCCCGATCTCCTCTCCGTAGTAGAGGAAGGGCGTGCCTCGCAGGGTCAGCAGCATCATGGCGCAGAGCCGCGCGCGCGACTCTCCCAGCTCTGGATGGTCGTAGCGTGACGCGTGCCGGCTCACGTCGTGGTTCGAGAGCGTGTAGTCCGGCCAGCCCCGATCCCCTACCAGCGCGTCGAAGCGGGCGGCCTCGCGACCGAAGGCCTCGGCCGACCAGGGCGCCCTCAGGAAGGAGAAGTTGAACGCCAGGTGCAGCTCGTCTCCCTCTCCGTAGTACCGAGCCACCTGCTCCGGGTCGAAGAGGTAGACCTCGCCCACGGTCATGCGCTCGTCGTAGGCGTCGATCTGCTTTCGGATCCTGCGGTAGAGCTCGTGGATGTCGGGCCAGTTCTCGTCGTTGCGGTGCTCCTGCCCTCCATAGCCGAGTGCCGGGTCCCGCACCGGGTTGTCGCGCAGCTCAGGGTCCTTGGCGATCCGGTGAGCGACGTCGATGCGAAAGCCGTCGACACTACGATCGAGCCAAAAGCGCAGCACCTCGTGCATGGCGCGTTCGACCTCGGGGTTGCGCCAGTTCAGGTCGGGCTGCTCCTTCAGGAAGGAGTGCAGGTACAGCTGACCCGTCGCTGCGTCCGGCTCCCAGGCGGAGCCCCCGAAGATCGAGAGCCAGTTGTTCGGCGGCCCACCCTCCGGCGACGGGTCGCGCCAGAAGTACCAGTCACGCCTGGCGCTGTTGCGACTCGAGCGCGAGTCCTGGAACCACGGGTGCGCGTCGGAGGTGTGGTTCGGGACCCAGTCGAGCAGCACCCGAAGGCCGCGCGCGTGGGCATCCGCGAGCAGTCGATCCATGTCTGCCAGGGTTCCGAAGCGCGGGTCGATGTCGCAGTAGTCGGAGACGTCGTAGCCGAAGTCGGCCATCGGCGACGGAAAGCAGGGCGAGATCCACACCCCGTCGACACCGAGCCACGCCAGGTGATCGAGCCGCTGACGGATCCCCTCGAGGTCGCCGATCCCGTCCCCGTTCGAGTCCATGAAGGAGCGGGGATAGACCTGGTAGATCACCCCATCCCGCCACCAGAGCCGGCCTCCCCCCCGTTCGGTCATGGGGCGACTCTATCGTCCGGATCCGCCTTCCGGGTAGCCCCCGCCCCCGCGGCCGCATATCTTTCTCGCGGGCCGCCGGAGCGTGGCCCGAGAGATCTTCATGAGCGAAGCGCTGGGACTCGACCACGGGCTCGGGGACACGATCGATCTCCTGCGGGAGTCGGTCCGTGCGTTCGCGGGCGAGAAGATCGTTCCCCGCGCCGGGGCGATCGATCGCAGCAACCGCTTCCCGCGGGACCTCTGGCCCCAGCTCGGCGCGCTGGGCCTGCTCGGAATCACGGTGCCCGAGAGCGAGGGCGGCGCCGGCCTGGGGTACCTGGCGCACTGCGTGGCGCTCGAGGAGATCTCGCGCGCGTCTGGAAGCGTGGGCCTCAGCTACGGCGCGCACTCGAACCTGTGCGTCCACCAGATCGTCCGCAACGGGAGCGAAGCGCAGCGCCGCCGCTACCTGCCGGGTCTCGTGAGCGGTGAGCAGGTGGGGGCGCTCGCGATGAGCGAGTCGACGGCGGGCTCCGACGTGCTCTCCATGCAGCTCCGCGCCGAGCGCCGCGGAGACCGGTACATCCTGAACGGGCACAAGTTCTGGATCACCAACGGACCGGAGGCAGACGTGATCGTGGTCTACGCCCGAACCGATCCCGAGCTCGCGCCTCAGGAGATCAGCGCGTTCCTCGTCGAGCGGAGCTTTCCCGGCTACTCCACCGCGCAGAAGCTCGACAAGCTGGGAATGCGCGGATCCGATACCTGCGAGCTGCTCTTCCGCGACTGCGAGGTCCCGCTCGAGAACGTCCTGGGAGAGCCGGGGCAGGGGGTGCGCGTGCTCATGAGCGGGCTGGACTCCGAGAGGCTGGTGCTGTCGGCAGGTCCGGTCGGGCTGATGCAGGCCTGCCTGGACGTGGTGCTTCCCTACGTGCACGACCGGCGTCAGTTCGGCGCGCCGATCGGCGAGTTCGAGTTGATGCAGGCCAAGCTCGCCGATCTCTACACGACGCTGGAGGCCAGCCGCGCCTACGTCTACGCGGTGGCGCGGGCGGCCGATGCGGGTCGGCCGACCCGCAAGGATGCGGCCGGCTGCATTCTCTACACCGCGGAGCGGGCCACGCAGATGGCCTTGCAGGCCATCCAGGCCCTCGGAGGGAACGGCTACATCGACGAGTACCCGACCGGCCGCTTGCTACGCGACGCGAAGCTCTACGAGATCGGCGCGGGCACGAGCGAGATCCGCCGCATGCTGATCGGAAGGGAGCTCTTCCGCGAGACCGGCTGACCTGCGAGCGGCGTCTGGCCTAGAGAATCACGCGAACGCCGCCGAGGTCCTCGATCCGGTGCGGGAAGTGGTCGCTGGGGGTGCCGATGAACATGTAGTTCTTGGGAACGCGAAGTCGCTTCGAGAGCGCCTCGATCAGCTCCGGCCCGAACGTTCCCTTGACCGCGAGGAAGTCGACCCGGAGCTGCGGATAGAGGCGGTCGATCATGTGCAGGTGAAGCGCCAGACCGCGCGGGATCTCGTCCTGGTTCTCGTAGACATGCACGATCTTGAGGTGGTTGGTCTGCTCGTTCTCGAGTACGTAGAGGGCAGCCCGGTTGAGGGTCGAGAGGTTGTCTCCCGCAGTGAAGTAGACGACGGTCATGCGGTTGATGCGATCGACGCGCTTCAGGATTGCGGCCCTCACGCGCTCGTTCAGGGCGAGCCCGCGCTCTACCACGGCGCGCAGGATGCCGAGCCCCAGCCGGAGGAGCCGGAGCCGCAGGAACATGACGGCCACCACCGCCCCCACGGCTGCGTAATAGGTCGCGAAGACCCGGAGGTTGCGCGGATCGAGGAGCATGTTCCCGAGCAGGCCGACCAGGACGAAGGCGAGGGCGCACGTCACCGTCGGCCAGCTCGCCCGCGTCTCGCGGGGAAGCCGCCCGCGCTCGACCTTCAGCAGCATGTTCCCGACCGCGAAGAGCGCCATCACGCTCAGGAACGAGAGGGTATAGACCCCGGCCAGCGTCTCGATCTGTCCGCGGGTGACGGCGAGGATCGACGCGCAGACGGCGAAGAAGACGATCTGGATCCAGTGGTTGGTCCCGCGCCAGCGGTTCTCGCGCAGAAAGATCCTCGGAAGGCAGCGGTCGAGGCTCATGCGGCGCATCAGGCCGGTCACACCGACGAAGCTGGTCAACACCGCGCCCGAGAGCACCAGGACCGCGTCGATCCCGACCCAGGAAGCGAGCCACGGGCCGGCCGAGACGCCGCCCATCTGCGAGAGCAGGTCGGGCGGGACCTCTCGGAGCCGGTCGAGCGGGAAGACGCCGATCGAGAGGAAGCTGATCAGGGGGTTGAAGATGGCGACGGCGAGCCACATGTTGCGCAGCGTCTTCGGAAAGACCCCCCGCTTCTGCTCCTCGATGAAGTTCGCCGAGCTCTCGAAGCCGCTGATTCCGAGCATCCCCGCTGCGAAGCCGAAGAACAGCCCGTGCAGCGCGCCCCTCGGATCGGGCAGCTGCCAGTTTGCGAAGAGCTGCGAGGGATCGTTCCACACGATCCAGCCCGTGGTGAGGGAGAGCAGCGTGAGCGTGAGGATGTGGAGGGTGAAGATCACGAGCGCGACGGCGGATGACTCTCCGATTCCGAGCATGGTGAGCAGCGCGAAGAGGGCGAGCAGCACGTAGGTCGCCGCGTTCACGTCGAGTGCGGCGACGAGCCCGTGCGCGTAGTGCATGGCCTCGCTGGCGCTGATCACGGCGGTCGCGACGTAGGAGAGCAGCGTCAGGCAGGCGGCTGCCGCCGCCAGCCGCTTGTTGGTGGTGTTGAGCAGCACCGTGTAGGTGCCGCCGTTCAGCGGCAGCGCACTTCCGACCTCGGCGTACACCCGGCGGTAGAGGTAGAGGAGCCCCGCCACGCCGAGCAGCACGAGCGGCGCGAGCACCCCCGCCTGCGCGGCGCACAGCGCCGAGACGTAGAGGCAGCTCGAGGTGATGTCGTTTCCGCAGATCGCGGTCGCGCGCCAGGGGCCCAGGACGTGGTGAGCCGCCTGGTCGAGCCGCGAGAGGGCGCCCGTCGGGGGGGTCAGGTCGGTGATCCGCTCCGAATCGCCCCAGCCCGCGAATTCGAAGGGCTCGGTCAGGCTCGAATCTGCCATTCGCCCCGGGCCTTCGCTGCCTGACGGGCTTCGCACCCCGCGCGCGGCCGTCGGCGCGCCGGAATGTACCCCATTCACCCAGCGGCCGGCCTTCACGGTCGCCCGCCCGGTGAGTATCTATTGAATACTATCATTGATTGTGCTATGTACAACAACGGAGTTGCAGATTGGAACTCTCTGAAGTCGATGAGGCGTTCGCGGCGCCGGGACCGCTCTTCTGTCCCGTGGCGCGCGCACTCGACCTGATCGGGGAGCGCTGGATCCTGGTGCTGGTCCGCCATCTCCTGACCGGGCCCCGTGGATTTCAGGAGCTTCGCCATCGCACGGGCATCGGCCCGAGGGTCCTGGCGACCCGGCTCCGCCAGATGGCGGAGCGGGGACTGGTGCGGGACGTTCCGGCCTCGAGCGGGAGCCGCTCGCTCTACGCGCTGACCGACCGCGGACGCGAGCTCGCGCCCGTGGTGCGGGCGATCGCCACCTGGTGGGTCGAGCAGGCGATGGAGGCCACCGGCCCCTTCAGCGAGACGAGCGCCGCCTCGGTCGTCGAGGCGCTGCCCTTCCTGCTGCGCGTGGAGCGCGCGCGGGGGGTGCACGTGACCTACGAGCTCCGCCTCACCGGCAAGGGAGGCGGCGTCTGGGTCGTCGAGATCCGGGACGGAGTCTGCTCGGTTCGCGAGGGATTCGCCGAGCATGCGGACGTCCGCTACACGGCCAGCGCGCGCGATTGGTGCGCGGTGGCGCTCGGTCAGATGGACGACCGCGAGGCGCATGCCCGCGGGAGGCTCATCAAGGATGGGTCCGGAGGCTCGATGGCCTGGTACTTCCACCAGGCCGGCCACCGGCACAAGCCGCAGGAGGAGACGAGAACATGATCGCGTTCGAACCGACCGAGGAGCAGGAGATGATCCGCGACACGGTGCGCGAGTTCGCAGTCGCGGAGCTGCGAGAGGCCGAGCGCGCTGCCGACGAGGCCGAGGCGACGCCCGACGCGCTGCTCGACAAGACCTGGGAGCTGGGGCTGGTTCCCGGGGGGATTCCGGAGGCACTGGGGGGCGGGGGCTTCGAGCGCTCGCCGATCACGAGCGTGCTCGTGCTCGAGGAGCTCGCCTACGGCTCCGCGTCGCTCGCCGTGGCGGCCATGGCCCCCTCGCTCTTCGTGAACCCCCTGATCGACTTCGGCACCGAGGCGCAGCAGGCGGAGTACCTGCCGCTCTTTACGGGCTCGGCCTACCACGCGGCGAGCCTGGCGCTCCACGAGGAGAGCTTCGGCTTCGATCCTGCGAATCTCCGCACGGTCGCGGTCGCCAAGGGAGAAGGCTACGCGCTCTCCGGCCGCAAGAGGTTCATCCCGATGGGCGAGCGGGCGAGTCACTTCCTGGTCGTCGCGCGCTCGGGGGCCCGCGAGGGGGTCGCCGACCTCGAGGCCTTCGTGGTTCCCGCCGACGCGCCCGGCGTCACGATCGAGCGCGAGACGACGCTCGGCCTGCGGGCCGTTCCGCTCGCCTCGCTCACCCTCGACCGGGTCGAGGTCCCGGGCCGGGCTCGGCTCGGAGGCGAGAGGGGAATCGACGGGCGGCGCCTGCTCGCGCAGACGCGGCTGGCCAGCGCAACTCTCTCGGTCGGCCTGTCTCGTGCGATCTTCGACACCGCGCTCCCCTATGCAAAGGAGCGAGTGGCGTTTGGAGAGCCGATCGCGCGCAAGCAGACGATCGCCTTCATGCTCGCCGACATGAGGATCGAGCTCGACGCCATGCGCCACCTCGTCTGGAAGGCGGCCAGCCAGCTCGAGCAGTCGAGCGACGCCACCCGCGCCACTGCCCTGGCGCAGTGCTATGTGCGCCGCGAGACGATGAAGATCGCAGACGACGGCCTCCAGATCTTCGGGGGCCATGGCTATATCCGCGAGTACCCCCTCGAGATGTGGTACCGCAACGCACGCACCGTCACGGTGCTCGACGCCCTGGCGGCGGCCTGAGGAGAAGCGACGATGATCGACTTCCGACTGACGGAGAACGACCGCAAGGTTCTCGATGAGGTCCGGCGCCAGGCGCTCGTCTGCCGCGAGTACGCCCGCTACTACGACGAGCACGAGTCGGAGTTCCCCCCGGAGGCGCTCCCCAACGCCGACGAGTTCGGGTCTCCCTATGCGCTCCTGGCGAGCCGCACGGACGAGGACACGTCGATGGGCGTGATGAGCATGCTGATCTCGGCGGGCGTCAACTGGGGGGACTACAGCATCCGGATTCGCCAGGCGAAGGGAGGTCTCGGCAACGCTGCGCTGCGGGCGTCCGGGACTCCGGAGCAGCAGCAGCGCTGGGGCGGCCTGACGCTGGCCATGGCGATCACCGAGCCGGGCTGCGGGTCCGACTCCAAGGCGATCCAGACGACGGCCGTCCTCGATGGGGACGAGTGGGTTCTCAACGGCGAGAAGATCTTCGTCACCACCGGCTGCCGTGCGGAGGGCGTCGTGGTCTGGGCGACGATCGACAAGACGGCGGGACGCGCGGGCATCAAGAGCTTCCTCGTGCTCAAAGGTGCTCCCGGCTTCGAGGTCAGCCACAAGGAGAAGAAGCTCGGGATCCGAGCGGACGACACCGCCGCGCTCGTCTTCCGGGACTGTCGGATTCCCCGCGACCATCTCCTGGGCGGCAACGAGGCGGTCCCCAAGAAGGGCTCGGGCGGCTTCCGGGGCGTGATGAAGACCTTCAACATGACCCGGCCCGCCGTGGCGGCCCTGGGACTCGGCATCGCGGAGGCGGCGCTCGACTTTGCCCGCGACGCGCTCGCGAAGGAGGGCGTCGAGGTCGACTGGGACGCCGGCCTGCACACGCGCAGCGCCGTCCAGCAGAAGCTGGTGGAGCTCGAGGCGGACCTCGAGGCGGCCATGCTCACCGTGCTCTACGCCGCGCGGCTCGGCGACCTGGGCCAGCCCAACAATCTCGAGGCCTCGATCGCGAAGGCCAAGGGCGGTGAGATGGCCCGTACCCTCACCCAGCGAGCCATCGAGCTCTGTGGCGCGCTCGGCGTCAGCCGGGAGCACCTGCTGGAGAAGTGGTTCCGGGACTGCCGGATCACCGACATCTACGAGGGCACCGGCCAGATCCAGCGCCTGATCATCGCCCGCTCGATCCTGGAGTACTCCTCGGCGGAGCTGCACTGATCTCGCCGCGAGCGCCGCGGTCCGGTCGCAGGCGGGCTCGGCTCGGGAGCTCTCCCAGCTCCCCAGCGGGCGCGGGCGCGGGCGCGGGCGCGGAGAGATCGCAGAAGCGTCCGGCTCTCCGCTCCGCGGACCCGCTCGCGAGGAGGGGCTCCGGAGCCTCGCCTCCGGGGCCTCGGCCTAGCGAGCGTACTCGTAGAAGCCGCGCCCGGTCTTGCGTCCCAGGAGTCCCGCCTCGACCATTCGCGACAGCAGGGGCGGCGGGGCGTAGAGGGGCTCCTTGAACTCGGTGTAGAGCGACTCGGCGACCGCCTGCGTCGTGTCCAGACCGATCAGGTCGGCCAGCGCGAGCGGCCCCATCGGATGGTTGCAGCCCTTGACCAAGCCGGTGTCGACATCCTCCTGGGTCGCGAAGCCCGACTCGACCATGCGGATCGCCGAGAGCAGGTAGGGAATCAGCAGCTGATTCACGATGAAACCCGCGCGGTCCTGCGAGCGGATGACGTGCTTGCCCAGCACCTCGCCCGCGAAGGCCGCCGCTCGCCGGGAGGTCTCGTCGCTGGTCAGCAGGGACACCACCAGCTCGACCAGGTCGAGCACGGGCACGGGATTGAAGAAGTGCAGGCCGCAGACCGCGGACGGGCGCTCCGTGGCCATGGCGAGCTTCATGATCGGGATCGACGACGTATTCGACGCCAGGATCGCGTCGCTGCTCTCGACGACCCGATCGAGGGCGCCGAAGACCTCGAGCTTGGCCGGCTCGGACTCGAAGACCGCTTCGACCACGAGCTCCCGGTCCTCGAGAGCCTGCAGGTCGGTGGTGAGCTCGATCCGACCCAGGGCCGCGTCGGCTTCTGCCTCCGAGAGCTTGCCGCGCTTGACACCGCGCCCGATCGACGCCTCGATGCGTCGCTGGCCGGCCTCCGCGGCCGCTGGATCGATCTCTCGAACCACCACGCCGCATCCGGCGCGCGCGCAGACCTCCGCGATTCCCGACCCCATGAGCCCACAGCCCACGACTCCGACCCGCTCGATCGCCATCTTCCAGCCTCCCGTCCGAGAGGATAGCTCCCCCCGGCTCGCTCAGGGTCGAGAGGGCAGCAGAGCCAGGTCGTAGACCCTGGCGAGGCGGTTGAGCTCGCTGCGCAGGTCGCCCCAGATCCGCACCCCCTCGCGGCCGGGAGGGCTGAGCCGCATGGCATCCCCCAGCCGGGAGCCCAGGCGCAGGAGCGAGACCGCGGACGTGCGGGCCCCGGCGACGCTCGGGGTCCGGCGGAAGCGCGTCGCCGCCTCTCGCGCGGCCTTCCGGAGGGACTCCGCGGTCGACTCGACCTCGGCCCGACGCGGATCCTCGACGCCCGCGTCGCGCGCGGCTCCGCGCAGCAGGCTCTCGCCCAGGCTCTGGAGCGCGCTGTCACTATCGCTGTAGCCGGCGTACCGCAGCTTCGCGGCCAGCTGCGAGGCGAGGTCGTCGATTCGAGCGAGCGCAGCAGCCACGGTCCGCTCGTCGCCGGGCCCGTAGCGTCGCGCCGCCGGCGCGTCCGCGCTTCGGCGACCGCCGCCGAGATCGCCAGCAGTGCCGGCTCGCGGCGTGGCGCGAACGAGGTCACGCTCGTAGTCGTAGCCGAAGCTCCGAGCCAGGCTCACGAGTCCCCCGCGCACAGACTGCCAGGCACTCTGGACCGTCCGACCCGGTCGGACGGGGCCGAGCAGCCGCTCGAGCGCGGCGCCGTGCTCCAGAAGGCTTCGAACGTCCCGCTCGATTCCCGTCGATGCGCCCAGGATGCGCGCGCTCTGGATCCGGTCCGCCCCGTCCTCGAGTGCCCGCACCTCGTTCCAGAGCTCGGCATCCGCGCCCACCGGGGGCCAGCGGCGTGCCCGATCGAGGAAGAGCGCGACTTCGTCACGAAGGCGCTCGGAGTCCGACTCGAGCGTATCGACGATGCGAGTCACCTGGGGACGCGACAGGATCGAGCTTCGCTGCGCGGTCGCGGGCGTGGCGACGAGGATCCCGCCCAAAGCCCCGAGCAGGGCCACGCAGAGTCGAGGCACGCTCCCGCACCTGCTCTCGCCCGCGTCCCGCACCGTGGATCGATCCTACTCTCCGGTCCCGTATCCGACCAGCGCAGAGTCCGCGCGCGGCCTAGGGTCCGAAGAGCGCCCTGTGGAAGTAACGAAGCGCCACGGTCGCTGCGAGTCCGCCCAGGACGACTCCCGGCGGGAGCTCGCGGAGGCCGCGAAGCGCCTGCGCGCCCCCCAGCCGAAGGAAGGCGGTCGCCTCGTAGAACTCCCGAAAGCCGGGAGATCCGGTTGCGAGCTTGCGACGGTCCTGGTGCCAGGCCCCGACGAGCGCGAAGCCGAGCATGCCCCCGAAGAAGGCCACGTCGGCGGCGCTCCCGTTTGGGAGCAGGTGCGTGGCCGCCCACAGCCCGATGGCCATGAAGGTGGGGTGACGCGTCAGCCGCAGCAGGCCGCGCGCCTCGCTGGGAGCGTCCTTGCGCACCACGGGACTCGGCTGTACGAAGCCCGAGATGAGCAGGACCAGGGCGAGACCGTTGCCCAGGTAGGCGACCGCCAGCAACCATGGACCGTGAGGCAGGCTCCAGAGCCAGGGCCCCGCATGCTTGTGCGTGGCGTAGACCCAGACCAGTGGCACGAAGAGCGCGAGCGCCACCAGCGAGTACGCCGCCTGGAATCCGCGCTCCCCGAGCCGTGCGACGAGTCGCGGCCGCAGCCGAACGCTCGACAGGCCCATGTGGGTCGCCGCGAATCCGAGCCAGAGCGCTGCGAGGCTGGCCGTCGTCTCCAGGAGCGCGCCCTCCCACCCGGGAGATCCCTCGCCCCGAGCCGACTGCAATTCAACGGGACCGGCGGGAGGATTGCAAGCGAGCCGCCGTGGAGAATCCAGGGGGCGGTCCGCTCGCTTCGGGGCGCCGCGGTCAGAGGCGCACGCGCCGGAGTCGCAGTGCGTTGGTGATGACCGACACCGAGCTCGCGCTCATCGCGGCCGCGGCGACGATCGGGCTCAGGAGCAGGCCGAAGCCGGGATAGAGCACACCGGCAGCCAGGGGCACGCCGAGCCCGTTGTAGACGAGGGCGAAGAAGAGATTCTGTCGGATGTTGCGCATCGTCGCGCGGCTCAGCGCGCGCGCGCGCACGATGCCGCGCAGGTCTCCCCGGACGAGGGTCACGCTCGCGCTCTCCATGGCGATGTCGGTGCCCGTCCCCATGGCGATGCCCACCTGGGCCAGGGCCAGCGCCGGCGCGTCGTTGATTCCGTCGCCGGCCATCGCCACGACGCGTCCCTGGGCCTGGACCTCGCGCACGATCTCGGCCTTGCGTCCCGGCAGGACCCCCGCGACGACCTCGTCCAGCTCGAGCTCGCGCGCCACGGCGTCGGCCGTCGTCTGGGCATCGCCGGTCACCATCACGATTCGAAGCCCCTCGCTTCGAAGTCGGCGCAGGGCCTCCCGGGTGCTGGTCTTGACCGGGTCCGCGACCCCGAGCAGACCGGCGTGCTTGCCGTCGGCGACCACGAAGCTGACGGTCTGCGCTCGAGCCCGGAGCGACTCGGCCCGCGAGCGGAGAGTGTCGAGATCGGCGCAGAACTCGCGGGCCAGCTCGAGATTTCCGAGAACGACCTGGCGGTCGCGGACCCGGCCGACCACGCCCAGGCCGCCTCGCATCTCGAAGGCCTCCGGGGCCTGCGTCTCGAGGCCGCGCTCTCGCGCCGCCTCGACGATCGCAGCGGCGATCGGATGCTCGCTTCCGCGCTCGAGGCTGGCGGCGAGCCCGAGCAGCTCGTGGGGGTCGAAGCCGTCCCCGGGGACGATCTCGACCAGGCGCGGCTTGCCCTCGGTGAGGGTGCCGGTCTTGTCGACGATCAGGGTGTCGACCTTCCGCATCACCTCGATCGCCTCGGCGTTGCGAAAGAGCACGCCGACGCTCGCGCCCCGGCCCATCGCCACCATGATCGACATGGGCGTCGCCAGCCCCAGGGCGCAGGGGCACGCGATGATCAGGACGGCGACGGCACTGATCAATGCATGGGCCATCCTCGGGGGCGGTCCGAACACGGCCCAGGCGACGAAGCTGACCGCCGCGACGAGGACCACCGCGGGCACGAACACGCTCGCGACGCGGTCGGCCAGGTGCTGGATCGGCGCGCGGCTGCGCTGGGCCTCGGCCACCATGCGCACGATCTGGGCGAGCAGGGTCTGCGAGCCGACCTTCTCGGCGCGGATCACCAGGGTTCCACTGCTGTTCAAGGTGGCGCCGGTCACCGGGTCTCCCGCCTCCTTGGCGACGGGAAGGGGCTCGCCGGTCAACATCGACTCGTCGACATGGCTCGAGCCTTCGAGAACCACGCCATCGACGGGAACCTTCTCTCCCGGTCGAACGCGCAAGCGGTCTCCCACGTGTACTGAGCCCAGGGGGACGTCGCGCTCGCTGCCGTCGGCCTCGATCCGGCGCGCGGTCTTCGGAGCGAGCCCGAGCAGGGCGCGCACCGCGGCCCCGGTCCGGCTGCGGGCGCGGAGCTCGAGGACCTGCCCGAGCAGCACCAGGGTGACGATCACCGCTGCAGCCTCGAAGTAGATCTCGACCTGGCCCGAGGGGCCACGAAACGACGCCGGGAAGAGCCCCGGCGCGAACGTGGCCAGGGTGCTGTAGCCGAAGGCGGCGCCCGTTCCCAGCGCGACCAGGCTGAACATGTTCAGATGGCGCGCGACGACCGAGGCCCAGCCGCGCACGAAGAAGGGCCACCCTCCCCAGAGCACGACGGGCGACGCCAGCACGAGCTCGGCCCACCCGATCTGGCTCGCATCGATCCAACGCTCGGGGGACAGGCCCGGCAGCATCCCGCCCATCGCCGCCGCCAGGATCGGAAGCGTCAGGAGGGCACTCACCCAGAGCCGCCGCGTCATGTCCTGGAGCTCCGCGTTGGGCTCCTCCTCGGCGGAGGGAGCGAGCGGCTCCAGCGCCATCCCACACAGGGGACAGGTTCCGGGGCCCCGCTGCTCGACCTCGGGGTGCATCGGGCAGGTGTAGAGGGCGTCTGCGGCCCCCGCGTCCGGCACTCCCTGCTCCTGAGGGGAGGGGGGCCGCTCGCCGAGGTAGCGGTCGGGATCTTCGCGAAAGCGACCCAGGCAACGATCCGAGCAGAAGCGGTAGCGCACTCCCTCGTGCTCGAGCTCCCGGGTCCAGCTGGGCTTGACGGTCATCCCGCAGACGGGATCGGTCGCAACGGAGTCCGGGGCTTCGTGCGAAGGAGCCACGCTCCCCATCATACGATGCCCCGGACGCTTTGCTACTGCACGAGCGCGGGGTGGTAGAGCATGACGTAGACGGCGACCCCGGTGACCGAGACATAGAGCCACACCGGAAGCGTCACGCGCGCCCAGCGACGGTGGCTCGAGAGCCGTCGCCGCCAGGCCAGGTAGAGCGTTCGGCACGCGAGCCCGGGAACGAGTGCGGCCAGAATCACGTGCGAGGCGAGCAGCACGAGGTAGAACTCGCGGTCCCAGCCCGTCCCGGGATAGGGATGGTGGCCGCAGAGCGCCAACCGCGTGAGGTAGCTCGCCAGGAACAGGATCGAGCATGCGAAGGCCGAGATCATGCAAGCGCGATGCGAACGAACCCGACGCGCCCGAATGTAGCGCCAGCCCGCCAGCAGCAGGATCCCGCTGGTGACGTTCAGGGTCGCATTCAGGTGTGGGAGGATCTCGACCACCTCGGCTCCTCGCCCCGCACGGCAGCGCCTCGCAGACTAGCGCGAGGGCGCTCCGGACCTCCCCGGTCCGCGGCCGCGCTTGGCTCGCCTGCGGACTGTGGCAAGTCGCGGGGCCTACTGATAGAGTCTGCGCGCCGAGATCCCAGGGGCGGGGGGAGAGGGTCCCCGAACCCCCTTAGAGGACTCGCTGAAGGTGCCTGGAGGTGCGGCGGAATGCCCGGTGCCGCCGGCCTTCGGTCGGAACTGCGGAGACGAGCAATGAGAGGGAGGGGAAGCCGCCGAGTCGCGTCCCTGGTGATTGCAGGGGCTCTCGGTCTCTGCCCTCTGCAGGCGCGTCCGGCCGACGCGGCTCGAGGAGCGGAGCTCTTCGGCCTCTGCGCCAGCTGCCACGGCGCCGACGGGGGCGGGAACCGCTTCTTTCGCGCGCCCGCGATCGGGGGTCTTCCCGCCTGGTACGTCGCAGCGCAGCTCCGGAAGTTCCAGCAGGGCATCCGAGGCGCACATCCCGACGACGCACAGGGACTGCGCATGCGGCCCATGTCGCGAACGCTGCGTAGCGATGACGATCTCCAGTCCGTGGCCCTCCACGTCGCGGAGCTTCACCCGCCCAGGCCCCAACCCGAGCTCACGGCGGGAGACGGTGGGCGCGGCGCCGCGCTCTACGCGGTCTGCTCCACCTGCCACGGGCCGGACGGCCGGGGCAACAAGGCCTTCAAGGCTCCGCCGCTGCGCAACGGCAGCGACTGGTACCTCGTCGAGCAGATCCAGAAGTTCAAGTCGGGCATTCGGGGCGGGAATCCCACGGACCTGACCGGCATCATGATGCGACCGATGGCGCTCACGCTGGCCACGGATCAGGCGGTCCAGGATGTGATCGCCTACGTCACCCGCCTCGAGAACTAGACAGGGAGCGGAGCTCGATCATGGCGAAGGACTATCCCGCGGAGGTCGTCGCCCACCGCGCATTCGTGATCACGATGGTCGGTACCGCGCTCTACGTCGCGTCGGTATTCCTCTTCGTGCTCTAGGGGACGGGACCGCAGATGCAGGCCTATCTCGACACCGTTTCGACCTACGCCTCCGAGGTCGACAACCTCGTACTGCTCATCGCCATCCTGACGGGATTCTGGTTCTTCCTGTGCGAGGCGATCTTCTTCTTCTTCATCTTCCGCTACCGCCGCAAGCCCGGCGTACGGGCCGACTACATCACGGGCGAAGAGAAGGAGCTCAAGCGCTGGATCACGATCCCACACATGCTCGTGCTGGTGTGCGACGTCTTCATCATCATCGGTGCGGTTCGCGTCTGGTACGTCGTGAAGCAGGATCTTCCGCCGGCCGAGCGGACCGTGCGGATCACGGGGCAGCAGTGGGCGTGGACCTTCGTCGAACCGGGTCCCGACGGAGTTCTCGATACCGCGGACGACATTCGGACGCTGGACGAGCTGCACATCCAGGTCGACACGCTCTACCACTACGAGCTCGGATCGCGTGACGTTATACACAGCTTCTCCGTTCCCGTCTTCCGGCTCAAGCAGGATGCCCTTCCTGGGCGCATCATCACCGGCTGGTTCAAGGCGCAGAAGACCGGCGCGTACGACATTCAATGCGCCGAGATCTGCGGGATCGGCCACGGGCTCATGGCCGCCCGGATCGTGATCGAGACGCCGGCGGAGCATGCAGCCTGGATGTCGGGCCAGCCCCCCATCCAGCTGGCTGCTGCGGCGCGCCCGCGAGGGGTGGAGGAGTAGCGATGGCCGATGCCGTACGCGTCGAAGCGGCCCCGGGGCACGAGGCGCACCACGAGGAGCCGGGCTTCCTGTCGAAGTACGTGTTCTCGACCGACCACAAGATGATCGCCATGCAATATCTCTTCACCGGGATGTTCATGGCCTTGATCGGTGGCTTCTTCTCCTACGTGTTCCGGATGCAGCTGGCCTTCCCGGGGATGAGCGTCCCGGGCTTCGGGGTCGTCTCGCCGACGAGCTACAACATGCTCGTCACGAGCCACGGTACGATCATGATCTTCTGGGTGGCGATGCCCGTGTTGATCGCGGCGTTCGGAAACTTCCTGATCCCGCTGATGATCGGCTGCGACGACATGGTGTTCCCTCGCATCAACCGGCTCTCCTACCAGGTGTTCCTGTTGAGCGCGATCGTGCTGATCGCCTCGTTCTTCGTGCCCGGCGGAGGCTTCGGCGGCGCCTGGACCGCCTACCCGCCGCTGTCTGCCAAGGCGCAGTACAGCCTGACACCGCTCGGCTCGACGATGTGGCTCGTGGCCGTGGCGCTCGAGTTCGTGGCGTTCCTGCTCGGCGGGATCAACTTCGTCACGACCGCCATGAACGCTCGCGCACCAGGGATGAAGATGACCGACATCCCGATCGTGGTCTGGATGATCGTGATCGCGAGCATCCTCTTCATGGCTTCGGTGGGACCGCTGATCGCGGGCGCGATCATGTTGTTCATGGATCAGCAGGTGGGCACCGCCTTCTTCGACCCCGACAAGGGGGGCGACCCGCTGCTCTGGCAGCATCTCTTCTGGTTCTTCGGCCATCCCGAGGTCTACGTGGTCCTGCTGCCGGCGATCGGGATGACCGCCGACGTGATGACGGTCTTCGCGCGCAAGAAGCTCTTCGCCTACAGGACCGTGCTCTATACCGCCTTCGGGACGGGCGTCCTGAGCTTCTTCGTCTGGGCACACCACCAGTTCGTCGCCGGAATCGACCCGCGGATGGCGAACATCTTCGTGGTCACCACGGTCCTGATCTCGATCCCGATCGCCGAGATGTGCTTCGTCTACATCGCGACCCTCTACCGGGCCTCGATCGAGCTCACCACGCCCATGCTCTGGGCGCTCGCCTTCATTGCCGAGTTCCTGATCGGCGGTGTGACTGGCATCTTCCTGGGCGCGAGCGGCTCGGACATCTTCTTTCACGACACCTACTTCGTGCTCGCGCACTTCCACTACACGTTCTTTCCGATCGCGATCATCGGCACGTTCTGTGGTCTGACCTACTGGTACCCCAAGATGTTCGGGCGGATGCTGAACGAGAAGCTCGGCAAGCTTCACTTCTGGGGAACGATCATCCCCTTCAACTTCATCTTCATTCCGCTCTTCATCCTGGGCCTGGCGGGGCAGCACCGTCGGATCTACAACTACCAGAACTTCCCGGACCTGGCCCGGCCCGCGCTGCAGGACCTTCGCATCCTGGCGACCGTGTCCCTCGTGGTCATGCTGGCCTTCCAGCTCGTCTTCATCTGGAACTTCTTCCGCTGCCTCCGACACGGCAAGCCCGCGGGACAGAACCCCTGGCGCGCGAATACGCTCGAGTGGACAGTTCCTTCTCCGCCTCCCCACGGAAACTTCGCCGAGATGCCGACGGTCTACCGGGGGCCCTACGAGTACAGCGTGCCGGGTCGCGAGGACGACTACTGGCCCCAGAACCTGCCGAGCTGAACGGAATCGAGGATGAGCATGGCAGTCCGACCCCTGGCTACGACACGCAGCGCGACCGGTGTTCCGACGGGACGCCTCGCGGTCTGGTGGATCATCGTCTCGGAGATCGTGATCTTTGGTGGCCTCCTCGCGTCGTACATCATGTATCGGCTGGCGCATGACGCCTGGGCGGACCAGGCGGCGCATACGAACCTGCTGGCCGGGTCGGTCAACACCTTCATCCTGCTGACCTCGAGCCTGGCGGCCGTACTGGCGCACTCCGCCGCCGTCGAGCGCGACGGACCGCGAGCTGCGCGCCTGCTGGGGCTCACCATGCTGGGAGGCGTGGGCTTCATCACCGTGAAGGCCTTCGAGTGGGCCCACGAGATCGAGCATGGATTCACGATCACCGCGAACGCCTTCGACTCGACCGCGTTCGTGTTCTGGTCCTTCTACTACACCGCCGCGGGCCTGCACGCCCTGCACGTGATCGCCGGCGTGGTCATCATGGGAATCGTGGCCTGGGCTGCCCGCAAGGGCGAGGAGCTCCATCGCGTCGAGCTGATCGGGATCTACTGGCACTTCGTCGACGTGATCTGGATCTTCCTCTTCCCCCTGCTCTACATTGCCCGATAGGACGTGGAGGAGCGCATGACGGAGCACACGCATCCGAACTACGTGAAGGTCTGGGCCGTTCTCGTCGTGCTGCTGCTGATCAGCGTCTTCGGGCCCTTCCTCGGGATTCGCGTGGTGACGCTGATCACGGCCTTCGGGGTCGCGCTGGTCAAGGCCTACCTGGTGGCCAAGAACTTCATGCACGTGAACGTCGAGCCAAAGTTCATCGTGTACTTGCTGGGCACGGCGCTCGCGTTCATGATGCTCTTCTTCTCAGGGAGTGCTCCCGACGTGATGGAGGATGCGGGTGACAACTGGCAGAAGCCCTCGTATCACCTGGAAGGCGTCCACGCGACCGAGGCGGGGCACGGGGCCTCTGCCGAGGGACATGCCCATCCCTGAGGGCAGCGTCCGGGGCCGGGTGCGATGAACGCCTTCAGCGGACGCGGGCCGATCCCTCCCCGTTCCGGTGGCCTTCCACTCGAGCGCAGGCCTCCCGTCGTCTCGAATGCCGTGCTCGGAATGCTGATGTTCGTCACCGCGGAGGCGATGCTCTTCGCCGGACTGATCAGCGCGTTTGTGGTGGTCCGAAGCGACTCCGTCGGAGCCTGGCCGCCCCCAGGCCAGCCGCGGTTGCCCCTCGAGGCCACGGCGGTGAATACCCTCGCCCTGCTGATCAGCGGAGGGTTGCTCTACGCTGCGCACCGGGCCTACCGCCGGGAGCCCGGGGCGGCGCTCGGTCCGCTGACCCTGTCGATCGCCCTGGGCGCGTTCTTCGTCCTCTTCCAGGGTGTCGAGTGGGTTCGCCTGATCGGCGAGGGCCTGACCTTGACGTCGAGCAACCACTCGAGCTTCTTCTACCTGATCGTCGGCATGCACGCCCTCCACGCAGTGGCTGCCCTGGCGGCGCTCGCGGGAGTCGGACTGGCGCTCCGAGGCGGACGGCTCCGTCCCGACCGCTTCTACGGAGCGCAGGTCTTCTGGTACTTCGTCGTGGGTCTGTGGCCGATCCTCTACCTGCAGGTCTATCTATGACGCGCTATCGTGCCGCGACCGTGTGGATCTCGACCTCAGCCCGTCGGCTCGTCCTCGTCGCCGTGACCGCCGTCTTGGGCGGGAGCCCCGGCTTCGCGCGGGCGTGCGCCGTCTGCTTCTCGGCCAGCGACGAGACGCGCGACGCCTTTCTGGGTACGACGGTCTTCCTGACCGTGCTGCCGCTGCTGATGATCGGCGGGCTGGTGCTGTGGTTGTGGCGGCGCGCGCTGCGGGCCGAGCGGGGCTCGCAGCTCGCGCCCGCTCGATCGCTGTCCCGACCGATGGCGACACCACCGGCCATCCGGCCGCTCTAGGACGATCCGGCTCCGTCGGAACGCGGGGACCGCGGCGACGCCCGGCTCGCCGCAGGGTCTCCCTGGGATCCTCAGGCAATCAGACGCGTGGCTAGAACCAGGAGGGCGACCCCCGCGCCGCCCACCGCGCCGGCGGCCGAGCGGTGGAGCAGCGACCAATCCCCTGGGAGCAGGGCGACGCCGAGCCCCAGTCCGATCCCCGTACAGGCCGCGCTGAGCAAGACCATCACGGGATGGGACCGGACCCAGCTGGCGTCTTCGGGGGAGGAGGGTGTGGAGTCGTCGGGTGGAAGCACCATGGACCCGAAGCTAACCCAACGACGCTGCGGAGGCCTGCTCCTGCCGCGGGCCTCGACGGCCGACCTCGCTAGCGGACGAACGCCAGCAGTACGGGAAGGGTGACGAAGGCGAGCAGCGTCGAGCTCATCACCAGGCTCGCGACCTCTTCGGGACGCTGGCCGTAGCGCTCCGCGAGCAGGTAGTTCAGGACTGCGGGCGGCATCGCGCAGTCGAGAATGAAGACGCCGCGCGCGACTCCCTCCAGGTCCATGAGGCTCGCCAGCCCCACGCCGACCGCCACCCCGAGCCCGAGACGCAGGGCTCCGAGCGCGGCCGGGCGCCCCAGCCCGCGGAGCTCGAGGGTCGCGAGCGAGGCGCCGAGCGCGAGCTGCATGAGCGGAATCGCGGAGTCGCCGAGCAGGGTCGTGGCGCGCAGGAGCCAGCCGGGAACTGTCGCGCCGAGCCCGATCACGAGCGCCGCTGCGACCACCGACAGCAGCAGAGGCGTGCGCAGCAGCTCGGCGGCACCGATGCGGCCCGAGCTGATCAGGACGCCGACGCTGAAGTGCGCGGAGGCCGTGGCGGCGAAGAAGCAGACCGCCAGCGCCAGCCCCGGCTCGCCGAACGCGAGCAGACAGATCGGCATCCCCATGTTGCCGGTGTTGCCGAACGCGAGCGACCCCAGGTAGGGCGCCATCGGCAGTCGCAGGGCGCGCAGGATCGCCGCGCCCACGACCAGGAAGGTGAGCAGGGCCGCGAGGGTCGCCCCCAGCATGCGGACCATCGCTTCGGGAGAGACCTGGGCCGCGACCAGGTGGGAGAAGGCGAGGCAGGGGGCGCCAATCTGCATGATCAACCGAGCGATCGCATCGCGCGGAAACGCCTGGCCGGTCCGCACCCAGAGAAAGCCCAGGCCCACGGTCAGGTACACCGGAGCCACGATGGCCCCGAGCGCAGCGACGGTCTCCAGCAATCTTCTCGGGCTCGGGCGGGCTCAGGTACCCGACAGCTGGCGGACGAAGGCGATCAGGTCCCGAATCTGGGAGTCGTCGAGCAGGGCTCCCCAGGCGGCCATCAGCGGAGACTTTCCGACCGCCACACCTCCCTTCTGGATCACCTCGTAGAGGTCGGCGTCGGCGAGGGCCCCCATGCGCGCCGGATCGGTGTGATCGGCGGGCGGGGGCTTCATCGCGGCCGCCGCAGGTCCGTCGCCGTGCCCCTTCTCGCCGTGGCAGGTCGTGCAGTACTGCGCGTAGAGGGCGGCGCCCCGGATCGGGTCCCCGCGCAGGTTCCCGCGGGGAATCTCTCCGGCAGCGGGCACCGCGGGGGAGGCCGTCGCGGGGGAGAGGGGAGCACGGACCGAGGCGGGCGCAGGGGCCGGGGTCTCGGGCGGAGCTGCGGGGGCCGTAGGCGGAAGCGGTGCCTTCGATGCGGGGGGTGCGGGGGCGGCCGGCGGACTCTCGCTCCCACCGCAGGCGGAGGCCACCACGAGGAGCAGCCCGCCCAGCCCTGTCGCCAGCGTCCTCACCACCCGGTGGGGACCGGGAGCGCGGCGGCGATTGGGAGCGAGAGCCCGAGGCCGGCGCAGCCCAGGTCGATCAGCATTGCAGTGAAGAGGCCCCCCAGGTAGCCCAGCGAGACGAGGAAGACCCGTCTCGCGCCGGGCGCATCGCGGCGGGCCCTCCAGAGTGCAACCGACTCGAGGCCCAGCCAGGTTCCGAGGGCGATGGCCGAGAGCGAGTAGATCCCGCCGAGTGGGGTGAACAGACCGGCTGCGAGCGAGACCGGGATCACCCCGGCCAGCACCCAGATCACGATTCGCGCTCGCGTCGCATCGTCTCCGATCCGGCTCGGGAGCACCTGGAAGCCCGCGCGCTCGTACTCCCGGCGGCGATAGAGCGCGATCGCATAGAAGTGCGGCGGCTGCCAGGCGAAGATGATCGCGAAGAGCAGCAGGCCGGGCGCCCCGACGCGGCCGTCGATCGCCGCGTCGGCGATCAGGGGAGCGACAGCCCCCGAGAGCCCGCCGAGGACGACGGCGAAGCGCGAGTGCGGCTTGAGCCAGAGCGTGTACGCGAACACGTAGAAGAGGATCGCCGCGACCGCGATCCCCGCCGCGGCGACACCCGCGCGGACGAGCAGCAGTCCTGCGCCCGCGGCCCCGAGCGCCAGACCGAAGGCCAGCGCGCGGTCCGGCGCCAGCAGGCCCGAAGCGAGAGGTCGCATCGCGGTGCGTTCCATGAGTGCGTCGCTCTCGCGCTCGAGGTAGCTGTTGAGGGTGTTCGCGGCGCCCGCGGCGAGCAGGGTCCCTACCAGGGTGGCGAGTGCGAGGCTCCAGCCCCCCTCTCCCGCCGAGGCCATCCAGAACACGGGGAGCCCCGAGAAGAGCACCAGCGGCAGCAGTCGGGGCTTGGTGAGCGCGAGATAGGCTGCCAGGGTCCTCACGCGGGAGCACCCCCGGCCTGCACGCTCTCGGCGGCTTCGTAGGGAGAAGAGTGCAGGGCGCGGCGGAGCAGTCCCTCCCGCACCAGGAGCGAGGTCGCAAGCACGGTTGCTGCAGCGAGTCCCGAGTGCAGGGCGGTGATCTCTACGGGAAGCCGCAGCCATACGTTCGCGGCGCCGACGCCGATCTGCAGCCCCACCAGCGCCAGGTCGATGCGGGCGAGCCGGGCGAGTTGGCCACCCGCGCGGCGCGTCACGACCACGAGCAGGACGACCGCCAGGCCGAGCGCGGCGGCGCCGATGCGATGCGAGACCTGGAGCCCGACAGAGCCCGCGAAGCCCGGCGCGAACGAGCCGCCATCGCACGTCGGAAAGTGCTCGCAGGCCAGACCCGCGTAGTGGCTCGAGACCATTCCGCCGAGCCAGACCTGGAGGACGACGAGCGCTCCCACGAGGCCGACGGCCGCTCGGGTGGCGGGAGGCGCGGCGACGCTGGACGGACGGGGCGTCGCGTGCTCGCGGATCTCTCGCGAGCACCCGTAGAGCGCCACGCACAGCGCATTGCCGCAGAGCAGATGACCCACGACGGTCCAGGGCGCCAGTCCCAGCAGCACCGTCAGCCCGCCGAGAGCCACCTGGAGTGCCAGAAGCCCCCAGGAGGCCGCCAGCAGCCCGCCGATCGCCGCGAGCAGCGCCGGCCGACGCAGCACCCAGACCGTGACGCCGGCCAGGCCGAGGGTCAGACCTCCCGCCAGTGCCCGGTGACCCCACTCGAACGCGATTCGCATGTCGAAGGTCGGGAGGACGCGGCCGAAGCAGAGCGGCCAGTCCGGGCACGCAAGCCCCGCCCCGTGCGCCCGTACGAGCGAGCCCAGAACGATCAGGCCGAAGGCGACGCTCGCCAGCGCGCCGAAGGCGATCGCCGCGCGGCGTACCTGCCCAGCCGGTGCAGGCGGGAAGGTGGGAGGGCTGGGTGCGGAAGACGCCATGGAAGGTCCCATCCTGAGCGCGCGGAGCGCGGAGCGGCGATGCGGGTTCGAGGCGCGGGGATGCCGAAGGCAGGAGAGGAGGGTGCACGAACGTGGGCGTGTCGGATCCCGGACCCGCTCGGCGCGGCGAAAGCTACTCGCCAGCCCAATTCGGGTCAAGCGGAGGCAACGCTCGTTCTGGCCCGACCGGGCGCCCCTCGCCTCGCCTCCCCGGGAGCCGTGGCGGGGGAGCCTCAGTAGGAGCGCGGAAGCTCGAGGACGTGCTCCGCGATGAAGTTGAGCGCCATCTCCTGCGAGATGGGCGCGATCCGCATCAGCCGCGCCTCACGCCAGTAGCGCTCGACGTGGAACTCGCGCGCGTAGCCGAAGCCGCCGAGCGTCTGGAGCGCGCGGTCGCACGCCGTGAACGAGGCCTCGGCCGCGCGCAGCTTCGCCATGTTGGCCCACGCGCCCGCCGAGTCCCCGCGGTCGTAGGCCCATGCGGCGCGCTGCCAGAGCAGCTCCGCGGCCTCGAGCTCGCTCCACGAGTCGGCCAGCGGGTGGGCGATCGCCTGGTTTGCGCCAATCGGGCGGTCGAACACGATGCGCTCGCGCGCGTAGCGGGCCGCCACCTGGATGGCCCGGCGTCCGATCCCAACGGCCTCCGCGGCGATCACGATCCGCTCGGGGTTCAGCCCGTCGAGCAGGTGGTAGAAGCCCCGTCCCACCTCGCCGACGACGTCGCACTCGGGCACCGGCAGGTCGCGAATGAAGACCTCGTTCGAGTTCACGGCGTTGCGCCCGAGCTTGGGGATCTCGCGAATCTCGCAGTGCGCGCGGTCGAGGTCCGTGAGGAAGAGGGTCATGCCCTCGAGCACCCGCTCGCACTCCTCGCGAGGCGTCGTCCGGGTCAGCAGGAGGATCTTCTGGGCCTGCTGCGCCTTGGTGTTCCAGATCTTCTTGCCGTTCACGATGAAGTGGTCGCCCTCCCGCCGGGCGAAGGTGCGGATCCGGGAGGTGTCGGTTCCCGCGTCGTCCTCGGTCACCCCGAACGAGACGTGCAGGTCCCCCTGGGCCGCGGCGGGCAGGCTCGAGCGCTTCATCGCCTCGGACCCGTGGTGCACGACCGGACCGAGCCCGAAGATCGACAGGTGCAGGGTCGAGGCCGCGTTCATGGCGCCCGCGCTGCCGGCGACCGCTCCGAGCAGCGTCCCCGCGTGGAGCACGCCCAGCCCGGCTCCGCCGTACTCCTCGGGAATCAGCACGCCCAGCCAGCCGCGCTCCGCAAAGGCCTCGTAGTACTCCCAGGGAAACTCCTTGCCCTCGTCGTGCTGCGACCAGTACTCGTCGTCGAAGCGGTCGGCCAGCCGGGTCGCCTGGTCGCGGATGCTCTCCAGCTCGCTGTCCAGTGAGAAGTCCATGCTTCCAGGGTACCCTGTGCTTGCCCCGGCGGGTCGGCTGGGGTACCCAGAGGCCCGCCCGGCAGGATCGGGAGCAGCGGAGCGAGGAGCGAGGATGGCCAAGAAGGGCAAGGGCGCGCGCGAGAAGGTCAAGCTCGAGAGCTCGGCGGGGACGGGCTTCTTCTACACGACCGTGAAGAACCGCCAGAAGACGCCCGACAAGCTGGAGCTGCGCAAGTACGACCCGGTGGCTCGCAAGCACGTGCTCTTCAAGGAGACCAAGCTCAAGTAGAATCGGCCCGTGACCGAGCCCGTCGACTCCGGCCTTCCGAGCTGGCCCTTCATCCCTGCGGGCCGCGGGCCGCTGGCGATCGAGCGGGCGGAGGGCCCCTGGCTGATCACCCCCGACGGCCGCAGGATCCTCGACGCCGCCGGCGGTGCGATCGTGGCCAGTCTCGGTCACGGCCGACGCGAGGTGGCCGAAGCCGTCGCCGAGGCGCTCCGCAACGCCTCCTACGTCGTTCCTCCCTTCGCGACGCCCGAGCGCGAACGGCTGGTCCGGCGCTTGCGGGAGCGCTGGCTGCCGTCCGCCCTGACGCGGGTCTACCTGGCGAGCGGCGGGTCCGAGGCGGTGGACGCGGCGATCCGGATCGCGCGGCAGCACCACGTGGCGGCGGGCCATCCCGAGCGGACCGAGGTGCTGAGCCGCCGGACCTCGTACCACGGGGCGACCCTCTCGACGCTGGCGCTGGGCGGCCACGTGGGGCGGCGGGCCGGGCTCGAGCCGCTGCTGCCGCCGGAGCACAAGCTGCCCGCCTGCTACTGCCTGCGCTGTCCGCTGGGCCTCGCGCATCCCGGCTGCGCCATCGCGTGCGCGAGCCGACTCGAGGAGTCGATCGATGCGCTCGGCCCGGGGCGGGTGGCGGCCTTCGTTGCCGAGCCGATCGTGGGATCGAGCGGGGGTGCGCTGGTTCCACCCGAGGACTACTGGCCCCGGATCGGCGAGATCTGCCGCCGGCACGGCGTGCTGCTGATCGCGGACGAGGTGATGACCGGCTTCGGTCGCACGGGTCGGCGCTTTGCGATCGAGCACTTCGGGATCGAGCCCGACCTGCTCGTGAGCGGCAAGGGGCTGGCCGCCGGCTACGCACCCATCTGTGGCGTGTTCGCGACCGAGGCGGTGGTCGAGCCGCTGGCGCGTTCCGGAGCCGACGTGATGTTCTACACCTACGGCGCGCATCCGGCGGCCTGTGCTGCGGCCGACCGGGTGCTCGAGATCCTCGAGGTCGAGAAGGGCGTCGAGGCCGCCGAGCGAGCGGGCGCGCAGCTTCGCGCGCGGCTCTCCAGTCTCGAAGGCCACCCCCACGTGGCAGAGATCCGCGGCCGCGGGTTGCTGATCGCCGTCGAGCTCGTTCGTGACCGCCAGACGCTCGAGCCCTTTGCGCCCGAAGCGCGCCTCACCCAGCGGGTCGTCGCAGCCGGCCTGCGGCGCGACGTCTTCTTCTACCCCGGGGGCAGCGGCGAGGGGAGGTCGGTGGTCCTTCTCGGTCCGCCCTTCGACATCGGACCCCCCGAGCTCGAGCAGATGGCGGCCGCACTCGAGGCGGCCATCGACGAGGCGTGCGCGCGCTGCGCCCGCGACTGAAGGGATCGCAGGTTGGAACAGGCCCTCTCCGGGATTCGCGTGGTCGAGGTGGCGAGCTTCGTGGCCGCGCCTGCGGCCGGTGCACTGCTCGCAGACCTCGGGGCCTCGGTCGTCAAGGTCGAGATCCCGGGCGGAGAGATCTACCGGCACGCGTCCCTGCGAGCGGCGGGGCATCGGAGCGGGTTTCCGGAGTCGCCCGCCTTCCAGATGGACAACCGCGGCAAGCGATCGCTGGTGCTCGACCTCAAGCGTCCCGCGGCCGGACGCGCCCTCCTGCGCCTGGTCGACGGCGCCGACGTGCTGCTGACCAACCTGCTCCCGGAGCGCCGCCGTCGCTTCGGCCTGGATCCCCAGGCTCTGCTCGCTCGGCGCCCCGAGCTGATCTACGCCTGCCTGACCGGGTACGGGAGCGAGGGACCCGACGCCAACGCGCCGTCGTTCGACTACGCGGCCTACTGGGCGCGCACCGGGATGATGCACCTGACGCGCGAGTGCGAGGAGACTCCGGCCTACCTGCGGCCCGGGGTCGGAGACCACGCCGCATCGATGAGCCTGGTCGCCGGGATTCTCGCGGCCCTGCGCGTTCGCGACCGCACCGGACGCGGTCAAGTGATCGACGTCTCGCTCCTGCAGGTCGGACTCTACATCCTGGGAAACGACCTCTCGCCGACGCTCGTCACGCGCGAGAACCCCGATCCGCGCCGCCGGAGACAGGCGCCGAACCCCCTCTGGAACCAGTATCCGACCCGCGACGGTCGCTGGCTCTTCCTGGTGATGATCGACTCTCAGCGCTACTGGTCGGCGCTGTGCCGCGCGCTCGAGCGCGACGACCTGATCGCGGATCCGCGCTTCCGCAAGGCCGGCTACCGGGTGGCGAACTCGGCGGCGCTCGTCGAGATCCTCGATGCGATCTTCCGGTCGCGCACGCTCGAGGAGTGGACCGAACGCCTCTCGCGGGGGCGCCTGATCTGGGCGCCCGTGCTCGAACCCCGCGAGGCGATCGTCGATCCGCAGGCGCGCGCGATGGGCTACTTCGAGCGCGTGAACCACCCGTCGGCGGGCCGCTTCGAGACGGTGGGACCCCCCTTCAAGCTGTCCGGCACCCCGCTCGTCGCCGATCGACCGGCGCCCGCCCTGGGAGCCGACAGCGTCGAGGTGCTGCGGGAGGCTGGGCTCGACCCGGAGGAGATCGAGGAGCTGCTCGGCTAACGCTCTGGCTTGCGGCCGGTCACGAGGCTCCAGTAGGTCCCCGTCCGCTGCCTCTCGACGTGCTCGAAGCCGACGCCCCGCAAGAGCTCGAAGAGCCCCCGCTCGTCCCACTGCTGGCCCTCGGTCCAGACCAGCAGGTCCAGGTCGACCAGCGCGTTGGCCAGCGGCTCGCCGGGTCCGATCAGCTTCTCGTGCACGAGGATGCGGCCGCCCGCGGGCAGGGCCCGGAAGAGCTTTGTCAGCAGCGCCCGGCACGTCTCGGGAGGCCAGTCGTGCAGGATCTGGGAGAGCAGCGCCACGTCGGGCTCGCCCGGCACCGGCGAGCCAAAGAGATCCCCCGCGGCCAGCGTCACCCGACCGCCGAGACCGCTGGCCGAGAGGTAGCGCTGCGCCTGCTCGCAGACCTGCGGCAGGTCCCACACCACGCACCGGAGGCGGGGCCAGGCGCGCGCGAGGGCGATCGAGATCACCCCCGAGCCGCCGCCCACGTCGATCACCTCGCGCGCGTCGCCCAGGTCGACGCTTCGTGCCAGAGCCTGGGCGGGCTGCTCGCTGATCGAGTGCATCGCGCGCGTGAAGGCCTCCGCTCGCTCGGGGTCCCGGGCGTGGCGCTCCCAGGGATCCTCGCCGCCGTAGACCGAGGGACCCGGGCGCCGCAGGGCTTCGAGAACGAGGGCCGGAGACAGGAAGCTCTCGATCTCGAGGTCGATCAGCCCGCCCAGCCAGCCGCTCCTACCACGCACCAGGTGCGCGCGTGCGGAGCTCGAGAGCGACAGCCGATCGCCCTCGCGCGCCAGGAGGCCCAGCGCCTCGAGGGCCCTGCACAGGATGCGGACGCCTCGGGGGGCGAGGTCGAGTGCGCTGGCGATGGCCTCGGGGGTCGCGGGACCGCGGTCGAGCCAATCGAAGAGCCCGGCGCGCACCGCGGCAGCCAGGGCCGCGCTCTTGCGGCTCGCGATGTAGAGCTCGTAGAGGGCGTCCGTGCTCAACGGCGGGAGTGTTTCAGAGCGACGAGACGCGAGCAAGAGAGGCCGCGCGCGCGGACCGTCGCTGGCGCCTGGAGAGGGGCTCCGCGATCATCAGGTGCGTGAAGGGGATCGTGCTGGCGGGCGGCTCCGGGTCGCGGCTTCACCCGATCTCGCGGGTCGCGAGCAAGCAGCTGCAGCCAGTCTACGACAAGCCCCTCGTCTACTATCCCCTCGCCACGCTCATGCTGGCGGGGATTCGCGAGATCCTGCTGATCTCCACCCCCCAAGACGTTCCCCGTTTCGAGGCGCTGCTGGGCGATGGCCAGCTCTGGGGGATCCAGATCTCCTACGCCGTCCAGCCCCGTCCCGAGGGCATCGCCCAGGCGTTCCTGATCGCGGAGGACTTCCTGGCGGGGGAGCCCGTCACGCTGATCCTGGGCGACAACGTGCTCTACGGTCGCATTCGTCTCGACGAAATCGTGCGGGACTTCGTGGAGGGAGCGCTGATCTTCGCCTATCCCGTCCAGGACCCCGAGCGCTATGGCGTGGTGGATCTCGACCCGGATGGGTCCGTACGGTCTCTGACCGAGAAGCCGAGCTCCCCGCGGAGCCATCTCGCAGTTCCAGGCATCTACCTCTACGACGCGACGGTCGTGGCTCGGACTCGCGCGCTCGAGCCCTCGGCGCGTGGTGAGCTCGAGATTACGGACCTGAACCTGGCGTACCTGGCCGATGGCCAGCTGCGTGCGGAACGCCTGGGGCGCGGGATCGCCTGGCTCGACACGGGCACCCACGAGAGCCTGCTCGAGGCCGCCAACTTCATCGCGACCGTCGAACGCCGACAGGGCCTCAAGATCGCCTGTCCCGAGGAGATCGCGTTCCGATGCGGCTTCATCGATGGGCAGTCCCTGCGCAAGCTCACCCTTGGGATGCCGCCGTCGACGTATCGCGCCTACCTCGAGGGAGTGCTCGAAGAGGCCGGGGCCTGAGCGCCCCGCGGCGCGCATGAGCGGGGTCTTTCGCAGGACGCGCGTGGTGTCCGAGCGCGACATCGATGCGATCGGTCACGTGAACAACGCCGTCTGGGTGCGCTTCATCGTCGAGCTCGCGGAAGCGGCCGCCCACTCGCGTGGCTTTGGCGCCGATGCGACGCGGCGGCTCGGAGGACTCTGGATCGTGCGGCGCCACGAGATCGACTACCTCGCCTCGGCCCCTCTGGGGGTCCGACTGCTCGAGGAGACCTGGGTCTCCCGGATGCGAGGCGCGCGCAGCCTGCGCCACGCTCGCTTCAGTGCGGAGCCGGGGGGAGCCGTCTTCGTCGAGGCGGTGACGCAATGGGCGTTCGTGGATCCCGAGACCCTGCGCCCTCGCCGGATCCCGCGAGAGCTGCTGGCGGGCTTCGCGCCGAGCGAGGGGCCGGGCGCCCAGGGCCCCGTCAGTCGGAGCGGCGGAGCTTGTCTCCCGCGTTCCGGTCGCTGAGAACCGCGTGGATCGTCTCGATCAGCCGGTTCCGGTTCACCGGCTTGGTCAGGTACTCGGTACATCCCGCCGACAGGCAGCGCTCGCGCTCGCTGTCGAGTGCGTGGGCAGTGAGCGCGATGATCGGAATCTCGACGCCGAGCTCCCGCAACGTGGCGGTCGCCGTGTAGCCGTCCATCACAGGCATGGCCATGTCCATCAGGATCAGGTCGTAGGGGGCCCGCTCCGCCGCCTCGACTGCGAGCCGGCCGTTCTCGACGACGGTCACCTCGCCTCCCGCCTTGCGAAGGATGTGCGAGATCAGGCGCTGGTTGTCCGGACCGTCCTCGGCGTAGAGAATGCGCGCCCGCAGGCGCTCGGCCCGAGGGAGGGGCTCGGCCCGGAGGGGGACGAGGACCTCGGACTCCCCCTCGATCTCGGTCATCCGGGCGCCCGCCGCGGGGGGCGCGCTGAAGCTGAAGGTGAACGCGCTGCCGACGCCGAGCTCACTCTCGACCCGGCAGTCGCCTCCGAGCAGGGCTGCGAGCCGCTTCGTGATCGAGAGCCCGAGACCGGTCCCGCCGAACTGGCGGGTCACCGAGTTGTCCGCCTGCTCGAAGGGACGGAAGAGCGTCGCGACCCGTTCGGGATCGATCCCGATTCCGGTGTCGACCACGCGTAGCGAGGCGAGCTTCTCGGTCTCGTCGTAGGCGATGTGGATCTTCACCGAGCCGCGTTCCGTGAACTTGATGGCGTTGCCGACGAGGTTGACCAACGCCTGACGCACGCGCGTCGGGTCCGTCAGGATCCGCTCCGGGATCGGCGTCTCGTAGACCACCGAGAGCTCGAGCCCGCGCTCCTCCGCCCGGACCCGCATCAGGGAGCTGGTCTCGCCGACCATCGCCACCAGGTCCAGGGGAATGCGCTCCAGGTCCAGGCGGCCCGCCTCGATCTTCGAGATGTCCAGGATGTCGTTCAGGATGCTGAGCAGGTGGGATCCGTTGCGGTCGATCACGGCGAGCCACTTTCGGGCCTCGGGCGGGAGCCCCTCTTCGACGTCGATCAGCAGGTCGGTGTAGCCCAGGATCGCCGTCATCGGCGTGCGGATCTCGTGGCTCATGTTCGCGAGGAAGTCGCTCTTCGCGCGGTTGGCCCGCTCCGCCTCGACGCGGGCTCGCTCGGCCTCGGCCGTTCTCTCGTTGACCTTCGCCTCGAGGGTCTGGCTGTACTCCTCCAGCTCCGCGGTCGTCTCGCGCAGGCGGGAGCTCATGGAGTTGAAGGCGAGCCCGAGCTGCGCCATCTCGACCCCGGCGAGGGGAGGCACCTCGACGTCGAGGGATCCCTGACTCATGCGCTCGACGGCGTGGAGCAGCTCGCGGATGGCGCTGAGCCCTCCCCGGGAGAGCATGAACACCAGCCCCAGCGCGATCGCCACCACGACTGCGAGCACGGCCATTCCTGTGACGAGCGTCTGGTTGGCCGCGGTCTCGATGCGGTCGGTCGACATGGTGATCCGCACCCACCCCTCCGGCTCCCCGAGACGGGGCGACGCAGAGGGCAGGGCCGCGAAGCTCAGCAGCTCGGCATCCTGATCGGCGACCGGGTAGCGCGCCACGCGGTCCAGCGCCGAGAGCTTGGGCCCGAGCTGGTGGCGGTGCATGCCGTCGCGCAGCTGCAGTGGAGGCGGATGCTCCGGGAGCTGGAAGTTCTCTCGCTGGACCTCGAGCAGGGGCGATCCGTCCGCGTCATAGATCGAGACCGCCACGACATCGGGATTCGTCATCGCCGCGCGGACCGGATCCTCGAGCTGCTCGCGCGATCCGGTCAGCAGCCCGAGCCGCACGCCCTCGATCAGGAAGGCGCTCTGGGACTCGAGGGTCGTCCGCACCTCGAACTCGGAGCGGGTTCGGGCGCCCCACCACAGGACCGCCGCGTCCCCCACCGCGAAGAGCAGCGTGGGGGCGAGCGCGGCGATCAGGAGCGTCGCGCGGATCCCGGGCGTTCTGGTGCGTCGCGCGGACAATGCTCAGAGGCTCCCTACACACGGGCCGGGGTCCGTCCCTGGGTCTCCGTGCTCTCGGGGGTCATATCGGGACCGGCACTGGGCAGATTGAGCAGGCGGCGACCCGCGAGCGGCCGAAGGGCCTGCCGCTACAGGTCCCTGCAGACGACTCGCTCGACCTCGGGAATCGCGGCGCGCAGGCTGGACTCGATTCCGGCGCGCAGGGTCCGGAGGGCGCTGGGACAGCCCGCGCAGGCCCCTCGCAGCGAGACCTCCACGACCCCGCCCCGGACCTCGACCAGGGCGACGTCCCCCCCGTGGGCCTGGACGGCGGGCCGGATCTGGCGCTCGAGCAGCTCGCGCACGCGCTCGCTGTCGGCTCCCTCCGGAGCTTCCGCCGGGCGAGGGGCCCTCGGAGGCTTCACCAGCCAGCGCTCGCCGCGCTCGACCTGGCGCCGCAGGATCTCGGTGGCGGCTGGAGCCAGGCGGTCCCAGGGGGCTCCCCGCCGGCGCGTCAGTGCCACGAAGCCGGGGCCCACCAGCACTCGCTCCAGCCCGTCGAGCCGGTACAGCCGCGCCGCGAGAGACGAGATCCGCTCGGCGTCGCCGCGAGGGACATCGACGCCTGCGCCTGGCTCCTCGAGGCTCGGCACCACCAGCTTCACGCAGTCGGGATTCGGAGTGTGCTCCGCGATCACCACCGGCCGATGCCGCCCTCGGTCGCTCACGTGCCCCTCCGGACCGGTGTCGGGGCCCCGAAGCGCAAAAATTGCTCAAGTCGCAGCGGCAACTTCCGATCAAGAGGGTGCAGCCCGACAGACGTTCCCGTCGTCCGGCTCTCGGAGTCAGGGGAGGGCGGGGGCCGCGATTGGAAGCTTGGGGGGGATTCCGTCGCAGCCTCCGCCCTATTCCGTCGTCTCGGGGTCATCCGCGTGGCAGGCCTCTGTGCCGAGCTCCGCGGCCAGCCTCTCGGTCAGGCGCTCGAGCGTGCGCCGGTAGCGCATCCGCACCAGGCTTCCGAGCAGCGGGACCGGCGACCGGAAGCGGGCCGTCCAGGTCAGCCGGGTCCCCCCGATCCGAGTCTCCAGCAAGACAGCGGCTCGGTGGTCCCGGATCGGCAGACCGGCGGTCAAGCGGTACCCCAGGAGCCGGGGCGGGTCGTAGGCCGTGATCTCCTCCTCGAGGGCGATCCCCCCTCCCCGCAGCACGCGGATCGCCCCCAGTCCCTCGGGCGGGGGGTCTCCCTGCTGGCGGACGACCACCTCGTGAAAGCCGGCCCAGCGCGCGCACCGGGAGGAGTCGGTGAGCAGCGACCAGACGGCCTCTCGCGGAGCGGGAATCTCGCGCTGGACCTCGATACTCTGCACCCGAACAGGGTAGCGCGTAGGGGGTATGCGGCTCGGACGCCGGCTGTGGCTCGCGATCTTCGTGCTCGGGCTTCTCGCGCCGGGGAGCCGGGCCGCGACCCCCGACCCGATCGGGGCGGGCGGCGCGTGGATCGACTCGCTGCTCGACGGGACGGGCGCCGCGCTCGGCGGGGTCGGAATGCTCGCGGCCAGTGCGCTGGGGGGAGCGGGCGACCTGGTCGAGGGCGTCGACCGGAACCGCTGGACCGCTCGCTGGCTGCACGGCGGCGCGAGCGGAGCGATCCAGCACCTCGCCTTCGGCGTGTCGTACGGCGCCACCTCGTTGCTCGAGCGACTCCGGCGCGAGGACATCGAGCGGCTGCCCGAGCCCCGCGCCGCGTACCTGGACTCCGCGTACGGCGCCGGCCGGGGCTGGACGGCGCTGGATGGGTTGGCGGCTCTCTGGGTGGGTGTCGGAGACTGGACAGCCGGGCCCGCGCGGGCGCTGCTGCGGCTGGTGGGCGCGCGCGGCGCAGCGCAGGGTCTGGAGCACGCGCGACGCGAGGCTGCGCTGCGCTGGCTGGGTCCCGAGCCCGCCGCCCGTCGCGCCGCGACAGGGATCTCTCGATTCAGGGTAGACTCGCAGCGGACCCGCGACGAGGAGACCTCCGATGCTGCTCTACGATAGCGCCATGGCTCCGAACCCGCGCCGCGTGCGCATCTTCCTGGCCGAGAAGGACATCTCGGTCCCGACGCGGCAGGTCGATCTGGGCAAGGCGGAGAACCGCTCGCCGGAGTTCCTGGCGAAGAACCCGATGGGGGGCGTTCCCGTGCTCGAGCTCGACGACGGGACCTGTATCGCCGAGTCGGTCGCGATCTGCCGCTACTTCGAGGCCCAGCAGCCCGAGCCCAACCTGATGGGCCGCGATCCCCTCGATGCGGCAACGGTGGAGATGTGGGAGCGCAGGATGGAGCTGGGCGTGCTCCTCAACTCCGCCGGCGCCTTCCGGAACACGCACGAGTTCTTCAAGGGACGAATCCCCCAGGTTCCGGAGTACGGAGAGGTCTCGAAGCGCGCCTGCCTGAAGCAGCTCGCCTGGCTCGACTCCGTGCTGGCGGACCGGGAGTTCATCGCGGGCGACCGCTTTACCATCGCCGACATCACGGCGCTCTGCGGGATCGACTTCGGGCGGGTGAGCGGCATCCAGATCGACGAGGGTCAGAAGAACCTCGCCCGCTGGCACCAGGCCGTCTCGGCGCGTCCCAGCGCGAAGGCCTGAAGGACCGCCGGCCCCTCGCGCTAGCGGAACTTCCGCTCCGCCCACCACGGGTAGAAGGGCGGCATGTCCTTGCTCGGCTGCATCGGAAAGCGCGCCGGGCGCTTCTCGAGGAAGCTCGAGACCCCCTCGCGCGCGTCGGCGGACTGGCCCATGTAGAAGATGCCCTTCGAGTCGACGCGGTGAGCCTCCATGGGGTGGTCTGCGCCCAGCATCCGCCAGAGCATCTGGCGGGACAGGGCGACGCTGACTGCGGAGGTGTTCTCGGCGATCTCGGTGGCGAGCGCCCGCGCCGCCGGGAGCAGCTCGTCGGGGGCGTGCAGGCTGCGCACCAGGCCCGCTTGGAGCGCTTCGGAGGCGTCGAAGACGCGGCCCGAGTAGACCCACTCGCAGGCGCGGCTGATCCCGACGACCCTGGGCAGGAACCAGCTCGAGCAGGCCTCGGGAACGAGTCCCCTTCGCGCAAACACGAAGCCGATGCGTGCGGCGGTGGACGCCAGGCGGATGTCCATCGGCAGCGTCATCGTGATGCCGACGCCGACCGCCGGGCCGTTGATGGCGGCGATCAGGGGCTTGGTGGACTCGAAGAAGCGCAGCGAGACCAGGCCCCCGCCGTCTCGATGGGTCTCGGCGTCGGTCGTCCGGCCACGCTCGCGGTTGTCGAAGGTCCGAGGGCCGGATCCGAGATCCGCCCCGGCGCAAAAGCCGCGCCCGCGCCCGGTCACGATCACCGCCCGCACGCGGTCGTCGCTGTCGAAGCGATCGGCCACGTCGAGGAGCTCCTCCATCATGCGCGCGGTGAAGGCGTTCAGCCGCTGCGGACGATCGAGTGTGACGGTGGCCACTCCCGACTCGACCTCGTAGGCGATCTCCGAGTAGTCCATGCAGGTTCCTCTCCCTCCTGGCCGCCGGCGACCGGCGCCGGCGGATTCTAACAGGCGCCCCCCGTGAGCTCGCGGCGGAGTGCGGCCACGCACGCAGCGAGCCTGAACTCGCGCCGCACGCGCTCCTTGCCCGCGAGAGCCAGGCGCCTCGCGCGTGCGGGATCGGAGAGCGCCGCCTCGATCGCCTCGGCGAGGGCGCTCGCATGGGCGGGAGGCACGAGAAATCCGGTCTCGCCGTCCTGGACCAGCTCGGGCACACCCGAGATCTGCGTCGCGACGACGGGCACCCCGGAGGCCATGGCTTCCATCAGCGCCACCGGAATCCCTTCCATGTAGCCGTCGGCATCCACCCGGCCCGGCTCTCCCCGTCCCTCGCGATCCAGGACGCTCGGCAGCACGAAGAGGTCGCAGTGACCGAGAGCCGCGGAGACCTGCTCCTGGGTCTGGGCTCCGAGGAGCCGAACCTCGCCCTCGAGCCCGGCGCGGGCGATCTGGGCCTCGAGATCGGCCCTCAGGTGCCCCTCTCCGATCACCTCGCAGCGCAGCGCGATCCCGCGCTCCCGGAGCAGGGCGATCGCCTCGATCAGGTGGCGGAGTCCCTTGTAGGCTCGCATCGCCGCGATCGAGAGCAGGCGCGCGGGCCGATGGCGAGAGGGGCCCTCGCCGGAAGCCCCGCGCGCGTAGCGCTCGGGCTCGATTCCGCAGTGGATCACCTTGAGCCGCCGGGGATCGAGCCGCGGCCTCCCCGAGCCGAAGTGCGCCTCGAGATAGCGGCGGTTGAAGTCCGAGATGCAGCGCACGAATCGGGCGGCCGCCAGCTTGCGGCGCAGACCGGCGTGAGAGGCGAAGATGTCGTGAGCGTGAACCGTGACGCTGAACGAGAGCTCGTCCTCGAGGCTCGACATGACGTAGGCGGCGGTCAGGGGATGCGTCGCGAAGTGGGCGTGGACGTGGCGCACTCCCAGTGCACGAAGGCGCCGGGCGTTCCACACGCACTTCGGGTAGAGCGCCAGGGTACGCAGCGCGAACCCCGGGTTTCGGCGCATGTCCCAGAGAAGCCCCGTCAGCGTTCCCAGGTACCCGCGCGGCCGCACGAGCAGCGCCCGAAGGTTGGCGCGCGCGATCGCCCCACTCAGGTAGGGGGCGTAGAGGGCGCGCTCGACCCAGGCCCGAGCCTCCGGGTGGACCGTCGAGCCCTGGGCCGAGTCCAGCGGCTCGCGAAGCAGCGGGACCAGCACGACCGGCACCCCCTGGCGTTCCAGCTCCTCGATCTCGCGCAAGATGAAGGTCTCGGTGACGGACGGAAAGCGCGATACGACGATCGCCACCGGCTCGGGGGCGGCTGCGTTCGTCGGGGCCTCCACGGGTCTGGAGTCTAGTCGCGCCCCGCGCCTCATGCCTCGCAGCGGCCGGGACGATGAGACGGGGGGTTGGTTCCCCGAAAGGTCGCGCCCGGGATGCACTCGCGAGACATCGAGCAGCTCTGCCGCCGGGTGGCCCAGGGCACCGCCACCGCCACGGGGGAGGCGTTCTTCGGGGCGCTCGTGCGCTCGATGGCCGCCTCGCTCGGGACTCGCTGGGCGCTCGTCAGCAGCGTGGGGGAGGGAGGTCGAGCCACGGACCTTGCCCTGTGGGACGCCGAGAACGAGTACCAGAGCGTCGAGTACGAGCTGGCCGGCACCCCCTGCGAGGCGGCCCTGCGAGACGGATCCGCATGCTATCCCTCCGGCCTGAGGGCGCTCTTTCCCGACGCTCCTCTGCCCGCGCAGATGGGCATCGAGAGCTACACCGGGGTGAGACTCGTTTCGGGCCAGGGGGCGCCTCTGGGGGTCCTGTGCGCGTTTCACGATGGGCCGCTGCCCGATGCGGCGCGCGACTCGTCCCTCCTGCAGATCTTCGCGTCCCGCGCGGCGGCGGAGCTCGAGCGGATGGCGATGCAGCGCGCCCTCGAGGCGTCGGAGGCGTACACGCGGGGCATCCTCGACTCCAGTCCGGACGGGATCCTGGCCGTGGACGACGAGGAGGCGCTCGAGTTCGCCAACCGCGCGGCGCGGAGCCTGTTCCGGATCGAGACCGAGGAGGTCGCCGGAATCTCGCTGGCGTCGCTCCTTCCCGGGCTCGATCTCTCGAACGACACGCGGGTCGAGCTGCTGGCGCACCGGAGGGACGGGGGCTCGTTTCCTGCGGCCGTCAGCCTGAACCGTCTCGATCTGGCCGAGCGGAGCATCCGCATCATCGTCCTGCGCGACATCACCGCTCGGATCGAGGAAGAGACGCGGCTTCGCTCGTACGCCGCCGAGCTCGAGCATGCGAACGCCAAGCTCCTGCGCGCCAAGGCCGAGGCCGAGCAGGCGGCTCGGGCCAAGAGCCAGTTCCTCGCGAATGTCAGTCACGAGATTCGCACGCCGATGACGGCGATCCTGGGCTACTCCGAGATGCTGCTCGACGAGCGCGAGGAGGCGAGCCCGGCGGAGGTCCGCCGAACGCTGCGCACCATCCGCCGCAACGGCCTCTACCTGCTCGAGGTGCTGAACGATGTGCTCGACTTATCGAAGATCGAGGCCGAGCGCCTGGAGCTCGAGCGGACCGACTGCTCGCCCGTCGGCCTGCTGCGGAGTCTCGATGAGCTGCTGCGTGTTCGCGCCGAGCGCAAGGGCATCTCGCTCGAGGTTCGCCTGGTCGGGTCCGTTCCCGAGAGCGTCGAGACCGATCCGACGCGACTGCGGCAGATCCTGATCAACCTGGTCGGGAACGCGATCAAGTTCACCCGGCGGGGAAGCGTCCGCGTCACGCTGCGCCAGCGCAGGGATCCGCTCCGACTCGCATTCGAGGTCGAGGACACCGGAATCGGGATCCGGACCGAGGATCTCGAGAGCATCTTCGAGCCCTTCAGCCAGGCGGACTCCTCGATGACGAGGCGGTTCGGGGGCACGGGGCTGGGGCTCGCGATCTCGCGGCGCCTGGCGGAGCTGCTCGGCGGGACGATCAGCGTCGAGAGCGAGTGGGGGCGGGGGAGCTGCTTTCGGGTCGAGGTTCCCGTGGTGCAGAAGGGGACCCAGCAGACGAGCGAGCTCGGCGGGACCGAGACGGACACCCCGCACGACACTCCGCGCAAGAACCGGCTCCCGCGCCTCGAGGGTCGGGTGCTGGTCGTCGAAGACGGCCCGGACAACCAGAGGATCTTGAGGCACATCCTCGAGCGCGCAGGCTGCGAGGTGACGGTCGCGGAGAACGGGCAGGTCGGCGTCGAGCGGGCGCTGGCCGCGCGCGACGAGGGTTCCCCCTACGACGTCGTCCTGATGGACATCCAGATGCCGGTCCTCGACGGTCACGGAGCCATGCGCAAGCTCCGGGCGGCGGGCTACGACCTTCCGATCATCGCCCTCACGGCGCATGCGCTCGCGGCCGAGCGTGCCGAGTGTATGGCTTCGGGGTGCGACGGCTTTGCCACGAAGCCCGTCCACCGACGGAAGCTGCTCGGCCTGATGGAGCGCTACATGGCCGCCAAGTCGTCGGGTGAGGGCTCCTGAGGCGCGGAGTCGAGGTCGCGGCGCTCACGGTCGTGCACCAGCCGTAGGCTCCGGAGTCGGTTCAGCGCGGCGGCGATCTCGAAGCGCCGTGCGCGCGCCCGATCGCCGAAGCCCGCGGCGGCGACCCGTTGCAGCCCCTCCCCGTCGACCTTCGCGTCGAGAGCGTCGAGCAGCTCGGGAATGCTTCGCCGACCGTCCGCGAGCTCGCGCGAGAGCGCCAGCAGCGCATCGCCCACCATTCGGCACTGGGCGGGATCGACGAGCTGGTGCAGGAGCGAGACGTCGATCTCTTCGCGCCCGAACTCGATCGCGCGGGTGCGGATGCCGCGCACGCGCTCCGGTCGTCGTCCCCGGCTCGCGTCCAGGCTGCGCGGATCCGGAATGCGTGGCCGGGAACGGGGCCAGGGTCCCGGGTCGCGGGGAGCGGCGTCGGCCAGCGGGAGCCGAGCAGCGACCTCGCGGGCGCGAGCCGTCGCATCGAGGGGACGATACGAGTCCATCTGGATCACGTGCGTCGCCACGTCCAGGTAGTCGCCGGCTCCGCCGATCACCAGCAGCGTCGACACCCGGTGCTCCCGGTGGAGCTGGCGCACGCGGTCCAGGAAGGGCGTGATCGGCTCCCTCGCATCGGGAACGAGCTGGCGCATGCGGGCGTCTCGGACCATGAAGTTGGTCGCTGCCGTATCCTCGTCGACGAGCAGGGCGCTCGCTCCGGCTTCGAGCGCCTCGACGATCGCGGCGGCCTGCGAGGTGCTTCCGGAGGCGTCCCTTGTGTCGAAGCAGCGCGTCGTGCGTCCCAGGGGCAGGTCCCCGATGAAGGCTCGCAGGTCGCAGCCACAGACGGAACGTCCGTCCTCGGCACGGATCGTGACGGCGTCTGCGCGCGTGACGCAACGCTCCCGGCCGTCGCCGGGGATGTGGTCGTACACGCAAAGGGCGATCGCCTGGAGCAGGGTCGACTTGCCGTGGTAGCCCCCTCCGACGATCAGGGTCACGCCCTCGCGAATCCCGAGCCCGCGCAGCCTGCCCGCATGGGGGGCCTCCAGCTCGACGGCGAGCGAGTCGGGAGCCTCGAGGGGGATTCCCCCGTCGAGGGGTGCCGGGTCAGCTCCGCTCCGGCGCGGGAGCAGGCTGCCCTCGGCGAGAAAGGCGACGAGCCCCGCCGCAGGGAGCGCCGCCCGCAGGGCGGCCTGGTCCTCGACACAGGCGATCCAGCGCCGGAGAGCGTCGAGGTCGAGACGTGCAAACGTCTCCTCGATCGCTCGAGAGAGACGACCCGCCAGCAGATCTCCCGCCTGGCGCCCCAGGATGCGCCGCCCCGCCGCGGGCAGGCCGACGCTGAGGCGGATCTCGAGGTCGCCGCGGCGCGAGAGCCAGACTCCGGAGCGCTCGAGCACCTCCTGTCCGCAGGCTGCGATCTCGAGCAATCCACTCTTGCCCGAGCCCAGCGAGCCCCGGGAGGAGCGTCCCTGGAGAGACCGCGCGAGGGCGCGCTGCACGAAGTCGGCCGAGGCGCGCCGGGCGGTCGGGCCGTCGAGTGCGGCGTCCGGAAGACCCGCGACGCTGCTCGGAACCGAGATCGCGACGCGGCTCGGCGCCGCGAAGGGATCCCCCTGGACGTGCTCGAACCGGAGCCCTATCCGCGCGGGCTCGGAGCGCGCGGGCTCGGAGCGCGCGGGCTCGGAGGGGCCGAGCTCGAAGCGACGCCCGCGGAGCTCGCGGTAGTGACCATAGGGCCGGCCGTCGAGGCGCTCGCAGAGGGCACGCAGGTCACTCACCTTCACTCGCCCGCTCGAAGTGCGGCCGTGAGAGCCAGAGCCCGACGGCCAGGGCCGAGAACGCGAGGGCGGGAACGATCCCCGCCGCGACTCCCGGGCTACGCGGATCGCTCAGTCCCCAGACCCCCATTCCCAGGGCGACCTGTGCCGTGTAGAGGGCGGCCCAGGGGTGCAGCCAGCTCCGCATGTGCCAGAAGCCGTAGGTCCCGGCCGCGTAGATTGCCCAGTGGAGGGGCTCGGTCGCCTTGGCTGCCCAGCCGTGCAGGACCCAGCCGAACCAGACCTCCTCGTCGGCCGCGACGGGCTTCCAGAAGAGGTCGAAAGGCAGGTAGACGAAGGTCATGTAGGCGCAGAAGAGCAGGATCGCGTTCATCCACCCGGGACGGCGCTGGAGCGCGCCTCGCCAGTCCACCCTCAAGGGCCGCCTCCCAGTCCTGGCTTTACTTTCGCCATTGTTTCGTGTATCTTCGAACGTCCAAGGAGGAGCGGCATGCGCGTATCGTTCTCGTTCGAGCCGGGGCTTCCCACGGGCTCCCAGCGCCCGCCCCGCCCCAGCTTCCCGCTTCTGGCACCGGCCGGGACACCGGGCGTGGCGCTCGATGAGGAGCGCCCCAACCCCTCAGATCCCCGCCAGGAGCTCGCTCGCTGCGTCGGCGACCGCATCGGAGTCGGTCGTCATCTCGAGGTTGCGAAGCCGACTGCGTAGCAGGCTCCTCTGCTCCTGTGCGGCGCCCTCCAGGGTTGCTGCAAGGCGCTCCAGCACCTTGAGCTTCTCGCGGTCGTTGTCCAGATCGAGAAGCAGCATCAGCAGGTCGATCCCTTCGGGCATCCCGAAGGCGCGCAGGTACTCCCTGTACAGCCTCTGAAAGTTCGAGGTGCGGTGCGCGGCTCGCAGCCTCTCCTCCAGTCGCAGGCGGGCAGCATGCTCCCCTCGACCGAGGAGCCGCTCCTCGACCCGGCGCTTGTAGGCCCCGCTGCCATAGCGGGACCGGCGGCCTCTCTTGCCGCGAGAGCGCGAGCTGGAGCGGCTTCGCTTTGCTGGGCCGCTTCCCTGTCTCCCTCCCAGAGGGCCATCGCTCTCCTTGGGGCTCACCTTCTTCCCGTCGCTCACGGCCATCCCCCTTTTCCGACCGATCTCGGGTCGGTGCCCACACCTCACTGTGGTGCGGCGCCCACTCCCACGCGAAAGGGCATTCGCGTGGAGCGGGAGCAGGATCCAGTCCCTCGGTCGTGCGCACTCGGGCGCCGCCTGAGGCTCCGACATCCGGGATGCCGGCCGTCGCTTTGCTCGGCGGGTCCCCCGGATGGCCCATAGCATGCCTCAAACCGGCCCGCCTGTCTCTCGAAAGTCGCAGCTTCTCGCCGGAGCCCCCGGGGGCTTCGTCCAGGGAGGGCAGAGGCGTAGACTGGAGTCGGAGGAAGTGCATGGCCGAGCTTCGAGAGGTCACGCGGGGTCTGGAGTTCCCCGAAGGGCCGATCGCACTCCGCGACGGGAGCGTCGTGCTGGTCGAGATCAAGGCGGGTCGCCTCACGCGGGTGCTGCCCGATGGCACGCACAAGGTGATCGCCGAGACCGGCGGGGGACCGAACGGCGCCGCGCTCGGGCCCGATGGCCGGGTCTACGTCTGCAACAACGGGGGCTTCGAGTGGCACGAGGCGGGCGGCTTCACGCTGCCCGGCAACCAACCCCAGGACTACAGCGGCGGCCGGATCGAGCGGGTGGACCTGGGGACGGGCTCCGTCGAGGTGCTCTACCGGGAGTGCCAGGGTCGGCCCCTCCGCGGGCCCAACGACATCGTCTTCGATGCCCAGGGGGGGTTCTGGTTCACCGACCACGGCAAGACCCGGGAGCGCGAGCGCGATCGAACGGGGATCTTCTACGCCCTCCCGGACGGAAGCTCGATCGAGGAGAAGGTCTTTCCGCTCGAGGGCCCGAATGGGATCGGCCTGTCGCCCGACGAGGCCACGCTCTACGTGGCCGAGACGCCCACCGGTCGCGTCTGGTCGTGGAGCCTCTCCGGGCCGGGCGAGATCGCCCCCGAGGCGACTCCCAACGGCGGCCGGCTGCTCGTGGGCCTTCCGGGCTTCCAGATGTTCGACTCCCTGGCGGTCGATGGCGCAGGCCACGTCTGCGTCGCGACGCTCGTGAACGGCGGAATCACCGTGATCTCCCCCGACGGCTCGCGAGTCGAGCACGTGCCCATGCCCGACCCGCTGACGACCAACATCTGCTTTGGCGGCGAGGACCTGCGCACCGCCTACATCACGCTCTCGGGCACCGGTCGCCTGGTCGCCACCGAGTGGCCGCGCCCAGGGCTGCGTCTGCACTACAGCGCCTAGCCGATCCCCGCGCAGATCTGCTCGCGGCGCGCGCTATCCTCGCAGCGGTGTCGCTCTTCGATCACGTTCGAGCCCTCATGAGGAGCCGCGCGCCTCTGGCCCGGACTCGCGACGGCGAGGCCGTCGACCCCTCGGTGCTCGCGGCCACCGCGGCCCTGCTCGTCGAGGTGGCCTACGGGGACCACGACTTCGTCGACGCCGAGCGAAGGACGATCCGAAAGAGCCTGGCCCATGCCTTCGGCATCTCTCGCGCCGACTCCCAGGCGCTGCTCGAGTCGGTAGACCCCAGGAGCCGCCACGCCGGAGACCTTGCCCGCAGCGCGCGCGTGATCGTCGGGAGCTACGACTGGGCACAGCGCCAGCAGATCCTCGGCCTGGTCTGGGCCGTCGTCTTTGCCGACCGCATCGTCGACGATGCGGAGGAGCGGCTCGCCGCTCGCCTGACCGCACTTCTCTCACTCACCCCCGAGCAGAGCCTCGAGGCGCGGGAGAAGGCCTTCCAGTGGTTCTCGACCTCGCGCTCGGAGACCTGAGCGGGTCGGCGAAGACACCCCGGAGCCGGCGGAGGTCTGCGCGTCCCGATTCTCTCCGATGACCGGACCAGGCCCGACGCGTAGGATCGCTCTCCCCGGCCCAGGAGAAGCGAGTCATGGAGAAGCTATCCTCGATCTACGCCCGCGCGGCGAAGCGACACGGGGGCCGACGCGCGCTCGAGGCGCGACTCCCCAGGGTGAAGAGTCGCGCCGCCCTGCGAAAGCTCCCCGACGATCGCCTGCTGGCTGCCATGACGCGCTGCGTGTTCCAGGCGGGCTTCGTGTGGAAGGTCATCGAGGCCAAGTGGGAAGGGTTCGAAGAAGCGTTCGAGGGCTTCGATCCCAGGAAGGTCTCCCGTCTCTCGGACGCGGCGATCGGGAAGCTCCGAAGCGACACGCGCATCGTGCGGAACCCGCTGAAGATCCGCGCCGCACGCGAGAACGCCGCCTGGCTCGTGAAGCTCGCTCGCGATCACGGCAGCGCGGCGCGCTGGCTGGCGGACTGGCCCGAGGACGACGTGGTGGTGGGACTTTGGGGCGAGCTCGGGACGCACGGCAGCCGGCTGGGCGGCCGCACCGGCCCCCTCGTTCTGCGCCAGATCGGCAAGGACACGCCCATGCTCTCGACCGACGTGGTGGCCGCGTTGCGTCGTCAGGGCATCATCACGTCGAAGTCGCCCACCTCGAAGGGGGCGCTCGCGTCCGTGCAGGACGCCTTCAACATCTGGCGGAAGCAGAGCGGCCGGTCGCTGGCCGAGATCAGCCGCATTCTGGCCTGTAGCGAGGGGTCGGTCTACCAGGGGCCGCCCCGCTAGCTTCCGAGCCCGCGGAGCCGGAAGCGGCGGAGCCCCGGCCCGCGGGCCACCCCCGCGAGGCTCCTCCCCCTCTGCGTCCGGCATCGGATCGGGCGCGGCCAGCGGCTCCGACGCGAGCGATCCGCGCCTTGCCGATCGCTCCTAGGGGCAGGTGCTGTTGCCCTCGCACAGGTTCGGCCCCACCTGCTGCCCTCCCGAGACGGTCGCGGCGTTGCCCCGAATCACGTTGTTCCCGTAGCCTGACGCGTTCGTGCCGGTCCCCAGAAAGAGCCCCACCCCGCCGTTGAATCCCACAGCGTTGTCGGACACCCAGCTCGCCACCGGAGCATTGATTCCGGTCCCGCCGTTCTCGCGGACCGAGCTGTAGGGGACCGTGCTGCCACTGTTCGTAGTGATGCCACCCGTGACGTTCGCCCATACGGCGTTGTGCGAGATGGTGCACGCGAGACCGGTCGAGATGCCGGTGGCTCCGTTCTTCGTGGACGAGTTCCTCGTGACAGTGCTGCCGCTGCCGACCGAGAAGCCGTTGCTTCCGTTGACCCGGGCCGTGTTGTCGATCACGGTTGCACCGATACCGGCCCAGATTCCGATCTGGCCGTTTCCCTGCGCAATGTTCCCAGTGATCACGCTTCCGCTGTCCCCGGCGATTCCCCAGGTCTCGTTCCCGACCGAGACGTTGTCCGCCACCCTCGAGGATTGGAGCGCCCAGATGCCATTGGCTCCGTTTCCCTCGACATGCAGGCGCTCGATCACGGGACGGGTGCCGACGCGGACTCCGGTGCCGTCCATGCCATGAATGCTGCCGTCGTGCACGCGCACTCGCGGGTGGATGCTCGCGTCGATGCCGAAGCCGCTGCCGGTCGGGCTGCACGCGGGAGGACTGGTCGCGATCTCGGGATCGCCCGTGCACACGGTGGGTCCGGAGATGGAGAATCCGTTGAGGTCGATGGAGACGTCACCCGCAGTGACGACGATGGCGGTGATGTTCGCGCTCGATACCGACGGGTTGCTCGTGAGTCGGTAGCTTCCCGACCCGCCGACGGTGACCGGGAACCCCGCCGTGTCCCCCGCGAAGCACCCGGAATTCACCGCGCAGGCCTGGTGATCTCTGCGACCCCGTCCGTCGCATCGGCGGGCGGCGCCAAGCCGAAGGTCGCCAGGCAGGCGAAGGCGGCCCCTGGCAGAAGTCCATCTGCGACGCCTCGACATCTCATTCCCGTCCCCATCGCTCTCCTGTCGGTACTCGACCCGGCTCGTGAGCGGCAGGAGGATGGAGGGGGTATGACCTTCGTCATAGAGAGGCCGACCGCGAAGCGCGGTGGTCCTGGCGCCTACGAGCACTCCCGCGTGGAGGGGAGGGCTTCGTCGAGGCTCACTCGCCCCGCCACTCGTAGCTCCGACTCTCGAGCAGTGCGCGCATGGCACCCGCGGCGTCCCTGGATCGCATGGTGCGGTCGAAGCACTCCTGCTCGATCGCCAGGCCCGATTCGAGCGGAGCTCGACTGCCACGCTGGATCGCTTCCTTGGCTGCGGCCATCGCGATCGGTGCGCGCCCGGCCAGGTCGTCTGCGAAGGTGTCGACCTGCTCGCGGAAAGAGGCAGGCTCGAAGAGCCGGTGCACGAGGCCGAGCTCGAGGGCCTCGGGGGGCGTGAGCAGCGTGGCGTGCAGCACCAGGTCGAGGGTACGAGCGGTCCCCAGCAGGCGTGCCAGCCGCTGCGTGCCGCCGGCGCCCGGGATGATCCCTACACTCGTCTCGGGCAGTCCCACGCGGTAGGGGCCGTCGGCGAGCAGCCGGAAGTCGCAGCCCAGCGCGAGCTCGAACCCGCCTCCCGCCGTGTTGCCGTTCAGTGCCGCGATCGTCACGACCGGGAGCGCCTCGAGCCGCAACAGCAGCTGGTGAAACGGGTGCAGCCGGAGAGGGCCCTCGCTCGCAGCTTGCGGGGTTGCGACCTGGCGCTCCGCGCTCTGGGCGAGCTCGCCCACCTCGTAGTGAGCGATGAACACGCCCTCGCCGCCGCCGGTCAACACCAGCACGCGCGGCCGCTCGCCGTTCTCGATCTCCTCGACCAGGCCCGTGAGCGCTTCGACGCCCTTTGCGGTCAGGGTATGTCGCGGAGGATTGGCGAGCGTACAGACCCAGACCGGCCCGTCTCGCTCCACGGAGAGGCAAGGTTCCGACATCGGAGCGCTAGCTCGCAGACTTCGTCTGCTTGGCCGTCTGCTTCTTTCTCTTCTTCTTCTCCTTCCTCGAGAGCTTCGGCTTGTTGGTGCGCGCGCCCCTTCCCCGGTCTTTGTTGCCCATGGACTTGCCTCCGAGGAGAGTCTACCGCATCAGGCCGCTGAAGAGGCGGCCGGCCAGCGGATCGGAGGCGGCTGCCCCCGCTTCGGGGATGAATGAGGAGAGAAGAGGTCTGGAAGGGCTTGGGCCCATGGCATCGTGCAGCACGGGTCGGGTTCGCGCTCGAACGTAGAGTCCTGCTACTGCTTTGCGCTTCCAGCGGCGCGCGCGCCGCGCAACGATCCCCCGTCCGCCTCGATCAGGGCGCGGAAGCCCGCCAGGGCGAGCACATCGTTCGAGCCGTCCTCGATCATCGCGGCGCGGGCGACGCCGCAGAAGGTCGCGCTCATGCCGGCGTTGGCCCCGGCCAGGATGTGGCTGGTGCCGGCGGCACCTCCCACGGCTTCCATCCCGGAGGGCTCCACCAGCATGTAGGGACGCGGGATGCGCACCTCGTCGAAGAAGATCTCCCCCTGGTTGAGGGCTCGCTGCCCGTGCTTGTTCAGGGGCGCGCCGCGACTCACACCGGGTCGATCGAGCGGGATGACGGCTACGCCCATCCCGCCCATTCCCTTCGAGGCGTCGACGTTCAGGAATGCGAGCGTATGCGTGGCGATGGTGCCATTCGAGACCCACGCCGACTTCTGACCGCTGATCACCCACTCGTCCCCATCGAGCCGGGCCGAGCAGTCCAGGTGCACGTCGGGGCGCGCGCTCTCACCCGAGTAGAGGATCAGGTCCGATCCGTGCGCGGGCTCGGTCGCGCACCAGCAGCCGATGTAGCGACCCTCGGTGTCCTCGACATAGGGCATCACGAGCTCCCGCTGCAGGTCGGGATTGGGGAACATGGCCGCGAAGCGGAAGGGCATGGAGGTCACCCCCAGGCTGACCGATAGCCCGGAGCTTCCCCAGCCGAGCTCTTCGCCGACGACCCAGGAGTCCTCCGGGCCCAGGTTGGCTCCCCCCAGACTCTCTGGAAAGGAGCGCAGGTGCTGGCCCGCCTTGTACGCCTCGCGGAACACGTCCCAGAGCCGCGAGCCCGGCGCGATCACCTCGTCCGGCGAGAGATCGTCCAGCTCCAGCGCGGCCGGCCGCAGCACCTCGGCCGCGAAGCGGTGTGCCTCGTCTCGCAGCTGCACCTGCTCGGCCGAGAGTCCCTCGTTCACGTCGATGGCGGCCATGGGCGTTCCCCCTTTCCTCGGATGCTCCGATGGGGCTCCCGGGCAGAGAGACCGATGCCTCCGGAAATGGGTATGACGCCGGTCATGCGACTCCCCTCGTCTCGGGGCCAGCCGGGAACGCGCTACTCCTCCCCCTCGCGGATCTCTTCGTACCAGGCACGCAGCACGTCGAAGGCCAGCTTGCGCTGGCCGCGATCGCCGATCAGGCCCTTGCGGTTCCAATAGTCCTGGATGCCGGGCAGCAGCCGCTTGGGGCTGCGGAAGTCTTGCAAGATCCAGGGCGAGAGCCCCCGCAGGAAGGGG
>JBHHYV010000010.1:0-51423 GCA_046757685.1 Myxococcota bacterium
GTAGCCCTTCCTGGCGAGCCAGGCGCGCGCCGCATCGCTGAGCTCGATCGTGACCTTCTTCTCGCGAAGCTGGCCCTCGATCTCGCGCACGAACTTGTCGACGACCCGGCCCATGGCCTCGGAGTCGAGCCGCTCGAAGGTCACGATCTCGTCGAGGCGGTTGCGGAACTCGGGGCTGAACAGTCGCTCCACGTCCTTGCGGCCGCTCCCGGCGCGCTGCTCTCCGAAGCCGATCGCGCGCGCGGTCATCTCGCGGGCGCCCACGTTCGAGGTCATGATCAGGGTGATGTGGCGGAAGTCCGCCTCGCGACCGTGGTTGTCGGTGAGTGTGGCGTGGTCCATCACCTGCAGGAGGATGTCGAAGAGGTCGGTGTGCGCCTTCTCGATCTCGTCGAGCAGCAGCACCGCGTGAGGATGCTTGCGAACGGCTTCGACGAGCACGCCGCCCTGGTCGTAGCCGACGTAGCCCGGAGGGGCACCGATCAGCCGGGAGACCGCGTGCTTCTCCATGTACTCGCTCATGTCGTAGCGCAGGAAGGGCACGTTCAGGGTGCGGGCGAGCTGGCGGGCCAGCTCGGTCTTGCCGACGCCGGTCGGACCCATGAAGAGGAACGACCCGATCGGCCGCTCGGCGCCGCCCAGTCCCGCGCGCGCGCGCTTGACCGCCCGCACCACCGTGTGGATCGCCGCGTCCTGCCCGAAGACGACCTTCAGCAGGTCGGTCTCGAGCCCCTCGAGGGCCATGCGATCCGAGCCGGAGGCCCGGGCGATCGGCACCCGGGCCATGCGGGCCACCTGCGCCTCGACGTCCCGCACGGTCACGGTCTTCCGGCCGTCGCGGCCGAGCCGGATGGAGGCGCCCACCTCGTCCATCACGTCGATCGCGCCGTCCGGCAGGAAGCGGTCGTTCAGGTGGCGCGAAGCCAGCTCACAGCACGCGCGGAGCGCCGGCTGCGTGTAGCGCACGCCGTGGTGCTCCCCGTAGGCCGGCGCGAGCCCCTGCAGGATCTTGACGGCCTCCTCGAGCGACGGCTCGTGCACATCGATCTTCTGGAAGCGCCGCGCGAGGGCCCGGTCGCGCTCGAAGTGACGGAACTCGCTGTACGTGGTCGAGCCGATGACCCGAAGCTCGCCCGACTGCAGGAGCGGCTTGAGCATGCTCGAGGCATCGACCGTCGCGCCCTGCGCGGAGCCCGCCCCCAGGAGGGTATGGATCTCGTCGATGAAGACGATCGGATTGTCCCGCGCCTGGATCGCGGCCACCAGCGCCTTGAAGCGAGCCTCGAAGTCGCCGCGGTACTTGGTACCCGCGAGCATGGCGCCGAGGTCGAGGGAGAGGATCTCGGCGTTCAAGAGGTCCGCCGGCACGTTGCCCTCGTGGATGCGCAGCGCGAGCCCCTCGGCGAGGGCGGTCTTGCCCACGCCGGTCTCGCCCACGAAGATCGGGTTGTTCTTGCGGCGCCGGGCCAGGATGTGGATGGTGCGCTCGATCTCCCGATCGCGCCCGATCAACGGGTCGAGCTTGCCCTCGGCCGCACGCTCCGTCAGGTTGGTCGCGAAGGCCTCGATCGGGTCGGGGATCTCGTCGCCCTCGTCGTCCGCGAAGCCAGAGCGCTGGCGTCCGGGCTCTCCCTCCCCCTCGCCCGCCCCCCCCTCGTGCGAGCCGGGAGACCGGGGGATGCCGTGCGAGACGTACTTGAGCACGTCGAGACGCGTGACCCCCATCGAGCGCAGGATCGCCACGGCGTTCGAGTCGGGCTCCTGGAAGATCGCGGCGACGAGGTCTCCGGCGGTCACCTCCTCCTTCTCGGCGTTGTCTGCGTGCGCGAGCGCGCCCTGCAGCACGCGATGGAACGCCAGCGTCTGCTGCGTCTGGACAGGGTCGCTGCCGGGCTCGGCGTCGATCTCGTCCCTCAGGAAACGCTCCAGCTCGCGATTGAGCCGCTTCAGGTCGACGCCAGAGCCCCGGAGCACCTGTGCTCCCTCGGAGTCGTGCGCGAGGGCATAGAGCAGGTGCTCGACCGTCAGGAATCCGTGGCGGCGCGCGTTGGCCTCGCGGAAGGCCGCCTGCAGGGTGAGCTGCAGCTCTCGGTTGATCTCGCTCAATCGGGTTCGACCCCCGCTCTCAGAGGATAGCCATGCTCCTCGGCCAGCCGGTGGACCTGCGCCACGCGCGTCTCGGCGATCTCCTGGACGTAGACTCCCGCGACGCCGTAGCCGCCCCGGTGGATCTGGAGCATCAGGGCCGTCGCCTCGGACGGGCTCTTGTGAAAGATCTGCTCCAGCAGTGCCACCACGAACTCCATCGGTGTGTAGTCGTCGTTGTAGAGCATGACCCTGAACTTTGGAGGCCGCTCGACCTTGCGGCGCTCCTCGATGGCGACCCCGCGGTCTCGCCGCGGGTCGGTGCCCCCGCCGCCTGGAGGGTTGGGACTCTCGGCCATGGGCACAGGATACTTCCAATGCCCGCATCTCGCTCTCGGTGGGGGATCGCCCTCGCTGCGCGGCACCGCCGAGGCCCGGATCGAGGCTACACTGGCCGCGGATGGCGAAGCTCGAGGTGCTCGATGGGGTCGCTTCGGTCGACCCCGACGAGTGGAACGCCCTGGTGGGGAACGGCTCGCCCTTCCTGGAGTGGGAGTGGCTCGCCTCCCTCGAGCAGGCGGGCACCCTGGGCGCGGACCGCGGCTGGCTCCCCAAGCCTCTCGTGGCCCGCGACGAGGGCCGGCTCGTCGCCGCCGTGCCCCTCTACGTCAAGGGGCACAGCGAGGGTGAGTTCGTCTTCGACTGGGGCTGGGCCGAGGCCGCGGAGCGGGCGGGCCTGCGCTACTACCCCAAGCTGCTGGTCGGTGTGCCCTTCACGCCGGTGTCGGGAGCCCGGATCGTGACCGCCCCGGGCAGCGACCGTCCGTCGCGGATCGAGGAGATGGGCCACGCGCTGCGCGAGCTGTGTCGGGGAAACGAGTTCTCCGGGGTCCACGTCAACTTCTGCGGGCCCGACGAGATCGAGCCCCTCCGGAGCGCGGGCTTCCTGCTCCGGGTCGGCGTGCAGTACCACTGGCACAACGAGGGGTACCGGACCTTCGAGGACTACCTGGGGCGCTTCCGGAGCAAGCGGCGCAACCAGATCCGGCGCGTGCGTCGCCAGCTGCGAGAGAGCGGGGTCGAGATCGAGACGCGGGTCGGCGGCGAGATCTCCGACGACCTCTTCGACCCGATGTTCCGCTTCTATCTCTCGACGATCGAGGCGCGCTACTGGGGCCGGCAGTACCTGAATCGGCGCCTCTTCGAGCTGATCCGAGAGCGCTTCCGCGAGCGGCTCTGCTTCGTGATCGCGCGCTGCGAGGGGCAGCCGATCGCGGGCACCTTGAACGTGCAGAAGGGAGACGCGCTCTACGGCCGTTACTGGGGCGCGGAGGGCTTCGTGCGCCACCTGCACTTCAACGTCTGCTACTACGCGGCCATCGAGCACTGCATCCGGGCGGGGCTGAAGCGCTTCGAGCCCGGGGCGGGAGGGGACTACAAGCAGCTTCGCGGCTTCGACGCCCGTCCGACCTACAGCCTGCACTGGCTCGCCGATCCTCGGCTATCGAAGGCCGTCTCGGCCTTCCTGGAGCGGGAGCGGGACGAGGCGAGCCAGACTCTCGACTGGCTGAGGCAGCACAGCGCCCTGAAGCCGGCCGGATGAGGCGGGCAGCCGCCGGCCTCGTCCTGGTGCTCGCCTGCGGGCTGGCCGGCTGCGGCGCCGAGAGCGAGCCCGGCTCGGCCCCTCCGGCGGAGGATTGGCGGTCCCAGGTCTTCGATCGGGCCTACGCAGTCTTTCGCGACGATCCCGTCTTCGTCGCGAAGATCGCAGGCCAGCCGCGCTCCGCCGTCAACCGGATCGTCGCCGACCTGGCACGCTCGGGTTTGATGCGCCTGGAGGACGAGAGCCTGCTGCGCCGGGCGGAGATCTACTCCGGGGCCCTCGAGGCGGCGGACCTACCCATCTGTGCGCTGCTGGCGCGGGGAGCGACGCCCGAGGAGCAGACGAACGTCGGGGTCCTGCTGGCGCACGAGCTGAAGCGCCCCGAGCTCGAGGAGTGGGCCGAGATCACGGCGCTCGCGATCCTGGCCGAGCTTCACCAGCTGCCGGCCCGCCGGCCGACCGCCCGCGAGGCGCAGACCGCGCTCGACGACGCCTTCGCCCCGCTCAGCCCGGAGGAGCGAGAGCGGATGGTCGTCGCGCTCGGAAACGCCTTCGAGGTCTCCGACCGGGAGATCTGCTGGGCGGGGCGCCGGCTCTACCGGGCGCTGCGAGAGCTCCCCAGCGAGCGTGCTGCAGAGCTGGCCCGCGTGTTGGCCTTGAGTTGACGGGCGAGAGCGGGGAAGCCATGATTCAAACGTTCGTTTGAACTGACCCGCGGCGGCCGTCGCAAGCTCCACCTCAGGTTTCTGGCGGCGCCGAGCGAGAGGAGCCATGGCCGATACCAAGGACCGGATTCTCGATGCCGCGGGTCCCCTGCTCGCGGAGCGCGGCTTCGAGGGAACCTCGCTGCGAGCGGTGACCTCGAGGGCGGGCGTCAACCTGGCGGCGGTCCACTACCACTTCGGATCCAAGCTGGAGCTGCTGCGGGCCGCCGTCGAGCGCGACCTCGCTCCCGTCAACCAGGAGCGACTCCGGCGGCTGAGCCAGCTCGAGCGGAACGCTGCGCCCGGGGCGCCCTCGGTCGAGGACATCCTGCGGGCGATGGTCGTTCCCGGTCTCCAGTCCCAGGACGTGCTGCACGGGGCGGCAGCCTCACTGCTCTTCACCGAGCGGGAGGAGGTGGTGGGGCCCTTGGTGCGCGAGCTCTTCGGGGAGCTCTCCGAGCGCTTCGTTGCGGCCCTCGAGCGGGCGCTCCCGGAGCTGGAGCCCCGCGAGATCGCGCTGCGCTTCAGCTTCGGGATCGGGTCTCTGCTGCACGTGCTCTCCGGGCGCTTCTCGCTCTCGCCGCCGATCGCGACGCTCGATCCGGTGCCCACACCCGCCGAGCTGGGAGACCGGCTGGTGCACTTCTTCGCGGCGGGCCTGCTAGCTCGAGGTGACGCGTGATCCGCTCCCTGCGCCTGTGGCTCCCCCTCTGCCTTCTGGGCGCCGGCGTCGTCGGCTATCGCGCGATCGTGGTGACCGGCCCGCGCGTCGAGTCGCGGGCGCCGGACCTGGCATCGCCGCTCATCCGGACCCATACCGTCGAGCTCGAGGACCTGAACCTGACCGTCCTGACGCAGGGAACCGTCGAGCCGCGGACCGAGAGCGACCTGGTTCCCGAGATCTCGGGACCTCTCGTCTGGGTCTCTCCTCGACTGGTCTCGGGGGGCTTCTTCGAGGCCGGCGAGACCCTGCTGCGCGTCGATCCCACCGACTTCCAGCTGGCGGTCGAGCGCGCGCGCGCCGAGGTCTCCCGGTCTCGGAGCGAGCTGGAGCTCGCTCGCAAGGACCTGAAGCGGCGGCGCGGGCTCGCCGCTCGCCAGGTGGAGAGCATCGAGCAGCTCGACCGCGCGCAGAGCACCGCCGAGGTGGCGGCTGCGCGGCTTCGCGTCGCGCGCGCCTCGCTCTCACAGGCGGAGCGAGACCTCGAGAAGACCGAGATTCGCGCTCCCTACAATGGTCGGGTGCGGGAGGAGCACGTGGGCGTCGGACAGTTCGTCACGCGCGGAGTCTCCGTCGCCCGGCTCTACTCCACCGACTTTGCCGAGGTCCGGCTGCCCGTGGCGGATGCCGAGCTGGCCTACCTGAGCCTGCCCCTCTCGCTCGGCGATCGCGACGAATACGAGACCGGGCCGGGTCCGCAGGTCACGCTGCGCGCCCACTTTGCGGGCGGTGAGTTCGTGTGGCACGGACGGATCGTGCGCACCGAGGGCGAGATCGACCCCAAGACCCGGATGGTTCGCGTGGTGGCGCGGGTAGAGGATCCCTATGGGCGCCATCGCGCCGAGCAGACCGCGCCCCTGGCCGTGGGCCTCTTCGTCGAGGCCGAGATCCAAGGTCGCGCGGTGCACGAGGTGGCGGTCATCCCGCGCGCAGCGTTGCGCCAGGGCGACCGGGTGCTGGTCGTGGACGACGAGAGCCGCCTGCGCTTTCGCACGGTCCAGGTACTGCGCCGCCGCCGGAATGACGTGGTGATCGAGGCGGGGCTCTCGGCTGGAGACCGCGTCTGCGTCTCGCCCCTCGAGACCGTGGTCGATGGGATGTCCGTGCGTCTGGCCGAGAAGGTCCCGGAGCCGATCCAGGAGAGCGGCGGCCCGGCGACGGGAGGGGCGGCGTCGTGACGCGGGTGGTGGCGTGGTTCGCGCGCAATCCCGTGGCTGCGAACCTGCTGATGGCGCTCCTGATCGTGGGCGGGGCGGTGACCGTACCCGCGATCACCCAGAAGGAGATGCCCGACATCACCATCGACCTGATCACCGTGTCGGTCGAGTACCGGGGCGCCGCGCCCCAGGAGGCCGAGGAAGGCGTCTGCGTTCGCGTCGAGGAGTCGCTCGAGGGCGTGGAGGGGATCGACACGATTCGCTCCACCTCCATGGAAGGCCTGTGCACGGTGCGCGTCGAGCTGCTCTCGGGAGCCGACGCCTCCAAGGCGCTCGACGACGTGAAGACCCGGGTCGACGCCCTCGACACGCTGCCCGAGGAGACCGAGAAGCCGGTGATCTCGCGGGTCGTGATCCGCCGCTCGGTGACCGATCTCGCCATTGCGGGAGACGTGGACGAGCGCAGCCTGCGAGAGGTGGGCCAGCGGATTCGCGACGAGATCGCGGCGATCCCGGGAATCACCCAGGTCGACCTGACCGAGGCGCGGCCCTACGAGATCTCGATCGAGGTGTCGGAGGCCATGCTCCGCCGCTACGGGCTCAGCTTCGACGCGGTCGCAGACGCCGTTCGCCGCTCCTCGCTCGACCTGCCCGGGGGGTCGATCAAGACCGAGGGAGGCGAGATCCTGCTTCGCACCAAGGGTCAGGCCTACCGCGGTCTGGAGTTCGAGAGGCTGGTGCTGCTGACCCGGCCCGACGGGACCCGCCTGACCCTCGGCGAGGTCGCGACGGTACGCGACGGGTTCAAGGACACCGACCAGATGTCGCGCTTCGACGGCAAGCCCTCGGTCATGGTGCGGGTCTTCCGGGTCGGCGACCAGGACGTGATCGACATCTCGGACAAGGTGAAGGCCTACGTGGCCAGAGCGCAGGCGACCCTGCCCGCGGGCATCTCGCTCGTCGTCTGGCGCGACTCGTCGAAGTCCCTGCGTGCCCGGCTGGACACGCTCTTCCGCAACGGGCGTTCGGGGCTGATCGTGGTGATGCTGATCGTCACGCTCTTCCTGCGGCCGCGCCTGGCCTTCTGGGTCACGATGGGAGTGCCCGTGGCCTTCCTCGGGGCGCTCTTCACCCTGCCGATGATCGGGATCACGATCAACTCGATCTCGACGTTCGGGTTCATCATGGTGCTGGGGATGCTCGTCGACGATGCGATCGTCGTCGGGGAGAGCGTCCACACGGAGCAGGAGCGCTCGAGCGATCCGCTCGAGGGGGCGATCCGGGGAACCCAGAGTGTGTCGACTCCCGTGATCTTCGGCGTGCTCACCTCGATCGCGGCCTTCTCTCCCTTCCTCACGGTGCCGGGGACGATGGGCCAGATCATGACCGTGATCGCGACGGTCGTGATGCTCTGCCTGGCCTACTCGCTGGTCGAGTCCCAGCTCGTGCTGCCCGCGCACCTGGCGCATGGGCTGCGGATCCCGCCCGTCGTCGAGGTGCTCATGATGGCGATCCCGCTGCTCGCGCTCACGATCTGGGGACTCAGCCCGAGCCTGCGGACGGCTGCCGTCGCCGCTGCGGCCGCACTCGCTGTGCTCGTCGTCGCCGCCTGGGGGGGAGGCCTCCGCCGGATCGCGCTCCGGATCCTTCGCGGCCAGGAGCGTTTCTCGCGGGGTCTGGGTCGGTTCATCGAGGATCGCTTTGCGCGCTGGCTTCGCCGGACGCTCGAGTGGCGATATACGACGCTCGCGGTCGCCGTGGCGCTCCTGCTCTGGACGGTGGGGGTGATCGCGAGCGGGCGCATGCACTTCTCGTTCTTTCCACCGCTCGAGGGCGAGTATGTCTCGGCGGAGCTGACGATGCCGCAGGGTACGCCGGCCTGGGTCACCGCCGACGCGGTCGCGCAGATCGAGCGCGCGGCCGAGAGGCTGCGCGAAGAGATCGACCGGACCGCGGAGCTCGATCCCGGCTATCCCAGCTTCATCCGGCACGTGAATACCGTCGTGGGGGAGCAGCCCTTCGGGGACCAGCAGTCGCAGAATCCCGCCAACGCAGGAGGCGCCTCCGGCGTCACGGGAGGCCACCTGGGCGAGGTGACGCTCGAGCTGGTGCCCGCGGAGCACCGCTCCCTCAAGGCCAGTGAACTCGCGCAGCGCTGGCGGGAGCTGACCGGGCCGGTGCCGGACGCGGTGGAGCTGGTCTTCGCTTCGTCGCTCTTCTCGATCGGCGATGCCATCAACATCCAGCTCCAGGGACCCGACGTGGCCCAGCTCAGCGAGGCGGCCGACCGGCTGAAGCATGAGCTTGCGAGCTTTCCCGGGGTCATCGACATCACCGACTCGTTTCGCGCCGGCAAGCGGGAGGTCAAGCTCGCCATCCTGCCGTCGGCCGAGGCGCTCGGACTCACGCTCCAGGATCTCGCTCGCCAGGTCCGGCAGGGCTTCTACGGGGAGGAGGCGCAGCGCATCCAGCGCGGCCGCGACGATGTGCGCGTCATGGTCCGCTACCCCGAGGACGAGCGTCACTCGCTCGGGGACCTGGAGACGATGCGGATTCGTACACCCTCGGGCGCCGAGGTCCCCTTCTCGAGCGTCGCGCGAGCCACACTCGGCCGAGGCTATGCATCGATCCGGCGCGCCGATCGTCAGCGCGTCATCAACGTGACCGCCGACGTCGACCGCAGCCGCACGACGGCGGGGGAGGTCTTCGGCGTCATCCGAGAGGGCGCGCTTCCGCGCATCCTCGCCGATTACCCGGGCATGAGCTATCGGCTGGAAGGCTCGCAACGCGAGCAGGCGCGATCTGCGGCATCGCTGGCCCGCTGGTACGTGATTGCCCTGCTCGGCATCTTCGCGCTTCTGGCGATCCCGCTCCGTTCCTACTTCCAGCCGCTCCTGATCATGAGCGTGATTCCGTTCGGGCTCGTCGGCTCCATCCTCGGGCATCTCCTGCTGGGCCACCACATGAGCTTCATGAGCGTGACGGGGTTCGTGGCGGCCTCGGGTGTCGTGGTCAACGCCAGCCTGGTGCTGGTCCACTACGTGAACCAGCGGCGCGACGCCGGCATCGGCGCCTACGACGCGGTGCTCGAGGCGGGGGTCGCGCGCTTCCGGCCGATCGTGCTGACCTCGCTCACGACCTTCGGGGGCTTGAGCCCGCTCATGCTCGAGCGTAGCGTGCAGGCGCAGTTCCTGGTCCCGATGGCCATCTCGCTCGCGTTCGGTGTGCTCTTCGCCGCGGGGATCACGCTCCTCGTCGTGCCCAGCGGGTACCTGGTCCAGGAGGACCTGCGCCGCCTGGTGGGCCACTCGCGCCGCCCGGCCGGTCCGCAGGAATCCTCGATGGCGGGAGCGGCGGGGCTTCCCCAGCCGCTCGAGGACCGCATTCGCTGACGGCGAGGGGCCCACCGTGAACGACACTCACGACTCGCAGGGATCTCGGCCGGCGGATCCGGACGCAGCGATCCGGGTCCCGATCGGCGACGAGATCGACCTGCATTCCTTCGCGCCCCGCGACGTGGTCGACGTCGCTCGCTCGTACCTCGAGGCAGCTCGAGCGCGCGGCCTGCGACACCTTCGGCTGATTCACGGCAAGGGTCGCGGCGTGCAGCGCGCACAGCTCCAGCGCATGCTCGCGAGCCATCCCCACGTCGAGGCCTGGTCCGATGCGCCCCCGGAGCGAGGCGGCTGGGGCGCCACCCTGGTGACCTTGCGGCCGGTCTGAGAGCGGATCCCGCGGCTCGCCGCGTCGGCTCTCGAGAGCTCTGCACGCGGCGACGCTCGCGGAGCCGGGGGAAGGGGGGCTCAGCCGGGCGCCAGCTCGCGCGGCCGCTCTTCGCGAGGCTCCGCATAGCGCAGGATCGTGTCGCGCAGGGCGCCCAGGATCCGGTCGACCTCGCCCTCGTCTGCGCCGCAGCGGTAGGTCATGGCGGCGTAGTTCGTCGCGGCCATCATGAGTGTCGCCAGGGATCGGCCGTCGGGTTCGGAGAGCCCCAGGTGGGTGCGTAGCTCGGAGGTCGCCAGCTGGAGCTCCCGCCCGCGCGCCTCTTGGAGGGCGGCGGCGAGCTCCGGGGTGGCGTGGCGACCCTCGGCAAGGAGCGCCAGCCCGGTCAGGGACCCGAAGGGCTGGGTGATCACGAGCCTTCGCAGGGCCGCAATGAGCTCACCAAGCCGCGCCTCGGGATCGCTCCCCGCGGCGAGCACGCGAGACTGAATCTCCTGGGCGTGGGCGCTGGTATGGTCGACCACCGCCCGCATGAGGCCGGCCTTGCTGCCGAAGTGCCAGTAGAGCGAGGTCGGGGAGATCCCCGCCCGCGCGCAGACCCCCGAGATGCTGAGCCCCGCATAGCCCGTCTCGCGCAGGATCTCCGCCGCCGCCTCGAGGATCCGCTGGCGAGTGGCATCGCCTCGGGCCGTGGAGCGGGCCGTGAGTGATCTTGCAGCCTGCATAAAATAAATGTAACAATCCCTACAGTATCTGCCAGCCCTCCCAGGAGCCCCGTCGAGCCCAGCCGCCCTCCCATCTGCCGGCGGGGCGCACCCCGGCGGCCGGGGCAGGTCCGCTCGTGCGCCGGGCCTTCCGGTCCCGGAGCCTGGGAATGCTGCTCCTCGTGGCGCTCGCCGGCTGGGGCATCCTGCGAGGGGTGGAGCTCGGCGGGGGCCTCGAGGAGGTGCGCCTCCGCTTCGGGCTGGCGGCCGGCCTCGGCCTGATTCCCGCGCAGGCGGTGGTCCCGTGTCTCCCTTCCCGAGCGAGGTGCTCGTGGTGGCGTGCTCGGCGGTCTTCGGCTTCGTTCCGGGGTTTCTCTTCGCCTGGGCGGGATGGTTCCTCGGGGCGCTTCTCGAGTACGCGCTCTTCCGGCGCTGCTGCAGAGTGGATCCGAGTGCGAACGCGATCGAGAGGCTGCGTGCTCTCTTCGAGGCCGTACCGAACGTCGAGTTCGTGGTGGGGAGCGCAACCGAGATTCCCTACGCCGACGAGACCTTCGACATCGTCGTGGTCAACTCCGTCCTGCAGATGCTCCCCGATCGAGATGCGTTCCAGACCGCGATGCGCGAGCTCGTGCGAGTGTGCCGCCCCGGCGGAACGATCTTCGTGGGCGAGCTGCCGTTCCAGGACGAGCACGCCCGCGGAGTGCTCGCACATCTGCTACGCAATCTCGTGGAGTACGGAGCCGGACGCTTCATCCGACTCGCATACCCCGTGTACGTGCGTCCCGTCCTGCGAGGGGAGCCGATCGTCACTTCCCCGGCGACGAACCTCCACGTCCCCGCCGACGAGTTCGAGGAGCTCTGCCGGCGTCTGGGCCTGACGGTTCACGCGGCGCGGCATCGCCAGCCACACAGACCCTCCGCGACCCGGAACGACTACCGGCTCGAAAGGCGGGGGGACGGCTCACCCTCCCGGGGATCCGCGCCCGAAGACCCGAGGGTGGGCTAGGCGGCCTGGGCGCATCGCCTCGCGACGTCGCGGCAGGCTTCGACGAGCGGGGCTGCAAAGCTGGGATGGGCGCAAGCAGCGTGTCCCCCGTGGACGGGATGAACCCGCGCTCCGCGAATCGCGCGCGCCATGCGCAGCTGCGACCCAAGGCCCAGGGCGCGGTCGCGCAGGGTAGCCACGACCGCGGTCGGAACGTCGATCTTGCCGATCCAGCGCCGGGCGTCGTAGCGACTCACGGCCTCGCCCGCCTCGAGGAGCATGCGCCAGTCGTGACGCGCCATCTCGCGCATCGCCCAGCTGCGAAGCGTGCCGGGCTGGCGCGGCGCGGCTGGGGCGGCCAGGGCGCGAAGCGCCTGGCGCGGGAGGAAGGCCGCCAGGTCGCCGAGGCGCCCGGCGTTTGCGAGCCCGGACATCCAGACGCGAAAGACCGTGCGGCTCCCGAGGGCCGGCACCAGGACCGGTCCGGTGGCGCAGAGCACGAGCCCCGCGACCTGCGACCGATGCCTGCGCCAGAGGAGCTGGGCCACGGCGCCCCCCATCGAGTAGCCGACCACGATGACGCGCGGTAGCTCGAGCTCGCCGAGGAGGTTCGCGACGTCGTCCGCACAATCCGACAGCCCGAACCTGCGCCAGGAGCGCAGCCCCCGGGCGTGGCCGCGTAGATCCGGTGCGAGCACCCGGAAGTGGCGCGACAGGGGTGCGAAGGCCTGGAGCCAGTTCAACCCACCGCTCGCCACCCAGCCGTGCAGGAGGACGACGGTCGGGGCTCCGGGGGGACCGGCCATCTCCCGGAGGAAGGTGGTGCCCCGGCCCGGAAGGTGAAGCCGCTGACCTCGGGGCAGGGCGGGGAGCCCCGGCGATCGGCTCGCATGCTCGGTCGCACCACTCTCGACCTGCATCCAGGATCCTCCGGGGGGCATCTTCCGGGGGGCAGCCAGTATGCCGAATCTGCATACTCCCGGCGTGGCCCCGACGCTCTTCCTGATCGCCAGCCTGATCGGTGCGGCCTTTACCGTGACCGCGTGGGTCCGGGTTCGACGCCTGGGAGGTCCGGGGGTCTTCGGCTTCTTCATGGCTGGGTGGCTGACGAGCGAGCTGGCCCTTCACCACATTGCGTGGCAGGCGCTCGCCACGTTGATCTTCGCTGGCTTCGGCGCACTGGCCTCGTGGCCGGGAGTCCTGGGGCTCGCGATCACCTTTGCATCGTGGGCGGGTCTCGGGCTCGTTCATGCACGGTCGCTCACGGCCGCGGAGGTCGCGGGGCGGGTGCTGCGCGAGATCGGCGTCGAGAGCACGGACCCGATCGCCGTGCATGAGCTCGTGAACCCCTTCAAGATGAGCCGGCCCGGCGTCGCCCGCATCTCGGACATTCGCTACGGAGATCCCCTGCCCGGGGACAAGGGCGCACGCAACCTGCTCGACATCGTCGAGCCGACCCGCCCCGGCTCGCTGCGTCCGGTCCTGGTGCAGATCCACGGCGGCGGATGGATCTTCGGAGAGAAGCACCAGCAGGGCCAGCCGCTCATGCACTTCATGGCGATGCGGGACTGGATCTGCTTTGCGCCCAACTATCGGCTCGGACCCAGGGCGACCTTTCCCGCGCAGATCGTCGATGTGAAGCGCGCTCTGGCGTGGGTGCGGGACCATGCGCAGGACTACGGAGGGGACCCCGATTTCATCTGCATCACCGGGGGCTCCGCGGGGGGCCACCTGGCGGCGCTCGCAGCGCTGACGGCGGGAGATCCCGGCTTCCAGCCGGGCTTCGAGGAGGCGGATACGCGCGTCTCGGCCTGCGTTCCCTTCTACGGAGTCTTCGATCTCCTCGATCGTCACGGGGTACGCGGAAGGGCGTCGATGGAGCCCTTTCTCGAGCAGTACGTCTTCAAGTGCTCTCCCGCACAGGATCCCGAGCTCTGGGAGAGCGCCTCGCCGATCTCCCGGATCCACGAGAACGCGCCTCCCTTCCTGGTGGTGCAGGGATCCCAGGACTCCCTCGTATTCGTCGAGGAGGCTCGTACCTTCGTCGAGGCGCTCCGCGAGAAGTCGCGCAACCCGGTGTTCTACGCCGAGTTCCCAGGAGCCCAGCACGCCTTCGATACCTTCCACTCCCTGCGTTGTGCGCATGCGATCCGGATTGCGGCGGCCTTTCTCGAGCGCGTTCACGCGCAGTACCGGGAGGGCAAGGACGCGTCGCGTGGCTGACGCCCGCTACGATCGGCTCTCGGCGCAGGACACGACCTTCCTGGCGATGGAAGGTCCGAACACGCAGATGCACGTCGCCGGGCTCCTGATCTTCGAGAGCGACCCGCTGGCGAACGAGGACGGCGGCGTCGACTTCGAATCGATCCGCAAGGCGACGGGGGCCCTGCTGCACGAGGTTCCGCGTTACCGGCAGAAGCTCCTGTGGGTTCCCTTCATCGAGCAGCCGGTATGGGTGGACGATCCCGACTTCCACCTGGACTACCACGTCCGCCACACCAGCCTGCCACGGCCCGGGAGCGCCGCCCAGCTCAAGCGCATGGCGGCGCGCATCATGTCGCAGTCCCTGGATCGCAACCGTCCCCTCTGGGAGATGTGGGTGATCGAAGGGCTCGAGGGCGGTCGCTTCGCCACCCTCAGCAAGATCCACCACTGCATGATCGACGGGGTCGCGGGCGTCGACCTGGCGATGATCCTGCTGTCCACGCGACCGGAGCGCGAGATCGCCGAGCCTCCCCCCTTCGTTCCGAGGCCGGCGCCTACCCGCCGTGAGCTCCTGCGCGACGAGCTGATCCACCGCGCAACCCTCCCCCTGCGCTCGCTCGGGGACCTTCGGGGCCTTCGCCGCGAACCTGCGGCCTTGCGTCGGGAGCTCGGAGCCCGCGCGCGCGCTCTCGCAGAGCTGATCGGCTGGGCCATCCGGCCCCCTTCCGCGACGCCGATCAACGGTCCCCTGGGGCCGCAGCGGCGATTCGACTGGCTGGACCTGCCGCTGGCTCCGGTCAAGGAGATGCGTCGAGCCGTGGGCTGCTCGGTCAACGATGTCGTGCTCACGCTCGTGACCGGTGCCCTTCGACGCTACCTGCAGCGACGCAACGTCGACCCCGGAAGCCTGGACTTCCGGGTCTCCGCGCCGGTGAGCGTGCGTCGGGACACCGAGCGGGGTCGGCTCGGGAACCGCGTCTCGTCGTGGATCGTTCGGCTCCCGCTCGACGAGGCCGACCCGCTCGCGCAGCTGAGCGCGATTCACCAGACGACGCGCGAGCTCAAGCGGTCCAACCAGGCACTCGGCGTCGAGGTGATGATGCAGGTCGCGGAGTGGACACCGCCGGTGCTGCTCTCGCTGGGCGCCCAGGCAGCCTCGGGGCCGATCAACTCGATCGTGACGAACGTTCCCGGACCCCAGTTCCCGCTCTACCTGCTCGGCGCCAGGCTGCTCGAGATGGTCCCCGTCGTTCCCCTGCTCGATCGGATCGGGCTGGGTGTGGCGCTCTTCAGCTACGACGGCCACCTCTTCTGGGGCTTCAATGCCGATGCGGCGCTCGTGCCCGACCTCGAGCTCATTGCGCAGGGGATCCGGGCGGGCTTCGTCGAGCTCGCGCACCTGCTCGAGGTCGAGGTCGAGGTGGCGCTCTGACGCTCGCCGCGTCCATCGGAAGGGACGCGGTCGACCTGGGGGGACCTGCGCGGGCGTGGATCAGGTCCCCGAGGCGGCGGCCAGATCGCGGCGGAGCGTGCGCGCGGCGATCAGGTAGTGCAGGCTCGACCAGGCGGCGCAGAGCGTGACGACCGAGAGCAGCGCCCAGCGGATCGACTCGACGCCCAGCGAGGGGTGCAGCCAGTCACTCACCAGACCGACCGCGTAGGGTCCTCCGCCCATCCCGATCAGGTTGATCACGAAGAGCAGGATCGCCGAAGCCGTCGCTCGCATCCGGAGCTTGACCAGGCCCTGGGTCATGGCGAAGGTCGGGCCCAGCCACATCCCGCCCAGGATCGAGCCCGGAATGCTGAGCAGCAGCGCGACGTGTCCGTCGGGCCAGAGGTAGAGCAGGATCGAGAAGGGGATGCCGGTCGCGGTCGCGAGCGCCGGCAGCCAGACGTACCAGCGCCGATCGCGCACTGCGAGCCGGTCGCTCAGCCAGCCCCCCAGAAAGGTCCCGGCCGGCCCGAAGGTGATCCCGAAGGCGAAGAACCAGGTCCCGAGCTCGCCGGTCTCGAAGCCATGCAGGCGGATGAAGAACGCCGGAAGGAAGGCGCCGGCCCCGTAGCCGTAGAAGGCGTGCAGCGCGGCGCCGAGCGACATGTGCCGGAACGAGCGCAGCCGCACCATGTAGCGCAGGACGATCCGCAGCGGCTCTCCCGCGCCGACCGTCGGTGCCCCCGCCGTCGCTCCGGTTCGGCCGGCGCCCTGGGTCTCCGAGAGACCGCGCGGAGGCTCTCGCAGGCTGCGCCACACGACCAGGGCCAGCAGGATCCCCGGAAGGCCGACCCACAGGAATGCGGCTCGCCAGCCGTACCACTGGTTGACCCAGCCCCCGACGAGGCTTCCGACGGCGCTTCCGATCGGGATCCCGAGCGAGTAGATCGACATCGCCGTCGCTCGTCGCTCCGGTGGGAAGTAGTCCGAGATCAGGGAGTGGGAGGGCGGACTGCAGGCGGACTCGCCCAGACCCACGCCCATCCGGGCCATCACGAGCTGCAACGCGCTCCCCGAGAATCCCGTCAAGGCGGTCATCGCGCTCCAGAGCGCGAGACCCAGCGCAATGATCGAGCGACGTACCCACAGATCGGCCAGCCGCGCGATCGGGATGCCCATGAAGGTATAGATCAGGGCGAAGGCGAAGCCTCCCAGGATTCCGAGGTAGGCGTCGCTCAGCTGCAGGTCGTTCTTGATCGACTCGAGCAGGATGTAGAGGATCGAGCGATCGACGAAGTTGAAGATGTAGACGACCAGGAGTAGCCCGAGGGCGTAGCGCCGGTACGCCGGGGAGAGCATCGATGCGGCGGAGGCCGAAGACGGGTGGAGCGCGCGCGCGGAGCCAGGGATCACGCAGCCATGCTCTCTCGCCGGGCCTGAGCGGGTCAATCGCAGGGACCGGGGGACGGGCTACACTGGCGGGACCATGCGTCGAGCTGCAGCGGCGGGACTCTTCGTCGCGATCGTGCTGGGTCTCCTGGTCGGGGGGCACGCGTACCTGATTCGTCGCCTGGTGCTCGACCCGGGCTGGCCCGAGCCGTGGCGAAGCCTGGGCGTCTGGCTCCTCGCCGGGCTCGGAGCGTTGCTCGTGCTCGCTCCCATCGCCGAGCGCACGCTTCCTCGCACCCTCGCGAGAGGGTCGACCTGGCCCTCCGCGCTCTGGATGGGCGCCTGGTTCCTGCTCCTGATGACGCTCGGCGCGAGCGAGGGCATCCTGGCGATCTCGGGCGCGCCCGCGCTCGCGTCGGAAGGGGGCCGGGGAGCACTGGAGTCGACCGCCGCGATTCGTGCGATCGCCGTCGTCGGTGTCGCTTTCGCGCTCTCGGCCGCGGGCCTTCGCGGGGCTCTCCGCCCTCCCCAGGTCAAGCGCGTCGAGATCGCGCTCGCCCGCTGGCCGCGCGCCCTGGACGGCTTCCGGATCGTGCAGATCACCGATCTCCACATCGGCCCGATCCTCGATCGCCGCTTTGCGAGCGAGGTGGTGCGGCGCGTGAACGCGCTCCACCCGGACTTGATCGCCCTTACCGGCGATCTGGTGGACGGGCGGGAGCCACTTCTGCGCGATGAGGTGGCGCCGCTCGCAAGGCTCGCGGCCCCGCGGGGGGTGTTCCTGGTGCCGGGCAACCACGACTACTACTCCGGGATCGACGCCTGGATGGGGCGAGCGCGGAGCCTGGGCTTGCGCGTGCTGCGAAACGCTCGAGTCACGATCGGGAGCCCAGGGGCACGATTCGACCTGGTGGGAGTGAACGACCATCGCGCGAGCTTCACGCATCCGGAGCAGGCCGAGGATCTCGACGCCGCCCTCGAGGATCGAGACCCCGAGCGGCCCTGGATCCTGCTGGCGCACGACCCCGAGTCGTTCCACGCGGCCGCGCGCGCGGGGGTCGATCTCCAGATCTCGGGCCACACACACGGAGGTCAGGTCTGGCCCTTTCGTTACCTGGTACGGCTGGCGACCCCCTTCGTCGCCGGGCGCTACCGGCGCGGACGCTCCCAGCTCTACGTGAGCTGCGGTACGGGCTTCTGGGGTCCCCCGATGCGCCTCGGGGCGCCCGCCGAGATCACCGAGATCGTGCTCCGCGCGTCGACCGATCAGGTCTGATCGCCGGAAGTCCCGTGCGCGGAGCCCCCGAAGCGCGGCTCGCGCCGCTCGCGAATCGCGGCCAGGCCCTCGGCCGCGTCCGGGCCCGCGAAGCCGAGCATCTCGAGCGCGAGGGAGGCGTCGAAGGCCGGTCCCGCACTGCGCAGCCAGTTGTTGAGTGCATACTTGGTAAAGCGAATGGCGCTCTGGCTGCCGCGCGCCAGTCGCTCCGCTACGTCGAGCGCGACACTCTCGACCTCGCCGTCGTCGACGCAGCGCGAGACCAGCCCGATCCGCTCCGCCTCCTCGCCCGAGAGGCGCTCGCAGGTGAGCAGGTAGTACTTGGCGCGCGCCATGCCGCAAAGGAGCGGCCACAGGATCGCCGCGTGGTCGCCAGCGGCCACGCCGAGCCGCACGTGGCCGTCCATGATCTTGGCCGAGCGTCCCGCGATCGAGACGTCCGCGAGTAGCGCGGCGGCCAGGCCGGCTCCCACCGCCCATCCCTCGATGGCCGAGACGATCGGCTTGGAGCAGTTGATGATCTGGTAGACGAGGTCGCGCGCCTCGCGCATGACCTCGAGCCGGGTGTCGAAGTCCCGCTGGAGGTCCTCGATCATCTCCAGGTCGCCCCCGGCCGAGAAGTCGCCTGCCGCACCGCAGAGCAGAGCGACCCGGGTCTCGGGATCGCGATCGACCTCGCTCCACACGGTGGAGAGATCCGAGTGCTTCTGGCGGTCGACGGCGTTCAGCCGACCGGGCGTGTCGATCCGGATTCTCAGGACTCCGGCGCGGGGCCGATCGAAAGCGAGCCCCGCGAAGGGGGCATAGCGGGGCTCGCTCAAGGGCGCGTCAGTTCGAGAGCTCGGGAATCGTCTGGGTGATTCCCATCTCGGCCAGGAAGGGAATGTACTTGCTGCGCGAGATTCGCTCGCCGAAGCCGGCACGTCGCAGACGGTGGAAGTACTCCTCGACCTGCTTCCTCTGCATCATCCCGACCGCCTGCAGCCCGTCCTGGATGTTCTGGGGCTTCGTTCCCTTGCCCGCCAGCACGATCATCGCCTCCATCAGCGAGGCATCGAATTGCTGGATGCTGAAGGTCTCCGCCTCGTCGAGCGAGAGATGCAGCTGCTCCTTGCGCTCGGGCGCATGGTCGATGACCCAACGCAGATGCTGCAGGCCATACGATACGTGCCGCGCTTCGTCCTGCATCACGAGCTGGAAGATCCGCTTGTCGACGGGAGTGGGCGAGATGTACTCGCTGAAGCGGAACATGGTGAGAATCTGCCCCTCGGCGAGCAGGTGCATGAAGGCGCTGGCGTCGGAGTAGCTGTCGCAGTCCAGGATCGCCTTGAGCGAGTGCTCCGCCTGTGGCATCGCCTCCATCAGCCCCACGCCCCCCGCCAGCGCGCGCTTGCGGAAGCCCTCGGCGTGCCGCGCCGCAGCCCTGGCCTGGGTCGCGATGACGTGCTTCACCTCCTGGAACTCGTCGTTCATTCGCCACACCCACTTGGCCGGGAGGTCGGTCGCGATCATCTCGACCTCGGTGAAGAAGGTGCACAGCTGCGCGAAAGCGACCTCCATCTCTTCGGAACGCTCGTAGCGGTCGAGATCGCTCCACGGGACGTCGGTCGTGGCGTCCCACTGTCGGCTCATGGCCTCTTCGGTGAACGAGGCCACCTTGTACGCCCAGACATCGCTCTTGCGGTTCAGGTCCGGCTCCAGATCGACCTGGTTCTCGACTTCGTAGAGGGCCCCGCGCGGGGCCGGTCCCCGCGGACCGCGCGGGATCTCGGGGAGATCGTCGTAGCCGTACGATCCCTTGTTGATGTCCAGGTAGGTGAAGCCACGCTTGGAGTTCTCGGCGTGGGCCTGGATCTGCTCGGTCCCCGCCTGCAGCCAGCCCAGGTCGAGGTTGCCCTTGCGAATGTCGCGCATGCGCAGGGCGAAGTCGTCGTTGTAGCGACAGTCGGTCGATCCGTAGTAGCTCATCGTGGAGCTCCTCTACTCGCTCAGAAGTTTCAGGAAGTCCGTGAGCGGGCTGCGCTCTCGGCGGCCGCCCAGCCCCGCCGCCTCGCAACGCCGCAGGTAGTCCCCGACGGCGCGCGTATAGAAGGCCAGGGCGGGCTCGAGCCCACCCGAGAGTACGATCAGCGGCTCGATCATCTCGCGCGCACCCAGCGTTCCCACCAGCACGTTCTCGAGCAGGTCGAGATGCTCGTGCAGGGTGGCCGTCTCGGCGGGCCTCGTGCTCAGGAGCTGCCTCACGTGGTCGATCCCGTAGGCCAGGAAGCGGCTCGCGTCCTGCATGAGTCGGACGGCCAGGAAGCGATCCGCGTCGTTGTGCGCCGCCCACTCCAGGTGACGTCCCAGAGCCTGCACGAAGGACATCAGGCAGACGTGGAGCGAGAGTGAGGCCTCCGGGTAGCTGTCGGACTCGAAGATCGACTTCAGCAGCTCCCCGAGCGGCTTGCAGTCGACTCCGAGCGATCCGTTTCCGTAGAGCGCGCGCTTGCGGAAAGCCTCTGCGATGCGGCAGGCATCGAACATCTGCACGCACATGAGGTACTTGACTTCGTGAAACTCCTGGTTCGTCCGCCATTCCCAGTAGGCGACGGTATCGCTGGCAACGATGCCGATCGAAGACAGCGAGGTCGCGAGCTGGCGGATGGCTCCCTCCACTCGCGCGTCGTGTCCGGGATCGCCGTCGAGCGCGCTCCAGGGGACGTCCCGGGCGGGAGCCCAGCGGCGCGACTTGCCCTCCTCGAAGAGGCCACCCGCCCGGTCCGACCAGACCTCGCTCTTGCGGTTGAGCCGGTAGCCGAGCGAGGGAAGCCCCTTCGGAAGGATCGCACCCCGCGGCGCCATCGAGAAGTTGTGACGCACGACCTCGGGGAGCCGGTCGGAGGAATAGGCTCCGCCGTTGATGTCGTCCTGGGTGAGCCCGTATGCGGGATGCATCGGCCGGAAGCTTGCGCGCTCGCCGATCCGCTGCATCCAGGAGAGGTCCAGGTCTCCCTGCATGACGCGCATGACCTTGGCGAAGATCTCTGGGTCCTGCGAGTAGTCCTTGGGCGCGATGTACGACACGGCTACCGCTCCAGGTCCAGGTTGCGCGCCTGGTCGAAGAACTCCTGGATCGTCGCCATGTAGCGGTAGAATTTGTCGGCGCCCTCCGGATCCTCGTACTCGACCTGGATCACGTCTCCGATGTGCGAGAGCGTATTCAGGGTGTGGCCCGCGTCGGCTCCGTCGTTCTCGACGATCGAGCCGACCATCTCTTGCCAGATCTCCTCGGGACCCGAGAGCACGAAGTCGAGGGCGGCCGGATCTCCGCCTTCGCGCACGTCGGTGCACTCGTAGACCTCGAAGCGGATCGAGTAGAGGGCGCCCCCCACGCGAACTCCGAAGCTCGTATCGCAGTAGCCGAGCTTCTCGAAGATCGCCGCATCGTCCTTGGTGCGCTGCTGCAATCCCTTGAAGAACTCGAGCGACGGGAACCGGATCGACATCAGAACCTCCCGGGCGCGGAGGCGCCCCAGGAATAGTACCTGCAATCGCGGGGCCTGCGACTCCCGAGCGGAGCGTCCCGCTGGCGCCTCTTCGTCCCCTGGAGAGAGACAGGCAGCCCCCTTGCGAGACTTTCTGTCACACTACTGGTTCATGATCCAGCCGCCATTGGGCGACAGGACCTGGCCCGTCACGAACTTCGCCTCGTCGCTTGCCAGGTAGACAGCGGCCCACGCGATGTCATCGGCCTCCCCCAAGCGGTGCATCGGCGTCTGCAGGGCAATCAAGGCCCGGGCGTCTCCGAGCGGCGCCACCATGTCGGTGTCGATCCAGCCCGGGGCAATGGCGTTCACCCGGATCTGGCGAGTGACGACCTCGCGCGCGAGCGAGCGGGTCAGCCCCAGGATGCCCGCCTTGGCCGCACAGTAGTGCGGGGCGCCGGCGCCCCCCGCGGTCCCCATGATCGAGCCCATGTTGATGATGCAGCCCGCCAGCGCCGGTCCCATGATCCGCAGCGCCTCTCGCGAGCAGAAGAAGGTGCCGTCCAGGTGCACCGCGAGCATCCGTCGCCAGTCCTCGTTCGAGAGCTCGACGGTCGCATCCATGTGGGTCTGGATCGGTCCGCCCCGCGCGAGCTCCTCGGCCTGGCGGGCCATCCGTTCGGCATGCTCCGCCGCGCGTTCGGGGTTGGTCTCCATGCCGCTGATCCCCGCGTTGTTGACCAGCACGTCGAGTCCCTCCCCTCCCGCTGCGATCTCCTCGAACATCCGAGCGACCGCATCGGGGTCCGAGACGTCGCAGGCGAAGGCGCTTCCTCCGACCTCGGCCGCGAGCTTCTCGGCGCTCACGCGATCGAGATCGTTGATCAGCACCTGCGCGCCTTCGTCGCGGAAGCGACGCGCGATCTGCGCCCCGATCCCTCGTCCCGCGCCGGTGACCAGCGCCCGCCTGCCCTCGAGTCTTCCCGCCATCGCGCCCCTCCTGCCGGCCATCGTACCACCGGTCGGCGCACCACGGCGGAGCTCGAGCTGGAGCTCTCGGCCCCGCGATCGCGCCGCTCGCGGTAGAGTAGGCGGCTCGTCGCATCCGGGGGCTGCAGGGGGCCATCGCGCGGAGCCGGCGGCGGAGGGAAAGGGGAGGTGTGATGGGTCGGAGGCAAGGCGTTTCCTGGAAGCGGCTCTCGATCGCGACGCTCGGTGCAGCGCTGGCCTGCGTCAGCGTCCAGCTGCATGCGCCCGAGTCCGCCTCGCCTGCGGCGGCGCCAGAGATCCAGCTCCCGCCCCTGCCTACCCACTGGAAGGCGCGCGAACCGGTCGGCCGCGGCGCGGGCCCGGTCAGCGCCGCGATGCTGCGAGCGCCCCAGGACGATCCCACGCGCTGGCTGCACTACGGGGGCGACTACCGCAACTATCGGCGCAGCTCGCTGCGCAGCTTGAATCCATGCAGCGTCAAGCGGCTGGAGGTGGCCTGGGCCTTTCCCACCGGGACGTTCGGGCAGTTCGAGGCTTCGCCCGTCGTCTACGACGGCGTGATGTACGTGACCTCGTCGTACAACCGGCTCTTCGCTCTCGACGCACGGACGGGCAGGCTGCTCTGGCGCTACGATCATCCGGTCCGCAACGACCTGCGGCTGTGCTGCGGACCGCCCAATCGCGGCGTCGCGATCGCGGGAGATCGGGTCCTGATGGCGACCCTCGACGCCCAGCTGATCGCCTTCGACCGGCGCACGGGAGCCATCGTCTGGCAGACGCAGATCGCCGACTACACGCAGGGATTCAGCGCGACCTCCGCGCCGCTCATCGTCGACGGCCGCGCCTTCATCGGTGTGGCCGGGGGCGAGTACGGAGTGCGCGGGTTCTTCGATGCCTACGACGTCGCGACGGGCCGGCGCCTGTGGCGCCACTACACGATCCCCACGACCGGCGAGCCGGGGGTCGAGACCTGGGCCGGCGACTCCTACCGGCGCGGAGGCGCCCCCGCCTGGACGACGGGCGCCTACGACGCAGAGACCGATACGCTGCTCTGGACCACCGGGAACCCCGGGCCCGACTGGAACGGAGATGAGCGCGCCGGGGACAACCTGTATGCCGACTCCGTTCTCGCGATCGACCCCGCGACGGGGGCCCAGAAGTGGTACTTCCAGTTCACGCCCCACGACGTCTGGGACTACGACGGCAACACCCAGCTCTTCCTGGTGGATACCGAGGTCGACGGGCGGCCGACGCGCCTGATCGCCCAGGCCAACCGCAACGGCTACTTCTACCTGCTCGATCGCGTGACGGGCCGCTTCCTGCGGGCGACTCCCTATGTCGAGAAGCTCAACTGGGCCACGATCGACGCCCAGGGCCGCCCCCAGGTGAACCCGAAGGCGTTTCCCATGGAAGAGCCCTCGGACCTCGTGTGTCCGAGCAACCTCGGGGGCATGAACGGCTCGTGGACGGGAGCCTACGATCCGAAGCTCGGATTGGCCTTCATCCCGGTGGTCGAGGCCTGTCAGCTCTTTGCCAAGGGGATCAGCGCCTATGCGGAGGGGATGCCCTATCTCGGAGGACTTCCCGACACCGTGGAGGCGAATGACCGCAGCGCGTACGGACACCTCTCGGCGGTCGACGTGGCGACCGGAGAGGTGCGCTGGCGCTACCGGGACCCCCATCCGATGATGGGGGGCGTGCTCTCGACGGCGGGGGGCGTCGTCTTCACCGGCAATCTCGAGGGGGAGGCGCTCGCACTCGACGCGAGGAGCGGCAAGGTGCTCTGGCGCTTCCGGATGGGGGGGGGCGTGCGTAGCCAGCCGATCGCCTACCGGATCGATGGCCGCAGCTACGTCGCCATCGGCTCGGGAAGCTTCTCGACCCTGGACGCCTTCGGGGGAGGCCTCGAGAACATCCCCGAGGGCGGACACCTCTTCGTGTTCACGCTTCCCGACGAGTGAGGTCTTCAGGCTTCGAGTCGTGGCGGGTCGCGCTGGTCGCCGCCCTGGTGGCTGCGCTCGCCGGCTGCTTCCTGGGAGGCGGAGGCTGGTCGTCGGCCGCCCCGAGCCCTGCGGCGGCCTACGCCCTCGATCCCGTCGCGCTGAAGCGCGGACGCGGACTCTTCGTCGGCACCTGCGGCGCCTACTGCCACTCGCTCGAGCCGGCACACCGCGACGCGCCCGATCTCTTCGACTGCACGTGGCTCCACGGCGGCTCGGATCGCGAGATCTTCCGGACGATCTCGAACGGGGTTCCGAACACAAGGATGGTCGGGTTCGGATCGAAGCTCCCGGAGGGAGACGCCGACATCTGGAAGCTCATCGCGTTCCTGCGCGAACGTTCCCGCTGCGCGTCATGACTCTGGGCCCGCCATGCGGCTCCCGCAGCAGCGAGGCGATTCCCATCATCACGGCGATCGCGACCCCGGCCAGCGACCAGACGATGAGGGCGCCGGTCGGCAGGTCGAAGAGAGCCGAGAGCACCAGCCCCACGGCGTAGCCGATCCCTCCGAGGGCCAGCGCGACGGCGATGGCCGCGCGGCCTTCCAGGCGACGCGTGGCGACGGCCGGAACGATCAGGCTGGCGAACACGAGATAGACACCGACCAGCTGCACCGACGCCGTCACGGTGACCGCGAAGAGCAGGTAGAATCCGACCCGGCCCAGCCGGCTTCCGAAGCGAGTCCAGATCGCGAGCACTCCGGCATAGAGCAGGGCGACCGGCCAGAGATCGGCGAACGAGACCCAGAGGATCTGGCCGACGAGCAGGTTCTTCAGCTGCTCACCGGCATGGGGGTCGCTCGAGAGCAACAGGATTCCACCCGTCGCGGCGAGCACGAAGAGGATCCCGATCAGCGCCTCCTGTACCTCGGGGAACCTGCGTTCCGACCAGGTCAGCACCAGCGCTGCGGTGACGGCGGCCCCTACGGCTGCGGCCTGCACTCCCCAGGGACCTCCGCCCGGGTGCAGCAGGTGGGCCCCGATCGCGCCGAGCCCGGCGGTCTGGGCGACGGCCAGGTCGATGAAGATGATCCCCCGCCCCAGCACCTGGCGTCCCAGCGGCACGTGGGTGGCGAGCACCAGGACTCCCGCAACGAACGCCGGCACCAGGATGGAGGGATCGACCGCTGCCCAGCTCATCCCCGGGCCTCGAGCAGGCGGTCGACGATGGTGTCGAACATCGCGTAGAGGTCCCCCGCGTCATCGGTTGCGCCGACACAGTGCGGGAGGACGAGCGCGGGAGCTCCCGTCCGTCTGGAGAGCCACTCCGAGGCGTGCGCGTCCTGGTAGACGGCGCGCACGATCACTCGCACGGGGTGCCGGGCGAGCGTCTGTACCAGCTGGGCCAGGTGGCCCGCACTCGGGGGGATTCCAGGCTTGGGCTCCAGGTGCGCGACGACCCGCAGCCCGAGCCAGTGGGCCAGGTACACCCAGGCCAGATGGTGGGTGACGATCTCCATGCCGCGAAGCGGCGCCGCGCGCTCCCGCCAGCGAGACATGGCAGCCTGCCAGCGCTGGGCGAACGCGTCGTAGCGAGCGCGGTAGTCTGCCCGGTGGTCCGGATCGAGCGCCTCCAGGCGGCTCGCCAGCTCCTCGGCGACCCGCGCCACGTTGCGGGGATCGGTCTGGATGTGGGGGTTGCCATACGGGTGGATGTCTCCCTGGGCCCGGTCCACGCGGGAGGGAACGTCGAGCATCGGGACGTAGCGCGAGGCTTCGAGGTAGCCGGTCGAGCCGGGCTGGATGCGGCCATTGCGCGCCTGCCGCAGCAGGACCGGGAGCCAGCCGATCTCGAGCTCGGCGCCGCTGCAGACCAGCAGATCCGCACGCCGCACCTTGGCGATCAGGCTCGGGCGTGCCTGGATGTAGTGCACGTCCTGGAATGGGGTGGTCGCGCTGTCGACGTGGACGTGGTCGCCCCCGAGGGCCTGCGCCAGGCTGGCCCACTCCGGCTCACAGGTGAAGACGCGCAGCGCGGCCCCGGCCTGGAAGGGTGCGCCCCATCCTAGACCCAGAGCCAGGCACAGACTCGCGAGCAGCCACCCGAGCCGCCGGCCGCTCCCCCTTCGACCCTCGGGCTGGCGCATGCGCGCGCGTTCAGAACTGGTGTGCGCCATGCGACCCGATGCTCATGATGTACTGCAGGAAGACCGCGTTGCGGCTGCGACGCGCGCGGTCGCGGCTGAACTGGAGCCGCAGTCGGCTGAACTCGCTGTTCGAGAAGTCGATCATGGCGCTCACCCGGCGGGGGGTCTGGCGGTCGTGACCGAGCTGCGTGGGGACTGCCAACCGAACCGAGTTGTTGCTGTCGAGCTGTCCGTAACGCAGCCCGACCCGCCAGCGGGGCATGAACTGGTAGACCGCCTGGGCGTAGAAGCCGTACTGCGTACCCGAGTAGCGCCCACGGGTGACGCCGCCGGCCGGTCCGGACACCTGGAGCGATCCCGCCTCGCGGCGCTGCAGGAGCTCCGCCTGGAGCTGGAGGTTGCGTCGGCGGTAGTTTCCGTTGGGGGCCCACTTCCAGACGAGGTGGGCGATCAGCAGATTGCTGTCGCCGCGAAACCGGGCGACTCCGGAGAGATCGTCGGTCTCGCGGGCGCGGGGATTCGAGAGCAAGTAGCTCACCCCTGCCGTCCAGCTGTGGCTCGCCCCCACGTCGCCGCCGAGCTTCGCGAAGAAGCTCGCGGCCCCGAGCCCCTCGTTGCCGCGACCCGTGGCCGGAAACGCCTGGCCCGAGAAGACCTCGCTGCCGAGCTCCAGGTAGAGCGCATCGGTGGGCGCCACCCAGGTGAGCTGGACCCCCGGATCGCCGAACTGAGTATCGAGCAGGGCCTCGTAGACCAGCGGCGGCTCGAGGAAGGCCCAGGTGTGGGCGTGCAGAGCGTTGTGGTAGCCGATCGCCGAGAAGAACTGCCCCGCTTTCAGGCTGAGTCCCGCCGGAAGCGCGAGCGTTCGGAGGTAGGCCTCCTCGATGTCGATCGAGGCCGACCCGTCGGCCTGGTCGATCGCGGCATCGAAGAATCCGTAGAACTGGTCGTCGATGTTGGCCGAGATGTCGAGCTCCGACTCGTCGAGCGAGAGCCCCTCGCGGGGGAACCCCGTCGCCTCTCCCGTGAGGAAGCCCGGAATCTCGCGGCGTCCCCCCTTGCCCGAGAACCGCCCGTAGCTTCCCATCAGGATCATGCTGATCGCGGGATTGAACGCGTTCGCCGAGCGCGATCGTCCCGGCTCCGGGGCCTCGACCGCGGGGAGAAGCTTCGGGGAGGACTCCGCGCGCGCCTCGGTCTCGCGCGCGCGATCTTCGGCCGACCGCACGCGGTCGGTCAGCTCCCGGATCTTCTCGTCGTAGTCCCTGCGAAGCGTGTCGATCTGCGCTTGGAGCGCGCGGACGCCCATCGCATCGTCGCCGCGGCTGGCGAGCGGAGCCATCGAGAGGAGCGCGCTACCACCGCAGAGCAGCGCGCGACAGAGCTGAGAGGAGGCTCGACGCATGGCGATTCCTTCCTGCCTGGAATGGCGCACGGCGGACCGCGCGCACCCAGTGAAGCTCCCCGGAGCGCGCGCGCCGGGGTCATCGAGACGCTGGCGGGCAGGGGCGTCCCGGGGCCGGGAGGCCGGCCCGAGCGCGACCCTAGCCGGCGCTCGGGGGAGCGCGTGCGCTGCGGGCGGGGACGAGCGCGGCCACGTAGCGGACGCGAAGGGACCGCTCGAGCGCGACCGCGACGAGCGCAGCGCCGGGGGTCTCGGGAAGCGCCTGCGGCACGGGCGCAGCGTGAGCCGCTGCGCACAGCGCGCAGGGATGTGGCGAGTCTGCGGCGATGTGGCCCACAGGGTGGACCGTGACGAGTCCCTGGAGGGAGAGCAGGGCCGCGAGGACTCCCCAGACCAGGGTTCTTCGTGCCGAGCCTCGGAGCCCGGCTCTTTGCCGGAGGGGCAGCGTCTGCGTACTCTGCGCGAGAGTCATGCTCGATCCTGCGCCTCGCCCTGAAGGGCGTTCGGCGGCCACGCTAGCACGCCACCCCGAGAGCGTCGACCGCTGACCTGGAGGCGCAACGCCGGGACGCGACCCGGGGCGAGGGTGTCGCGTCGAGTCGCGCGTGTCCCGGCTCCAGTCCCGCGCGACGCGCTCAGCTCTGAACGAGCTTCGGCAGCGCCTCTGCCAGGCGTTCGAGCGCTTCGTCGATGCGTGCCTTCGGGGTGGCGTAGCAGAAGCGCAGCCAGCCTTCGCCCTCGCTGCCGAAGTCGACGCCCGGCGTCACGGCGACGCGCGCCTTCGAGAGAAGACCGAAGCTGAGTCGGAGCGAGTCGCGGTCGACGGTGCGCGCATCGGCGAAAACGTAGAAGGCACCTCTCGGAACCGCGGGCACGTCCAGGCCCAGGGAGCGCAGCCCGTCGATCAGGCAGTTCCGCTGGTGTGCGTAGCGTTCGCGCGCGCTCTCCACGATGCCGCTGCCGTGACGCAGGGCCGCGATCCCGGCGTGCTGCACGAAGCGGTTCGCCGAGATGAACAGGTTCTGCTGCAGGATCTGCAGGGAGCGCAGCGCATCGGGGGGCGCGACGACGTAACCCAGGCGGAACCCGGTCATCGCGTAGCGCTTCGAGAACCCGTCGAGAACGAAGACGTCCCCGTCGACCTCGAGCGCCGACGGGGCGCGCGCACCGTCGTAGACCAGTCCATCGTAGATCTCGTCCGAGATCAGCGGGACTCCCAGCCGGGCCAGGCCGCGCAGGCTGTCGAGATCCTGGATCGCCCCCGTCGGGTTGGAGGGGGACCCCACCAGGATGGCTCGCGTGCGCCGCGAGAGCTTGTCGCGCACCGCGTCCGGGTCGAGCCGGTAGGCGAGCGCGGGGTCGGTCGGAACGACCACGGGCGTGGCACCGCACACCCGGATGAAGTTCGGGTAGCAGGGATAGTGGGGCGCGGCCAGGATCACCTCGTCCCCCGGGTCGACGAGCAGCTGGAGCACCATCAGCAGCGCGGGCGAGGTTCCCGAGGTGACGAGAACCTGCTCCGGGGAGATGCCTGCTCCGTGGCGCCGGAAGAGGTCGTCTGCGATCGACTGTCGCAGCTCCGGCAGTCCCAGGCTGTCGGCGTAGTGGGTCTCGCCCTCCCGCAGCGCACGCTGGCAGGCCTCGATCGCCTCGGGAGGGGGCGCGAAGTCGGGCTCGCCGATCTCGAGGTGGAGCACGCGCTCGCCCGCCCGCTCCAGAGCGAAGGCGCGCTCCATCACGTCCATCGCCAGGAAGGGGCGGAGCCCTTCGATCCGGTGCGCGCGACGCCATGGCATGACGTGCGAGGGTTGCGCTCTGGTGCGCGCCGTCAACCGATCGCGTAGAGTCTGCCGCCTTGCGCGAGACCGCTCCGCCCCCCGAGTCGGATTCCGGCTTCGTCCCGGACGAGGATGCGTGCGCGGCGGCCTCCTACCCCGGGGCGCGCGCACCCGATCGCAGCCGGTCGGTCGATGCGCACGGGGTACGCATCCAGGTCGTCGAGTGGGGAGCCGCCGATCAGCCCCCCCTGCTGCTGGGGCATGGCGGGTTCGACTTTGCGCGTACGTTCGACGTCTTCGCTCCGCTGCTTGCCGACGCGGGCTATCGCGTCGTCTCCTGGGACCACCGCGGTCACGGCGACTCGGAGCACGCAGCCCTCTACTCCTGGGAGGCCGATGCGCGCGATGCGCTCGCGGTGATGGACTCGATCACCCGGGAGGCGATTCCGATCGTCGGACACTCGAAGGCCGGCGGGCTGCTGACGCAGATCTGCGAGGCGCGTCCGGAGCGCGTCAGCCACTTCGTGAACATCGATGGGCTTCCGTCGCCACGCAACCACCCGGACGTGGCCGAGCACGAGCGGACCCGACTCCAGGCCCGGGAGATCGAGGCGTGGCTGGACCGTCGCCTGGGCGCGTCCCAGCTCGAGCGCCGCCCGGGAACGATCGACGAGCTGGCGCGCCGGCGGGGTCGCATGAATCCGCGGCTCTCGCACGCATGGCTGCGCTACCTGGTGACCGTCGGTGCGCGTTGCGATCCCGACGGCTGGCGCTGGAAGATCGATCCGGCGCTGCGCTTCGGGGGATTCGGTCCCTGGCGACCCGAGTGGTCGCTCGAGCGCCTCCCGCAGCTGCGGGTCCGAATGCTCGGGATCCTGGGACTCGAGCCCGAGGAGATGGGGTGGGGAACCCATCCGGACGCCGTTCGGCCCTATCTGCCTCCGGGAGCGCACCTGGTCCCGTTCGAGGGAGCGGGCCACTTTGTGCACATCGAGCGCCCGCGAGAGGTTGCCGACCTCGTGCTCGAGTTCCTGTCGTGAGGGTGGAGCGCCTCGCGCACGGGCGGGTCGAGCTGGCCCTGCACACCCTGGTCGAGTCGACCTTCGGCCCGCGGCCGCTGCTCTGGCTGCATGCCCTGGGCGGGTCGACTCCTTCGGACGCTCGATCCGAGGTCGCGACCTGGCCCGGGTCGATCTTCGGGCTCGACTTTACTGGCCACGGCGTCTCGAGCCTGCCGAAGGGCGGCGGCTACACCGCCGAGGTCCTGATGTCGGATGTCGATGCCGCCCTGGCCCGGCTCGGGCCGGCCACCGTGATCGGCGAGGGCGTCGGGGCCTACGTGGCCCTGCTGATCGCCGGCGCGCGGCCCGAGCGCGTGCGCGGGGCGGTGCTCTGCGACGGTCCCGGACTGGCGGGCGGGGGACCCTGGCCGGGCCCGGCGCGCATTCCGCTTCCGGGGCCCGGCGAGGTCGGGCCGCCCGACCCCTTCGCCGTGGTCGAGCTCTGTGCCGACGTTCGGCCCTCGGACTACGCCGCGAGCTATCTCTCCCTCGCGCTCGCGGGCTCCGGGCTTCCGCGTCCGCTGAGCCTCTGCGCGCGCGAGCGACCGCCCTGGCTGCAGGCCCTGGTCGGTGCTCCCGGAGCCCGCGTGACCACGGTGGTCGAGGCGCTTCGCTACTACGCGGGCGTGGAGTGAGCGTCGAGCGTTCACGACCTCTCTCGCGCCTGCTCCAGCGACTCGCTCTCGAGCCGCTCGACCGCGACCTCTTCCTGGGAGAGGCGGGCTCGGGAGAAGGACGACTCTTCGGCGGGGTGGTCGCCGCGCAGGCCGTCGTCGCCGCGGGCCGCACGGTGGAGGAGGGATCTCTCCACTCGCTGCATGCCTACTTCCTGCGACCGGGGCGTCCGGGACGGCCGTTGCGCCTGGTCGTCGATCGGATCCGGGATGGTCACACCTTCACTACGCGACGGGTCGTGGTACACCAGGGGGGTGAGGCGATCCTGAACCTGTCGGCGAGCTTTGCGCGGGACGAGGCGGGGATCGAACACCAGGCGCCCATGCCGGCAGCTCCCGATCCCGAGACGGTTCCAGACTGGGAAGACGTGCGCGCCGCGGCACTCGGCGATCCCGCCCTGCGGCGCCGCGACGGTCCGGTCGAGGTCCGGGTCTGCGATCCCGATGATCCGCTCCGCGGTCCCCAGGAGCCGCGAAAGCGGGTGTGGCTGCGCACGCGGGGGCCGCTTCCCGACGATCCCCTGCTGCATGCCGCGCTCCTGGTCTACGCCAGCGACCGCACCCTGCTCAGCACCGCGGCGCGACCGCACGCGCTCGACCGTGCCCACCGAATGGCTGCCAGCCTGGATCACGCGATGTGGCTGCACGGACCGGGCCGCTTCGAGGGCTGGATCCTCTACGCGAGCGAGAGCCCGGTGGCTCGTCACGCGCGCGGCCTGGTGCTGGGCGCGATGTTCTCGCGCGCGGGCCAGCGCATCGCGAGTGTGGCCCAGGAGGGACTGATCCGGGTGCGCTCCGCGATGCGGAGTGCGCCGGGCGGAGAGCACTAGTCGAGGATCTCGAGCAGCTCGACCTCGAAGACCAGGGCGGCGCCCGGGTGGATCATCGGGGGGTAGCCGCGCCTGCCGTAGGCGATCGACGAGGGGCAGTAGAGTCGGCTCTTGCCGCCGACCTTCATGGTCTGCAGCCCTTCGCGCCAGCAGGGCACCACCTGGTCGAGCCCGAACTCCGCCGGCTGTCCGCGCTGCACGGAGCTGTCGAAGACCTGGCCGTTGCGGAGCACGCCCGTGTAGTGGACGCGCACCCGGCTCTTCGGTCCGGGCGACGGACCCTTGCCCTCCTCGAGGACCTGCACCAGCAGGCCCGAGGCCTTCTTCTCGACGCCGTCGCCGGTCGCAGCCTGCTCGAGGAAGGCCTTCGAGGCCTCGATCTCCCGGTCGTAGGCGCGGGATGCCCGGACTCGGGTGAACTCCTGCAGCTCCGCCTCGAGCGGCTTCAGGTCGATCCGCGGCTCGTGCTCGAGGGCTCGATCGACCATCCCCTGGGCGAGCGCGGCCAGCTCGTCGGGAGAGAGACCGAGCGGCAGGTTCGTCCCCAGACGGATGCCGAGGGCGTAGGCCAGCTTCTTGGCGCGCGTGTCGAGCTTGGGAGCGTCCTTGTTTGCCGCCCCGGCGCTCGGAGTCAGGCCCGCGAGCCCGCCGAGCAAGGCGAGCACACAGAGCCAGGATCGGGCGGAGAGCGCCATGTGGGATCCTCCAGGGGAGTCCGTCGGGCGCGGAGTCTAGCTCAGTGACGGGGCCCGGGCTTGATCTTGCGGGTCCGCTCGGCGCATCATCGTCCCATGCCCAAGGCGAAGACGCACGAGATCGAGATCGAGTACGAGACCTTCGGAAGCCCGGACGGGCAGCCCCTGCTCCTGGTCATGGGGCTCGGCGCACAGATGATCCTCTGGGACGAGGAGTTCTGTGAGGGACTCGCCCGGCGCGGCCACCGCGTCATCCGCTTCGACAACCGCGACATCGGGCTCTCGTCCAAGCTGGACTCCGCGCCGGTGCCCAACGCGCTGGAGCTGATGGCGAGGGCGGCTTCGGGGAAGCCCCTCGAGGTGCCCTACACCCTCGATGACATGGCCGATGATGCCGCCGGGCTGCTCGACGCTCTCGAGATCCCGCGGGCGCACGTCGTCGGGGCATCGATGGGAGGCATGATCGCGCAGACGCTCGCGATCCGGCACCCGGCGCGAGTGGCGAGTTTGACCTCGATCATGTCGAGCACCGGCAACCCCGATCTGCCGCCCGCAAAGCCCGAGGCGATGCAGGTGCTTCTGGCTCCGCCCGCTGCGGATCGCGCGGCGGCGATCGACCAGGCCGTGCGTGCAGCCCGCATCATCGGGGGCGGCGTGCTTCCCTTCGACGAGGAGCGGACGCGGACCCAGGCGACCCGCGCTTACGACCGCTGCTTCTACCCCGAGGGAGTCGCCCGGCAGCTCGCGGCGATCGTCGCCCATGGCAGTCGGGTCGAGGCGCTGCGCCGCCTTCGGGTACCGGCGCTGGTGATTCACGGCGACGTCGATCCCCTGGTTCCGGTCGAGGCCGGACGCGATACGCACGCCGCGATCCCGGACTCTCGCCTGCTGATCCTCGAGGGCATGGGTCACGCTCTCCCGCCCGAGGTCTGGGACCGGGTCACCGACGCGATCGCCGGCCTGACCTCGAAGGCGCGCCTGGCCTGACCGACCGCGCCCGACTGCGGCCCTTCCGGCGCCCGGGGTAGAATCCGGGCATGCCCGCCGCGCCCGCTCGCGATCCCGAGCCGCAGCCCCCCTGGCTCACCTCCCCCGGAGCGCGGGTCCTGGCGCTCCTCGATGCGGCCGGCCGGTTCGAGCGACGGATTCTCACGCGCTGGATCGATGCACACGCGCAGGCGGGCGATCGGTTCGAGCGGGTCTCGATTCCTCCCTCGCGCAAGCCGGGGCGTCGAGCGAGGGCCCTCGACCCGCGGCTCGAGGCGGGGATCTCGCAGTCCGACGATCCCCTCTTGGTCCCCTTGCGTGTCGCCTGGCTGGCGCCGCGGCGCGGCAGTGAGCGCAAGGTGAGTCTGCGTGACCTGCTGAGCCTGGGAGATCCGAGGGATCCGGGAGTCCTGCGCCAGGTGTGGGTCGCTCGGCGCCATCCCGATCGCTGCCGGGTCGTGGTGGCAGAGCCGGCGCGGCTCTCGGAGCTGCGGGCGCGCTGGCGCTCGTCGGCGGGTCCCGAGGTCACGCGAGGACTCGCGGAGTTCGTGGCCCGCCAGGCGGCACTGGCCCTCGAGCGCGCGGAGCGGCGCCTGCGCGGCTCGCGCTACAAGGTTCCGCGCTTCGTGCGCGAAGAGATCGTCGCCCGCCCCGGGTTTCGGGGCGGGGTGGCCCGGCTGGCCTCGGGGTCGGGTCGCAGCGAGTCGTCCGTACTGCGCGAGTGTCTCCGCGACCTGCGCGAGATCGCGGCGACCCACTCGACCTTCGTGATCGACCTGGTCGCGCACGTCATCCACCTGCTCTACACTCGCGGCTATAGCGAGCTGCTGCGCTTCGACCGAAGTCAGCTGGAGCAGATCCACGCCCTGACGCAGCGACACTCGGCGGTCTTTCTCCCGTCACACAAGTCGAACCTGGATCACCTGGTCCTGAAGTACGCGCTGCACGAGACCGGGCTCCCGCCCAACCACACCGCGGGCGGCATCAACATGAACTTCTTTCCGATCGGTCCCCTCATCCGGCGGAGCGGCGTCTTCTTCATTCGCCGGAGCTTCCGGGACGACCCGGTCTACCAGTTCGTCCTTCGACAGTACATGGACTACCTGATCGAGAAGCGCTTTCCGCTCGAGTGGTATATCGAGGGAGGACGCTCCCGTTCCGGAAAGCTGCTGCCGCCGCGCTTCGGCCTGCTCGCCAACGTCGTCGATGCCTACCGGCGCGGGCGAACGGACGATGTCTTCCTGATCCCCGTCTCGATCGCCTACGACCAGATTACGGACGTCGCGAGCTACGTGGCGGAGCAACGAGGAGGGGCCAAGCGGGCCGAGTCGTTGTTCTGGTTCGTCGAGTTCGTGCGTGGCCTGCGCCGCCGCTACGGCGCCATCCATCTGCGCTTCGGCGAGCCGCTCTCGCTGCGCACGCAGCTGGGCCCCCTCGACGCGCTGCCGGGGAGCGAGGCGCCCTACCTCGAGCTGCAGAAGCTCGCGTTCGAGGTGTCGGTGCGGATCAATCGGGTCACCCCTCTCACACCGACCAGTCTGGTGACGCTCGCGCTGCTGGGTACGGGAGACCGTGCGCTCACGCTCTCCGAGACCCAGCGCGCGCTCGCCTACACCGTCGAATGGGTCCGCCGCCGCAAGCTCCCCACGACCGAGGAGCTCGAGCTGGACCGGCCCGAGGGAGTCGAGCGGGCGCTCGACGACCTGATCGAGAACGGGGTCGTCACGCGCTACGAGGGAGGTCCCGAGACCGTCTACGGGATCGGGGAGGGCCAGCACCTCGCCGCCGCCTACTATCGCAACACGATCATCCACTTCTTCGTGAGCGGAGCCATCGCGGAGCTGGCGCTCCTGGCGGTCGCGGAGAACGAGGGCTCGGGGGAAGGGTCCGAGGACCTCTTCTGGCGAGAGGCCTATCGGCTGCGTGACCTCCTGAAGTTCGAGTTCTTCTTCGCGGACCACGACGGGTTCCGTCAGGAGCTCGAGGAGGAGCTGGCGTTTCAGGAGCCACTCTGGCGGGAGCGTCTGGCACGCGGCGCATCCGAGGCGGAGCGCCTGGTCCGCGGGTTCCGGCCCTTCAACGCGCATCGCGTGCTGCGCCCCTTCCTCGAGGCCTACCAGGTGGTGGCCGATCTGCTGCTCCTGGAGACGCCCGGGTCCGATCTGGACGAGAGGGCCTTCGTCGCGAGGGCCCTGGGTCTCGGCCAGCAGTATCGGCTGCAGCGTCGGATCGCTCGCGGCGAGTCGGTCTCTCGCGTACTCTTCACCACGGCACTTTCCCTCGCGCGCAACCGGGGCTTGTTGGACGACGAGCCCTCCGTCGTTGAGAAGAGGCAGCACTTCGTCCGCGAGCTCCGCGACGTCTTGCGGAGGGTGGATGCGGTCGACGCGCTTGCTGCGTCTCGCCGTGCGGGACTGATCGACTGACGACGAGAGGAGCCCACCCGATGGGAGAGCACATCCGCTACGAGACGAGCGACGGGATCGCGACCGTCACCATCGATCGACCCGAGAAGCGGGGGGCGATGACCTATGCGGTGCTGAACGACTTCATCGAGACCCTCGAGCGCGCGGGCGACGACCCGGAGGCACGCGTCGTAATCCTGACGGGGACCCCCGGCAGCTTCTGCGCGGGGACGGATCTGTCCGACCTGGCGAGCGTGCCCGGAGAGGAGCGAGGACGGCGGGGTCCCGCGCGCGAGCGACGCCCGAGTTGGCCGATCGTCGCCTGCCCCAAGCCGGTCCTGTGTGCGGTGGACGGTCCTGCAGTCGGCATGGGTGCGGAGTTCACGTCGCAGTGCGATGTCCGGATCGCGACTCCGCGCGCGCGCTTTGCCTGGAACTTCGGGCACCGCGGCCTGGTGCCCGACACCGGAGCCGGAACCTGGCTGCTGCCACGCCTGATCGGGCCCGCAGCCGCGCTGAGACTGCTCTACTCGGGAGACTTCCTCGGTGCCGAAGAGGCGAAGGCGCTGGGCTACGTGGCCGAGATCGTCGATTCGGAGCGTCTCGGAGAGGCGGCGCGCGCCGAGGCCGAGCGCTACCTGGCGGTCTCGCCGCTCTCGGCACGGTTGACAAAGCGGCTGCTCTACGACGGGCTCGAGCGGAGCATCGAGGAGCACATGAAGGCGCACGTCGACGCGCTCCAGACCTGCTTTCGTTCCGAGGATCACCGAGAGGGCGTCGCCGCGTTTCTCGAGAGGCGGCCCGCGAGATTTACCGGCCGCTGAGCGGAGCCCGGGTCTTCGGTTGCCGCCACGGACCCGCACCACGAGAGAAGGGAGCCCCGATGCCCGAGCCCGACGCGCTCGAGATGCTCGACCTGGTCGGTCCCGACACCTACGTCGCCCACGGATATCCCCACGCGGCATGGGCGCGGCTGCGCCGGGAGCGCCCGGTCTTCTGGTGCGCCCCGGGGGGCGACTGCACGCCCTTTTGGGCCATCACGCGTCACGCCGACATCATTGCGGTGTCCAAGCGGCCCCGTGTCCTGCTGAACGCACCGCGCCTCGCCGTCTTTCCGGAGGGACTCCCTCCCGAGGAGCAGGAGGTGCGGGCGCGCCATCTCCTGAACATGGATCCACCCGACCATGCGCGCTACCGCAAGCTCGTGAGCAGCTGGTTCACGCCCCGCTCGATCGGCCGGCTGGCTCCCGAGGTCGAGAGGATTACCCGCGAGATCCTCGACGGGCTCACGCGAGAGGGGGCCACGAGCGAGCTCGACTTCGTCTCGGACGTCGCCGCGCCGCTCACGCTCTGGGTCCTCGCCGAGATGCTCGGTGTGCCTCGCGAGGACTGGCGGAGGATGTTCGAGTGGACGAATCAGATCGCGGGCTCGTCCGACCCCGAGTTCCGCAAGCCCGGTGCGACGGCGCAGGAGACGGCCGCAGAGGCTCGCCAGTCGCTCTTCGAGTACTTCGCCGCGCTCGCCGAGGAGCGGAGGGCCTCGCCGCGCAATGACATCGTGAGCGTGCTCGCGAACGCGAAGCTCGACGGGGAGCCCCTGCATCCGCTCGAGCTCTTGTCCTTCTACTTCCTGCTGGTGGTCGCGGGAAACGAGACGACGCGCAACGCCGCGAGCGGCGGGCTCCTGGCGCTGATCGAGAACCCCGACGAGCTCGAGAAGCTCAGGCTCGATCCCGGGGGGGTGGAGCGGGCGGTCGAGGAGATCGTGCGCTGGACCTCGCCGGTGATCCAGTTCTGCAGGACCCCGACCCACGATCTCGAGCTCGGGGGCCAGAAGATCCGCGCCGGGCAGGCGCTCTGCCTCTTCTACCCCTCGGCCAACCGGGACGAGGCGGTCTTCGACGCGCCCGACTCGTTCCGGGTCGACCGAGCTCCCAATCCCCACCTGGGCTTCGGGATCGGCGAGCACTTCTGCCTCGGCGCAAACCTGGCTCGCCTCGAGCTGCGGGTGCTCCTGCGCGAGCTCGTGGCGCGGATCGAGTCGGTCGAGCTCTCGGGTCCCTTCGAACGCACCCGCTCGAGCTTCCTGGGTGGGGTCAAGCGTATGCCCCTGCGCTGGATGCTGCGCGCGCCGTCGCCCGGGCGGGCGTAGTCGGAGGGCGACTCGACGGCGTCCGGGCGGATCGCTTCGATCGCCCGCTCAGGGCTCCGCCACGTAGTCCACGAAGATCGGTGAGGACCAGGCGCGCTCCTCCGTCTCGGCCTTGCAGTCGTCTCCCGACTCTCCGTCGGCGCAGGGATGGAGCTCCACGCAGCGGCCCGCCTCGTCGCGCGTGCAGCGCAGTGGATCGGCACCCACGGCCAGGCTGGGCTCCTCGATCGCGCGCACGTAGTAGACGGAGTCCCGGGTGGCCTCCGGGAACTCGTCGTCCCGGAAGGTGATGCTGCAGCCCTCGGAGTCGGCCGGGCACTCGAAGACGCGCCACGGGTCTTCGATCAGCCTGGAGATCTCCTCGTCGGGTGTGCGCTGGGGCCGGATGCGCACGACCTCGATGCGCGTGATGCGCCGTCGATGGTCGCCGGGGTTGTAGCACTCCCCACGGCAGAGGCGCGCGATCTTGTCGGGTCCGAGCGCGCTCGAAAAGTCGGCGGGGCAGCCGGGCTTCTGCTCCAGGGAGCCGACAGCGCGCACGCGGAAGGCGGGCGGGTCGTGCATCCGCGCTCCGCCCCCCATGGGGACCGCACCCGCCGTATCGGGCGGGTTCAAGAGATCAAAGTAGAGCAGGATCCGGGGACCGCTGGTGCCGTAGACCTCGCGGCGCTCGAGGGCCCGCCATAGGGCATCCCGGTCACGCCCCTGCGAGTGGACGGCCACCAGGCCTCCCGTCAGGAAGAACGAGGCCTGCCGCTCCGACTCGCGCACCGAGAAGAAGGGCAGCCCCGAGCTCACGGCGTCGAAGCGAACCGAACGGGGCACCGGCGCACCCGTCGCCGAGTCGCGTCCGAAGAAGCTGTCCACGAAGCGACCGAAGCGGGCCTCGGTGTTGACGTTGCGGGCGTACTCCTTGTAGCCGGTACCGGGCCGCGCGGAGTGGTTGTCGCTGGATGCGATCATCCCGAAGCGGAAGCGCAGGGGCGGTCCCCCGGGAGTCGGCCGGCCCAGGGCCAGCATGTACTGCACGGAGCTCTGCGGCCGGAAGTTGAATGCGGGCAGGAAGCAGTCGCGGCACTGGCCTGCGTCCTGCCAGTCGGCAACGCTGGCTCCCGGGACCGTTCGAAATCCCGCCACGTTGGCATCCAGGTAGTTCTGGCGTGCCTCGCGGGCGCGGGCCTCGCACGTCTCGGCCGACTCGCCCGCGCCCGTGCAGCGCTCGCGGATGATCTCGCCGGCGCGCCAGCAGGAGGGCAGGTAGCCTGCCGTGGGTTTCGGGCACGTCGCCTCGCCCTGGGCGTCGTAGACGACGCTTCGCCAGGGCCGGTACTCCTCCGAGTTGCCGTGCCCGGAGTACACCTCGACCAGCCGCTGCCGCGCGGGATCGTGGCGGGCGGGCCGGAGCTGCTTGGCCCAGCTCGACCCGAGCGGTGTGTAGAAGCCCCAGGTCGTCCCGTGCGGAATCACCAGCGACTCGAATCCCCAGTCGTCGAGCTTGGCGAAGAGCTCTTCCGGCGTCGCCGCCTGCTCCTTGCAGTCGAGCGGAAGCTCGCGCTCCGGCACCCCGTCGGGGCAGAGGGGGACCGCGGCCAGGTCCTGCATGTAGCGTGCGAACTGCGCTCCGCCCTCCCTTCCCGAGAGGAGGGCGATCAGGCCCAGCCGGAAGGTCGAGGGCCCGCCGGCGAGCGGGCCGCGGGCATCGGGAGGAGGCGCGGCGGCAATCGGCCGAGCGGGAACGTGAGCGTCGTCCAGGCGCCGCAGCACGACGTTCTTGTGGCCAAAGTGATTGCTGCGATTGGAGCCCATCTGGGTCAACTCCCAACCCAGGAAGGCCACCGTATCGGGATTCGTGGGATCGCCCGCCACCGCGTTGCACTGGCGGATCGCATCGATGGTCTCGTGCCAGCGTCGCGGGGTCAGGGCCAGCGCGTGGTCGTTGATCGACCAGAAGTCGAGTGCCGAGCAGAAGCGCGCGAAGTCGCAGGCATCCGATACCGGTTGGGCGCCCTCGCCCCCCATCATGGGGAGCGCCATCAGGAAGGCGTCGGTCGAGTAGGTGGTGTGGACGTGCAGGTCCCCGAAGAGGATCTGCTTGGGATTCGTGACCCCCAGGTCGAGCGCCGCGTTCCGCTGCACCCGCGCGCGAGCGTCGCGGGTGGCGGTCGGAACCCGTTCCGCCGCCGGGACTCCCGGCCCCCAGGGCTCGACGAGCCAGCCCCGCCCGAGCGCGATCCAACCCAGTACCGCGAACGCGACGACCAGCCCGGTTCCCAGGAGCACGCGGCGCATCATGCGCGGGGCGCCAGGTCGCGAATCGTCTGCCGCAGATCGCGGCCCGGAAAGAGCAGCGCCAGGGCCGGGGTGGTCACGCCACTCGCCACGTAGCGCTCGATGTGCTCCCGGCAGGCTTCGGGCGAGCCATGGACGATCAGCTCATCGATCACTGGATCGGGAATTGCGGCGAGAGCGGCCTTGCGGTCGCCCGCGCGCCAGGCTTCCCACATGGGCCGCAGCACCGGACCTCGGCCCAGCCAGTCGTGGAAGGCTGCATAGACGGGGACGTTCAGGTAGGCGGCGACCGCCCGCCGGCCGATCTGGAGCGCGAGGTCCCGATCCGCGGTCGGGCAGACGAAGATGCGGCACACGATCTCCTTGCCGGCGCCCCCTTCGTGCACGAGGGGGACGACCGTCTTGACGTCGTCCGCGCCCAGCCAGTTGAGGATCGCGCCGTCCCCCTCGCGCCCGGCCATCCGCAGCATGCCCTGGCGCAGCGCAGCGACCAGGATCGGCGGCGGCTGCTCCAGCTTGCGGCCGAGCCGGAACCCGCGGACCTGGAAGGTCTCGAAGCGCTCGTCGACCTTCTCGCCCGCCAGGGCCTTTCGCAGGAAGCGCACCATGTCCCGGGTCTTCTGGTAGGGCTTCTCGAAGGGCACGTCGTTCCAGCGCTCGACGATGACGTTGGACGAGGTGCCAAGGCCCATCACGAAGCGGCCCGGCGCGGCCTCGGCGAGCGAGGCGACCGTCATGGCCATCAGGGCCGGCCCGCGGGTGTACGCCGGGATGATCGCGACGCCGAGCCGCGCCTCGGGCGCCCAGGCTGCCGCCAGGGCGAGCGGCGTGAAGCCGTCGCTGCCGTTGGCTTCGGACGACCAGAAGTCCGTGTAGCCCAGGTCGAGCATCTCCCGGTACCAGTCATGGTGCTCGTGCAAGGGAACCCCGTCGAGCGGTACCGTCATTCCGTAGCGCGCCATCGCTCCCCTCCCGTCCCCGCCATTGTACTGCGCCAGAGGGCTAGTGGGCGCCGAGCCGGTCCAGCTCTCGCGACGCCTCGCTCACGATGGCGCGCACGATCTCGCGGGCGGGGAGCACCTCTCGGATCACGGCCGAGGACTGACCGGCAGCGAGGGCACCCACGTCGGTCTTGCCCTCGAAGCGACCGGCGATGTAGGGATCCTCACCGAGCCACTCCTGCATGACGCGAAACTGGCGCGGAAAGCGCTGGATGCGGGCTTGCAGCTCCGGGTCCTCCCAGGCGGCGGTCACGCGGTTGCGCAGCATGCGAGCGGGCTTTCCGCTGAAGCAGCGCGTGCGGATCGTGGCCTCGTCGTCGGCCCTGACGATCGCCTGCTTGTAGCCGGCATGACCGGTGGCCTCGCGGCTCGCCACGAAGCGGGTTCCCATCCAGACGCCGACCGCGCCAAGGGCGAGCGCGGCGGCCAGCCCGCGGCCGTCCCCGATCCCTCCCGCGGCCACGACGGGAACGTCGACCGCGTCGAGCACCGCAGGCACCAGGGCCAGCGTCCCCACCCGCCCGGTGTGCCCGCCGCCATCGTATCCCTGCGCGACGATCACGTCGACGCCGCTCTCGGCGACCTTGCGGGCGTTGCGCGTGTTGCCGACCAGCGACACGACCTTCATGCCGAGCGCGTGGGCCTGGGGCACCACGGGTCCGGGGTCGCCCAGTCCGCTGGCGAGCACGGGGACGCGTTCGTCGAGCACGACGCGGATCTGCTCCTCGACGCCGCTCGTGAAGCGGCCCTCGACGACCGCGAAAAGCAGGTCGACTCCAAAGGGTCGGTCCGTGGAGGCCCTCACCTTGCGGATCTCCGCGCGAAGCTCCTCGGGCGTGAGCGTGGCGCCGCCGATCACACCGAGCGCCCCCGCCTGAGAGACCGCCGCCGCGAGCTCCCCGCGTGCGACGAAGCCCATCCCCGCCTGGAGGATCGGCACCTCGATTCCGAGGAGGCTGCACAGCCGGGTGCGCAGCCTGGGGTTCATGGCGACTCCCCCCGGGGCATCCGGACGGCGGGTCGAGGCCACGGCTACCGCCCCTGGAACTGCGGCGTGCGCTTCTCGACGAAGGCGCGTGCCGCTTCGCGATGGTCCGCCGTGAGGCCCGTGTGCACGTGGTGCGTCGCCTCGAGGTCCAGGCACTCCTCGAGCTCGGCGTCGAGGGCGCGGTGCACGTTCTCCTTCATGTAGCGGTAGGCTACGCGGGGACCGTGGGCGAGCTCGCGCGCGAGCGCGAGCGCCTCGCCCTCGAGCGCGTCCTCGGGCACCACGCGCGAGAGCAGCCCGAGGTCCAGCGCCTCCTTGGCGTCGAGGCGGGGGGAGAGGTAGTAGAGCTCGAGCGCCTTCGCCGGACCCACCAGGCGCGTGAGGAAGAAGCTCCCGCCGTAGTCGCCGCTGAAGCCGACGCGCGCGAAGGCGGTGACGAGGACCGCCCGCTCCGACGCGATCCGCAGGTCGCAGGCGAGCGCCAGCGAGAGCCCGGCCCCTGCGGCGGCGCCGGGCAGCGCCGCGAGGACGGGCTTGGGCATCCGGTAGATGCGACCCGCCGTCGCCCGCTGGCTCAGGCGCTGGAGATGGATGCGAGCGTCGAGGGAGGGTCCCTCTCCCGAGCCCCCGCTCCCTCGCGCCGCCATTCCCTTCACGTCTCCGCCGGAGCAGAAGGCTCCACCTGCCCCGGTCAGGACGACCGAGCCCACGTCTGGGGCGACCTCGCACTCGGCGAGTGCCCGGGCCATCCCGTCGAGCATCCCTCCCGACAGGGCGTTGCGCCGCTCGGGCCGGTTCATGGTCAGGATCGCGACGCCGTCGTCGATGCGAGCGTGCAGATCCTCGCTGCCGGTCTCGATGTCTCTGGACGCCATGAAGAGCTCCTCCTCTCGCGATCTCGCAGGGGTTCGAGTCGGGTTCGTTACTCCAAGTCCCCTGCTCGGGCCACTATACGCCGTCCCCGGCCCCTGGCCCGCGGGCGGATCCGGACCCCAGGGTTCCGAGGCGCCTCGCTTCGCTCGGCTCCGCCCCTCGGCGACGCCGACCCCCTTCGATCCCTGCTGTACTTCCTGGTCATCTTCCCCTCTCTGCGGAGGGGATTCCCTACCCCGAAACTGTCCACTCAGCAAAGGGGGACGCGGCACCAGCGCAAGAAGGATGCCAGAGAAGGGAGCCCACGGGCGCCGCGGCGTGAGGCTGAGAGCTGGACTGCAGGCGGACGGCTGCACCCAGACGCAGCGGTGCAGCGCTTGAAGTCTCCCCTTGGGCGAGGTAGCCTGCGCGTCCCTCTCGCCCCGGGGGAATCGTGCCGCTCGCCCCCTCGCCACGCGTCTACGCCTCCTACGCGCGATGTGCATTCCAGCGCCGCGCCGCCTACCGACTGGCCAACCTGAGCGGCATCGTCGTCAACTTCTTCTTCTTCCTGATTCACGCACAGGTATTCCTGGCGTTCTTCGGAGGTCGGGGCACGGTTGCAGGCTGGTCCGCCGACCAGGCAGTGCGCTACTTCGCGACCTCGGAGGCTCTGCTCATGGTGGTGGGCGCCATGTCGGCAAGCGTGGGAGTCGAACTCGCGGATCGCGTGCGTTCGGGAGACGTGGTCGTGGACCTCGCACGGCCGGTGCGTCTGTGGGCCCGGCACCTGTCCGAGAGCTATGGGACGGCGGCCTACTATCTTCTCGCCCGGTCGATTCTTCTCTATGCAGCGGCGGTCGTCCTCTATCGGCTCACTCCGCCGATCGGGCCGGTGCTGCTGCTCTTCCCCCTGTCTCTTGCGCTCGGCGTCGGCATCTCCGCGCTCGTGCAGTACACGCTCGCGGCCTCGGCGTACTGGATCGAGAATCCGCGCGGGCCGCTGCGGGCGATGATGTTTCTGAGCTTCCTCTTCGGGGGGATCGTGGTGCCGCTCGACTTCTATCCCGAGGGCTTTCGGCAGGTCTGTGACGTGCTGCCCTTTCGCGCATGGATCTACACCCCGATCGCCCTCGCGACCGGAAAGCTCACCGGCATGGAGCTCCTGTTCGGCCTCGCGCATCAGATCGGTTGGTTCGCCCTGCTCGCCGGCGTGGCCCACGGGGTCGAGCTGCGAGGGACGCGGCGGCTGGCCGCGCTCGGAGGCTAGGATGGCGGCGCTGCTCGACGAGCTTCGGGTCTACCGGCGCATCACCGGCGCCGCGTTGCGCTCGCAGATGCAGTACAAGGCGAGCTTCACCCTCGGAATGGGCATTGACTTTCTCACCGTCTTCGCGGACTTCCTCCCGATCTACTTCCTGATGCTCAAGTTCGGCGGGCTCGAGGAGTGGACGATTCTCGAGCTCTGCCTGCTCTACGGCATGGTCGAGATCTCATGGGCAATGGTCGAGAGCCTGCTCCGGGGCTTCGAGGACTTCGGGCCCTACCTGATCCGAGGGGACGTGGACCGCTGGCTGCTGCGTCCGCGATCTCTGTTCATGCAGATCGCCGCTCACGAGTTCGAGCTGCGGCGGCTCGGCCGGGTCGTGCAGGGAGTCGTCGTGTTGATGATCGGCGCGGCGGGTCTGGGACTCGGGCTCCAGAGCTGGCTGTGGATCGCCACCGGGATCCTCAGCGGGATGCTCTTCTTCACGGGAGTCGTCATGCTCGGAGCGGCGTCTCAGTTCTGGACACTGGGTCAGACCTCGGAGCTTCAGAACATGCTGACCTATGGAGGCAGCGCCGCGCTGACCTATCCCGTATCGATCTATTCGCGCTGGTTCCGGCGGGCGATCACCTATGCGGTGCCACTGGCGTTCGTGAACTACTTCCCGGTGCTCGCCGCGCTCGGGCGTGTCGAGGAGGCGGGCTTCCCCGCCTGGGTTCCCTTTCTGTCGCCGGGGGTGTGCCTGGGGGTCCTGCTTCTGGCGCGCGGCAGCTTCGCGCTGGGGTTGCGGCGCTACGAGTCGACGGGGAGCTGAGCGTGATCCGGGTACGCGACCTCTCCAAGGAGTACCGGATTCCCATTCACCACCGGGGAGCGTTCGGTGCGATCCGCAACCTCTTCGACCCGCGCTACGACGTCGTGCGCGCGGTCGATGGCATCAGCTTCCGGATCGAGCCTGGAGAGTTCGTCGGCTTCATCGGCCCCAACGGAGCGGGAAAGTCCACGACCGTGAAGGTCCTGACCGGAGTTCTGGAGCCGACCTCGGGTGAGGTGAGTGTGTGCGGGCGGGTGCCGCGGCTCGAGCGCGTGTCTCACGTCGCTCACCTGGGCGTGGTCTTTGGTCAGCGCACGCAGCTCTGGTGGGATCTTCCGGTGATCGAATCCTACGCGCTTCTTCAGCACGTCTATGCCATTCCCGATCCTGCGTTCCGGACGCAGCGCGATCGGCTGGTCGAGCTGCTCGACCTCTCCCTGCTGCTCGACACCCCTGTGCGCAAGCTGTCGCTGGGCCAGCGCATGCGCTGCGAGCTCGTGGGAGCGCTCCTGCACGGGCCCGACCTGCTCTTTCTCGATGAGCCCACCCTCGGGCTCGATGTCGTCGCCAAGCAGACCATCCGACAGTTCCTGGCAAGCGAGAATGCCGATCGCGGCACCACGATCCTGCTTGCGACGCACGACCTGCCCGACATCGAGCGGCTCTGCCCGCGCATGATCCTGATCGACGAGGGCCGGGTCGCGTTCGACGGCGCGCTCGCCGAGCTCCGCCACAGGCTCGGACGCGAGCGCAGGCTAGCGGTCGACTTTGAGGGCGAGCCGCCCGGAGAGCTTCCTCCGGGCGTCCGGGTCGAGGAGCGCGGCCCTGAGCGACTGGTGCTTCGCTTCTCCCGCGAGGACATTCCCGCCCCGCAGCTGATCGCCTGGCTCGGGGAGCGCCGCCCGATTGCCGACCTGACCCTCGAGGACCCGCCGATCGAGGACGTGATCGCCCGGATCTACCGCACCGGGATGCAGGGTCACAACAGAGCTCTCGACGCGAAGCAGGAAGAGAGACGGGGTGGGCGAGCGCCGGCGTGAAGGATAGTCCCGATAAGGGGGTCATTCGACTTGAGGGTACGGGTGTTCTGTAAAATCGGCTCTGTAGGAGCCGTAGAGCGGCACTGCCGGCATCAACCGCGAAGGCCACACCGATGTGAGGATCGGCGCCTACCGTCGCCGTCTGCGCGACCACGACGGTGACGGGGGCGTCCACCTTCTCGGCAGCCGCGGCAACAGTGCTGGCTACGACCGCGTCCTTCTCTCGACCGCAGGCGGTACGGCGCGGTCACGAGGACCAGCGAGCAGTGGTGGACCTCCGCCCCGCGACACCGCGTCGGGGAAGGGATGGGCCGGGCGCGAGGTTCTGCTCGACGCAGTGGCTCGCCAGGTCCGCGAGCCGCAGGTCGAACGGCTCGGGCGAGGTCGCTCCGAGGCCTGCTCCCGCGGCCCTCACCGCCGGGTCTCGCGGTCCTGCGGGGTACGCATCGCGCGCCTGCGCCGCTCGGGGAAGGTACCGTCGCATATCGACCGGTCTCGTGATATGAAATTGCCGGCTGGCTCGCGGCCTCGCGCCGGTCCCGGCAGACTCCCGAGCCCTCGGCGCGGAGCGCACATGACACGAGTCGTCGATGGAGTGGGCATGAGCGTTCTCGACGGGATCCGACGCCGCGCCTCGGGCGTCCGGGAGGCCGGGTGAGCCGTGCGCCGACTGGCGCTCGCCGACGTCGTGCTGCTCGGCCTCGCCCTGCCGGTCTGGGTCGCGTGCTTCGCGTTGCACGTCCGGGAGGCACGGGAGTTGCGCTTTGCCTGGCCGGGGCTCTACCTGGCGGCGCCCGAGTCCCCGGACGCGTTCCCCGTGTACATTGGCAACCTGCCCGGAAGCGTGCAGAACCTCGTGCTGGAGCCGGGCGACCGCGTCCTGAAGCTGGGCGACTCGGATCTTCGCGGCATAGGTCCCATCGGCGCAATCGCCCGCGCCATCGAGCAGCGATCGGCCGAGGGCGAGCTTCCCGTGACGTACGAGCGCGGAGGAGCGGTTCGGGAGGATCGGCTGCTCGTCCCCGCCGCCTTCATGCCCTGGTGGTGGTACATCCCGTTGACGGCCGGCTTCGCCTTGATGGGCCTGCTGATCCTGATGCGAGCACCGGAACCCGCTATCGCGCGCACGGGATTCCTGGCCGCGATCCTGTTCAGCCTGTACTACCTCCGCTTCTACGGGGGCTCACTTGCACAGACCTACGCCTGGATCGCGGTCTACGGGGTCTCGGTGACGGCGTGCTTTCCGCTGGGCCTCCGAACCGTCCTGCTGTTCCCCGCCGACGTCGCCCGCAACAACGCGGCGTCGCGGCTGGCTCCCTGGCTCTTCGCGCTGCTCGGGCCCGCGATCGTGAGCATCTCGTTCGGCGTGCCGTTCCCGGCCGACGTAGCGCTGCGGCTCTCGAGTCTGCTCTCGATCGCCTTCATGGCCACCTTCCTGGCTGTGCTGACGCTCCAGTACCGGCGCACCGGGGCCGTAGGTCGCCGCCAGATCAAGTGGTTGGTCTACGGTTTCTACCTCGTCGCGATGCCGGCGTTCGCCTGCGTCGGGCTCTCGCTCTACGACCCGCGCTACTGGTGGGCAAGCGAGGTGTTGCAGATCTCGGGAAGCCTGGCTCCCGTCTTCATCCTGTTCGTGATCGCTCGATACCACATGTTGGACATCGACCGGCTGATCAGCACCACCGCGTCGTACACCCTGTTGTCGATCGGCCTGCTTACCAGCGCGTTGACGCTGGTTCCGCGCGCGGCGCAGGCAGCCAGCGAGTGGTTCGGAGTTGCGCCGTCCTTCATCCAGGTGACGCTCTCGATCGTGCTGGCCTCCATCGCCGTGCCGCTGCACAAGCGCCTGCGCCCGCAGATCGAGCGCCGCTTCTTCCCGGAGCGCCGCGCCCTGGAGCAAGGGATCCAGCAGCTTCTTTGCGATCTCTCGGACTGCGCAGATCCGCGAGCGCTGCTCTCGCTGGCCGGCGAGCGCCTCGACTCGCTCCTCAAGCCGCAGAGCTGCGTGATATTCGCTCGCGCCCGCGAGGCATACGTACCGGTGTTCGTGCGCGGCCGCAGCGTTCCGCTGGCCTTCGAGGGGCACGCGCCCCTGATCGCGACGCTCGCGGCGCAGGCCCGCCCGCTCCAGCGCCGAGGTTGGTCGCGGCGGGGTCCGCCGGAGCAGCTGAGTCCGTTCGAGCGGGCCGCCCTCGAGACGATGGACGCGGCCGTGCTGGCCCCCGTGCTGTCGGGGTCATCGCTACTGGCCTTCGTGAGTCTCGGTGGCAAGCGCTCAGGCGACATCTACACGACGACCGACCTCGCCTTGATCGGCGCGGTCGCCGACCGCCTGTCGTCCGAGCTTCGTCGCTTCGACGACCAGGAGCTCCTGCGCCGCAAGCTCGAGATGTACCAGCAACTGCGCCGCTACGTGCCGAGCCGGCTCGCGGCGCAGCTCGAGGCGGGTGAGAGCCTCGAGCCGCGCGAGCTCGAGGTCTCGGTCCTGTTCATCGATCTTTGGGGCTATACCGCCTTCAGCGAGCGACACCGTCCCGAGGAGGTCTTCGCCGCAGTGAATCGCTACGCCGAGACGGTCTCGCTCGTGGTCCGCGAGCTGGGGGGCACGCTGGTCGAGTTCGCGGGTGACGGGGTTATGGTCGTGTTCGGCGCCCCAGAGCCACTGCCGGACAAGGAGCGAGCGGCCGTGCGGGCGGCCGTCGCGCTGGTGGAGGCCGTGGCGGCGCTCGGCCGCGACGGAGAGGCCCCCGCGCGCGCGGGCGTCGGCGTGGCGACGGGTCGCGCCATCGTCGGCAGCATCCGCGCGGTCGACCGCACGCTCTGGTCGGCGATCGGGAACACGACGAACTTAGCGGCACGGCTGCAGCAGATGACGCGGGAGCTCGATGCCGCCGTCGTGATCGATCCCCCGACGCACGCACGCTCGGGAAGCCTGGTGGCGGACTTCAGGCAGCGCCGCGGCATGCCGGTCCCGGGCCGCCAGGACATGACGGATGTCTACTGGCTGCCGGCGGTCTGATCGCTCACAGAGCTCCGCCGCGACAGCGGAGCTCGAGCCCGTCCCGAGCGGGGAGCTCTGCGCTTCCCTGATCGAGAGGCGCGTGATCTGATCCCGAGTCACGGAGCAGTGCGGGCGGTCGACGTCCGAGAATCTTCGGCGGAGGAGAAACGGCATGAAGGTCACCGTGTGGATCGTCCTGGGGATGCTGGGATCGTTGGTCGTGCTGATCGGGGTCGGAGTCGTCGGGGCGCGGTTCGCGGACGGACCCATTGCCATCCTCGCGGGGAAGGATAGTCCCGATAAGGGGGTCATTCGACTTCAGGGTACGGGTGTTCTGTAAGATCGGCTCTGTAGGAGCTCTGTAGGAGCCGTAGAGCGGCGCAGTGCGGTCGTTCCCGGGATGACCAGTGTGGCGCCGCCCTCTTTGGTGAACTCGTCACACACCCAACAGGCGGTGAGGAACATGTTCTGCTCCGGGAACGGAGTCGGCACCCAGGCCTGGTCCGCGTGCATCGGGATGCAGGGCGACCCCTGACCGCGCACGCTGCTCGCCAGCTGACTGAGCAGAAAGCCCGCGCCTACCGAGAACTCCGCCATGGCCATGAGCCTGGGATTGAGAACCGCCTCCGCGAACAGGGGGTCCTTGTCGAGCAGCTGAAACGCATACGGGTGACCCTGCTCGAGCACGCGTTCGCGCAGCCGCGCGATGAACTCGAGCGTCCCGGCGTCCTCCACGACCGTGTAGCCGAGCTCGGCGAGCTCCCGGCAGTTCCGCTCGAGACCGAGCTTGGCGATCGTGGGTGCGAGCTCTGAGGAGACCTGGCCGACCGGTACCGAGGGTTTGCAGTAGAACGCCTGGTCTTCCATCTCGGCGATCGCTTCGGCCAAGCTCGGATCCGCTGGCTGGCTCATCGTCTCCTCCCACGGGCAATGGTGCCACAGGCTCGAAGCGTGTTACAAAGCAGCGGGCTGCCTCGCAGTGGGAACGGCCGTCACCGGGAGATCGAGATGTGGAACCGGCTCTCGACCGACGGTCCCGTCGACGAGACGCAGGTCGGAGGCAAAGCCGGGTCGCTGATCCGACTGATCCGGGCCGGGTTTCGGGTGCCCGGCGGCGTGGTTCTGACGACGGCGTTCTTCGCAGGCTGGATCGAGCAGATCGTGAGCAGCGAGACGTGGCATGCCGTGGTCGAGCGTGCCGGCGACCCGGACGGGGCCGCGTTCAGGCTCGCGTGTTCCGAGCTCGGGAAGTCGGCCGCGAACCTCGTCTCGAGCCCCGCTCAACGCGAGGCTTTGGCCGCTGCGACCGCCGAGCTGGGGCCGGGTCCGTTCGCCGTCCGCTCCTCCTCGCCGGAGGAGGATCTCGAGGGCGCGTCCTTCGCCGGCCTCTACGAGACCGTGCTCAGCGTGGGATGCGACGAGTTCGAGCGCGCGGTGCGCACCTGCTTCGAGTCGTGCCTCGCCCCCCGCGTTCTGCTCTACAAGCGCGAGATGGACCTCGCGAGCCTCTCGCCCTCGATCGCGGTCGTGATCCAGGAGCAGATCGCGAGTGAGACGTCGGGTGTAGCGTTCTCCCTGAACCCTCTCACCAATGACTACGACGAGCTCCTGATCAACGCCAGCTGGGGTCTCGGCGAGGCGCTGGTCTCGGGC